>NZ_LFZQ01000007.1:0-375050 GCF_001990725.1 Acinetobacter genomosp. 33YU | reverse complement strand
GGGATTCAGCGGACGCTTACGAATTTTCAAGGAAATGCCAGTGAAAAAAGTTACTTGTGTTGAAATTACAGAGAGCAAGGATAACGATATAAAGCTTAAATATCGTGCATTGATTCAGAAATTAACAGCAACTTTGTCGTTGACGTTTTTATCACTTGGGTGGGGCAACATGGTGAATGCCGCAGATCAACAAATCGCTTTAGTGGGAACTTGGACATCTATTCCTAATGCACCACTTGTGCAAAAACCAAAACAGGCCAGTGAAGGTTTGTACCAGTTTAAAGTTAATACGGATGGGACTTTAACTCCTATTAAAGTTTTAAAAATGAAAAGTCCTTCTTGGATTGTGAAATCGAAAGATGGCCGTTTTGCATATACAACAAATGAAGAAAATTTAGGAGAGGTCACTGCATTATCAGTTCAAAACGGAAAGGTAGAGGTGCTAAACACAGTAGACAGCCATGGTGGGCATCCAACACACGCCTCAATCAGTTTAGATGGTAAATTCCTATTCGTGTCGAACTATTCTGCATTTGATAAAGGTCGTGGTGGTGTAGCCGTTTTGCCAATTTTGCCAAATGGACATATAGGTGAAATGGTACAGAATATTGTTTTCGCGGAAGGTTCTGGCTATGTCAAAGGTCGTCAGGAAAGTGGTCATGCACATTCGACAACTTTCAGCCCAGATGGTAAGTATTTATATGCGAGCGATCTAGGAAATGACAAAGTCTATGCCTTTCGTTATAACCCTAACAAACCCCAACCACTTGAAGCAGACAGCAGTCGAGATGTGAAGTTTGTTCATGGTTCTGGGCCGCGCCATATGGTCTTTTCTCCAAATGGCAAACATGCGTACATTACCGCAGAAATGCGAAGTGAAATTGTAGCGTTTAATGTACAAGATGGACATTTGAAAAAAATTGCTGAGCTAAAGTTGGTACACGAAGATAAAACACCTGAATTTAAGAGTGCGAGTGGAATTATCTTGAGTCCAGATGGCAAATATGTCATTGCTGCCAATCGTGGTGCAGACAACAAACTTTTGGTATTTAAAATTCAACAAAATGGGTTGTTAGGTCAACCAGTCATTTATAAAGCTAATGGCATTGAACCACGAGCTTTCTCCTTCGATGCAACTGGTAAATATTTATACGTGACGAATGTATATAGTAATAACATCAGTTTGTTCCGCTTTGATGCAAAAAGCGGTAGCTTAAAACCTGCTGGCGATGCTGCAAAAATATCTACACCTACTGATATTAAGTTCTTTAATTAATTTGAGTAAAGCAACCTATATTTTTGATACTTCATATAAAAGACCGAGAGCGAGTATCTCGGTTTTTTATGGCAGTTTTTGCAAAGTCTGTCAGATTCAGTATGATGTGGGCAGCTTAGTCTGTGTAGAGTAATGATGAAAAAAGTTTTATTTGTCTTGATGGGAATGTTGTTAGTCGGCTGTACAGAGAAAAAACCTTTGACACCTGAAGAACAATGGCATGGCTTTTGTACCAGTGTTGGAAATGCAGCTAGAAGTATTGTGTTTGACCGCCAGCAAGCAATTGAAAAATCTCAAGCGGTTGAGCATGCAAATAAAATTGAAGATGAGATCACCAAAAAATTCATCTTGAATATTATTGAGAAAGTTTATGCTATTCCACAAGATGAGCTAAAAACTAACCCAGAAGCCCTACAAGAAAAAATTAGAAAACAAATGGCAGATGAATGCTTAGTTACACCACATGACAAAATGCCAAACTACAAAAAGTTCTAAATGTGCAAGACATCGTCAACACTCCACTAAGGTGGAGTGTTCTTTCAATTCAAAATATCGCATGATAAGTCAGTCATTAAGATCATTATTTACACAGGGGTATTTAGTTACAAAATAATGGGCATCACGGAGAAACACCCCGCGCGCATTAACTTTTAGCTTGAACTCTAGTAAAATTTTGTAGTCCATATTACTTGTGAAGCTTTGTGAAAGCTGGAATTTACAAGTAATTTTTTAAAAAAAGAGGAATGAACACCGTGCTAGAAGCTTACCGCCAACACGTTGCTGAACGTGCCGCACTCGGAGTCCCACCGAAGCCACTTGATGATGCTCAAACTGCTCAACTTGTTGAGTTATTAAAAAACCCACCGGCAGGTGAAGAAGCATTCTTGGTTGATTTGCTTGAAAACCGTGTTCCTGCAGGTGTTGACCAAGCAGCTTACGTAAAAGCAGCTTTCTTGGCAGCGATTGCAAAAGGCGAAGCGACATCTCCGCTAGTTTCTAAAGAACGTGCAGTTTATTTACTAGGTACGATGCTTGGTGGCTATAACGTAGCGCCTTTAGTTGAGCTTCTAGATGATGCTGAATTAGGTGGTTTAGCTGCTGAAGCATTGAAAAAAACATTACTTGTATTTGATGCGTTCCATGACGTAGCTGACAAAGCTAAAGCTGGCAATGCAAATGCAAAAGCTGTTTTACAATCTTGGGCTGATGCTGAATGGTTCACTAGTCGTAAAGACGTACCAGAAGAAATCAAACTTACTGTATTCAAAGTAACGGGTGAAACAAACACCGATGACTTATCTCCAGCTCAAGACGCTTGGAGCCGTCCGGATATCCCATTACACGCAAACGCAATGTTGAAAAACGAGCGTGATGGTATCAATCCTGAAAAACCAGGTGAAGTTGGTCCATTAAATCAAATCAAAGAACTTATTGCTAAAGGCAACCAAGTTGCTTATGTAGGTGACGTTGTTGGTACAGGTTCATCTCGTAAATCTGCAACAAACTCTGTGCTTTGGTTCTTCGGTGACGAAATCGCTCACATTCCAAACAAAAAAGACGGTGGTTTCTGCTTAGGTTCTAAAATCGCTCCGATTTTCTTCAATACTATGGAAGACGCTGGTGCGTTACCTGTAGAAATTGATGTTGCGAATATGAACATGGGTGACGAAATCGTTCTTAAGATTGATCACTCTGCAGCTAAAGTAACTGCGTTCAAAAACGGTGAGCAAATCGCTGAATCTGAACTTAAAACTCCAGTTCTTTTAGATGAAGTACGTGCTGGTGGTCGTATTAACTTGATCGTTGGCCGTGGTTTGACTGCTAAAGCGCGTGAAGCTTTAGGTCTTGCACCATCTACATTATTCCGTACTCCAGTACAACCTGCTGCAACTGGCAAAGGCTTCACTTTAGCTCAGAAGATGGTTGGTCGTGCATGTGGTCTTCCAGAAGGTCAAGGTGTAATTCCTGGTACTTACTGCGAACCTAAGATGACTACAGTTGGTTCTCAAGATACAACTGGTCCTATGACTCGTGACGAGTTAAAAGACTTAGCTTGCTTGGGCTTCTCTGCTGACTTAGTTATGCAATCTTTCTGTCACACTGCTGCTTATCCAAAGCCAGTTGACGTACAAATGCAACATACACTTCCAGACTTCATCATGAACCGTGGTGGTGTGTCTTTACGTCCGGGTGACGGTATTATCCACTCTTGGTTAAACCGTATGCTTCTTCCAGATACAGTAGGTACTGGTGGTGACTCGCATACTCGTTTCCCAATTGGTATTTCGTTCCCAGCAGGTTCGGGTCTTGTAGCTTTCGCTGCTGCAACTGGTGTAATGCCACTTGATATGCCTGAATCAGTTCTTGTTAAGTTCAAAGGTAAAATGCAGCCTGGTATCACTTTACGTGACCTTGTACATGCGATTCCTTACTATGCAATTAAAGAAGGCGATCTTACTGTTGAGAAAAAAGGTAAGAAAAACATCTTCTCTGGTCGTATCTTAGAAATCGACTTAACAGAAATGGAAACTGACTTAACAGTTGAGCAAGCATTTGAACTTTCTGATGCTTCTGCTGAACGTTCAGCTGCTGGTTGTGCAATCACACTTTCTGAAGAGAAGGTTGCTGAGTACTTACGTTCTAACATCACAATGCTTAAGTGGATGATTTCACAAGGCTATGGTGATGCTCGCACAATGGCTCGCCGTGTTGAAAACATGGAAAAATGGTTAGCAAACCCAAGCCTACTTAAAGCTGATGCGGATGCTGAATACACTAAAGTGTATGAAATTGATTTGTCAGAAATCAAAGAACCTATTCTTTGCTGCCCGAACGATCCAGATGATGCAAAACTTCTTTCTGACGTTCAAGGTGACAAAATTGATGAAGTATTCATCGGTTCTTGTATGACGAACATCGGTCACTTCCGTGCTGCTGGTCAGTTACTTGAAAAAGTACCAAGCGGTTCATTAACAACTCGTTTATGGTTGGCTCCACCAACACGTATGGACGAACACCAGTTAATGGAAGAAGGCTTCTATAACACTTATGGCCGTGCTGGTGCACGTACTGAAATGCCTGGTTGTTCATTATGTATGGGTAACCAAGCACGTGTTGCGCCGAACACAACTGTTGTATCGACTTCTACACGTAACTTCCCTAACCGTTTAGGTCAAGGTTCTAACGTTTACTTAGCATCTGCTGAGCTTGCATCTGTTGCTGCTGTACTTGGTAAATTACCAACTCCAGAAGAATATCAACAATATGCAGCTCAAATTGACAGTATGTCTGCTGACATCTACAAATATTTGAATTTCGACCAAATGGGCGAATATACAAATGCTGCTGATAAAGTAGATACTAAGAAAATTGCTGCTGCTCAATTGACTTAATACCTCAATTTAGTACAAAAAAGGAGCTGATTATTCAGCTCCTTTTTTATTTAAAAGAGAATTAATACACAATTTTCAAATTAAAATATTAAATAGATCATATTTTGTATATTTAAAATGTAAAAATAAATATAGCGCTAGATATTAAAGAAGTTTTTGTTTTAAAATGTTTTCATGAACTTAAAAATAATTAAAAAGAACACGGGTATTTTATATATGGAACTTAAAAATGCTAAAGACAATTGTTGAATTTAAATTTGATGATTATCAGTTATATGATCAAAAATTATCAACAGAAGACGGAAATACGTTAGTACAGAAAACTGAAGATATTGCACAATATATTTATAGTATCTTGAAAAATAGATATCACTTAAATATCGAATTAAATCCTGAGCGTTGGGGTTGGGAAATAGAAGTACCTCTACCAGAGATCACGATGTATATTGGTATTAGTGTTTATGAAGAATACAGCAATGGTTTCGCAATATTTATTTCGCCAAATACACCAATTTTGAAAAGATTTCTTTTTAGAAAGTTGGATATTACTCATCATATTATGCTGCTTCAAAATTATATTAATGTCATTTTGAAATCACATGGTGGTATTTATGATGTGCAATGGTGGGAAGAAAATGAGTTTAGATATGTTGCTGCCCATTAAAATATAATTAGAAAATATGAAATATTCTTTATGATTGTTTAGCTAATACAATTAATAAAATATTTTATTAAGCATTATAGTGGTGAATTTACGTGTGTGAGCTTAATATATGTTCAAAATAATGTGGCTCAGATCCGTATGCGAATTTTAGCTTGGAAGGCATTACGTAAGTTCTTCTATAACAACCTTCATGATCATGATTACGAAACGACAGTAAGTCGATGTATTAACTATTTCTTGGTTTTCTTAATTATAGGAAATGTAATTGCGGTACTGCTAGAAACAGTAAATGATCTGTATTACAGCTATCGTATATGGTTTGACTACTTTGAAAATATCTCTATCACAATTTTTAGTATTGAATATCTCTTGCGTCTCTGGAGTGTAGTCGAACGTGATCTGACACAATCTGCTTGGAAACAGCGTTTTGCTTGGATGAAGAGTGGAGAGGCACTGATTGACCTCATGGCAATTCTGCCTGCATATCTAAATTTCTTTGTACGAATAGACCTTCGTATGCTTAGAATTTTACGTTTACTTCGACTATTAAAATTAACTCGCTATTTTATCTCTTTACAAATATTGCTTTGTGTCATTAAAAGGGAAAAGGGCTCGTTTCAGGCAGTGATTTTCATTTTAATCATTATGATTATTATGACTGCTTCAGGTATTTATGTGGTTGAAAATAAAGCTCAACCGGAAGCATTTAGCTCTATTCCAAAAGCAATGTGGTGGGCAGTCGTTACCTTAACTACTGTCGGATACGGTGATGTCACACCTGTAACCAGCTTAGGAAAGTTGCTAGGTGCTTTGATTACAATTTTAGGGGTAGGGATTGCTGCTTTACCGGCTGGTATTTTAGCCTCTGGTTTAGCTAATGAACTGAACCAGCGTAATCAGCGCCTTGAACAAGAGTTCCGAGAGTTACTTCAAGTGCGTGGTATAGATATCATTCACGATGAAATTGAAATAGAACATATTCGGCAAAAAGTCGGATTGCCAAAAGAACAAGCGCATAATCTGATTATTCAAATCATGCGCGAAAAGGTATTAGAAGAAAAAGAAGTGGAAAGGGAAAAGAAATGTTATTGCCCACATTGTGGTGGAAAGCTAACAGACTAATATTTTGGTCAAAAGTCTGGCGCTAGTAAGGCTTTTTGAGTTGCTTTCTCTACAGCAAATGCAATAAGTAAAATAATAAGACCACCAAGACTTAATACAAACCCTACCCAAATCGGTGCAATCCAGCCCATCTGATGACTGAGTACCCAACCACCTAAAAATGCACCTAATGCATTCGCAAGATTAAAAGCTGAGTGATTAAGCGAAGCTGCTAGTGTTTGTGCATCACCTGCAACATCCATCAGGCGTGTTTGTAATGCTCCGCCTAAGCCCATTACAGTTAGTCCGATTAAGAATAAAGAAGCGATAGCACTATAGATATTACTCATTAAAAAACTTGCAACAACAAAGGCAATTGCTGAACTAATGAGTACGCCTACAATGGTTTTATTGAGGTTTTTATCTGCCAGCCAGCCAGCTGCTAAACCTCCAATCACCATCCCGATTCCCCACAGTGCTAGTGCAATAGGAACGATTTGAATATTAACTTTTGTATATTCAGTCAAAATAGGTGAGACATAGCTATATACCGAAAACATGCCTCCAAAGCCAATTGCACCGACCGCAAGGGTTAACCACATATTTATATTTTTAAGCCCAGCCAATTCTGTTTTTATACTGGCAGTAGCCTGAACCGGAATATTCGGCACAAAGCAAGCTACAGCAATTAAAGTGAAAAATGCAATCGTTGCTGAAAATTCAAAACCTGCTCTCCAACCAAAATGTTGGCCTAACCATGTCGCTAAAGGTACGCCAATAACCGTAGCAACGGTTAAACCCATCATCATTTGTGCAACTGCAGAAGCTCTTCGTGATGGGCCTGCAAGTTCAGCAGCGACTAGAGCTCCCACTCCAAAATATGCACCATGGGGTAAACCTGCAATAAAACGAGAAACTAAAACGGTCTCAGGCGTATCTGCTAGGGCTGTACAAGCATTAGCAATACCATAAAACAGCATGAGACAAAGCAATAAAGTCTTTCTAGGAACTTTAGCACCCAAAATAGCAATAATAGGGGCACCAATAACAACACCTAATGCATACGCACTAATAAAATGTCCAGCTTCAGGTACTGTAATATTTAGGTTGTGCGCAATTTCTTGAATAAGGCCCATTGCCACAAATTCTGTGGTGCCAATACAGAAACCACCAACTGCAAGAGAGAAAATTGCTAAGAACAGTGAATAATGTTGAGGTGTGTTGGATGAAGATTGGGGGGACGCCATAATAAATTAAAAAAGGAGACTCAAAAATGAAAGTATAAGGGAAAAGAGGTCAAAATAATAAAAAACTAAAACATTGAGCGTACAGTTGCAGGTTTTAAGCAAAAGCATTTTATATTTATTTTAAATAATTTATCGAAATTTTTTAATAAATTATATATGATAAGTTCGTAATACTTTAGGCATTACAATAAGTTGTATAAATATTTAAAAAATAGAGAATCTAAATCGTGAGAAAATTAAGTATTGCCTGCCTTATGGGGGTGGTTATGTTATCTACGTCAGGTTGCTCAGTCTTTATGGCGGGTAATCAACCAAGTAAAAAAAATTTAAACGTGTTAAATCCGGGTAGTTCTCGCAATTATGTCATTGCTGAGCTAGGAGCGCCTGTACTTTCTGAATATCGTGATGGTACAAGAGTCGAAATTTATACTTTCCAACAAGGCTATCCAAAATGGGCGAAAGTAAGCCGTGCATTTGGACATGGTATAGCGGATGTTGCTTCATTCGGGCTATGGGAAGTATTTGGAACACCAACTGAGGCATATTTTAGTGGGAAAGAAACTTCTTATGAAGTAACGTACGGGCAAGATGATTTGGTGAAAAGTTTTAAGCTCATCGATTTTGAGCAGGCATTCCCTAAACCAAAAGCAGAGTGATGAAATGAAAAGGGCCTTTAGGCCTTTTTCTTTGTATATGTTAAAAAATTATATTAAATAAAATCATTGTCTTAAAATTTAATTGGTTTATTCACTTTAAAAATAATCAAGTAAAAAGCAAGTTGAGACACATTAATTAATATTGTGATAAGATGAATACTATTCATTAATAATGATTTATCTAGACTCACTCTATTTTCTTCAAATAAGAGAAAAGTTTCAAAATTTATGGATAAATCTATTTATTCAGGCTTTTGCCCATGTTAGAAATTCGTCATCTTAAAACTTTGGTTGCATTACGTGAACATGGTTCACTTGTTGCGGCAGCTAATGATCTGTGTTTAACACCCTCGGCTATTTCTCACCAATTAAAAGAATTAGATCATTGGTATGGGGTAGAGGTTGTGAATCGTCGAAGCAGACCTGTTAGCTTTTCTAATGTTGGACAGCGCTTGCTCAAATTGGCTGATGATGTATTGCCACAGATTCAAATTACTCAAAGTGATATTACTCGTATTGTGCATGGGCAAACGGGTAGAATTATTTTTTCTTCTGAATGCCATAGCTGCTTTGACTGGCTAATGCCTTTGCTCAATCAATACCGTCATCAATATCCAGATGTAGATTTAGATTTTGCTTCAGGCTTTGAGTCAAACCCACATGAGCTTTTACAAAATGGTGAGTTTGATTTACTCATTACAGCCGATCCAATTGCATTAAAAGGAATTGAATATTTTCCAATTTTTGAATATGAATCACGTTTAGTTCTATCAAACACTCATCGATTGGTTCGTGCTGAAAATATTACGGTCCAAGACCTTGCTGAAGAAGTTCTTATTACTTATCCCGTTGATAAGCATCGTTTAGACATAATGTCGAAACTGTTTATACCAGCAAATATTCAACCTAAACAAATTCGTACAACAGATTTAACTCAAATGCTTATTCAGCTTGTAGCGAGTGGGCGAGGTATTGCTGCTTTACCAGACTGGGTAGTAAATGAATATGAGCAAAAGGGATGGGTCACTAGCCGCCGTTTAGATTGTGTTTCTCAAAATGGTTTAAGACGTACATTATATGCAGGCTATAGAGTTGAAGAAAAAGAGAAGAGCTATTTTGAGGGATTTTTAAAACAGTTAGAAAAGTTCTCTTTAAAGCGAAATTCTTATTATTCAGGCTAAACATGGGTACTTAACCCAAGTAGTAATAAAAGGTACTTAGATGTGCCTTTTTATTTGCCTATGAATAAAGATAATAGCCCTGCTGCAATGAGTGGGCCAACTGGTACTCCGCGAAGTAGTGCAACGCCCGCAACTGTACCAATGAGTAAGCCCGCAACTACATCAGGTTGGCTTGACATAAGTTTTACACCACGTCCACCTAACCAAGCAACAAGTAGACCGATTGCAATGGCAATCAAAGATTTAAAACTAACAAACGATTTTAAAATACTTTCTCCACTAAGTTTGCCACTCGCAATAGGAGTAAGTACGCCAATCGTTAAAATAAGAATTCCTAAATTAAGACCATGCGCTTGGATATAAGGAAAAAATTCATTTAGCGGGGTAATTTTAATCACAATAAGCACACCTGCTGCAATTGTTACAGCAGCATTTTGGCTTAATAAGCCACAAATCAGCAAAACCAGTAAAACAACTAAATTAACATCGAATTGGGCAAGCATGGAGAGTGGCAAGGAAAGCAAATAATTTGAATTGTATAATAATTAAGAATCAAAATGTGAAAGCATTTAAAAGTTGCAAAGATTAGAGAATGAATTTGTAATGACAATTTTAGTCTATATGATTCAATCATAAAGAGTTTTTCATTCTGGTTACGATTGGAAACGATGTTATATAAATTAACAAGTTAAAAACTCTTCTTTTGAAATGTTGTGATATAAAAATAATCATTAATCGTAATTTTAGGATGATTCATATGGACATTGTCGATATTAAAATTAAAGACCAGTTCGAAAAAATTTATGATGCGAAAGCTCAACTAAAGAAGAATTTGGTTGAACATGATAATGAGCCTCTAAAGCTAAGTCAGCGAATTGAACATATTATTGTGGATAATGAAATTATCTTGCCTACGACTGAATTGTTATTTGAAAGTGAACAAAACGAAAAAATTTATCGCGTCATTGAAGAGTAACTTCAAAATGATGAGAGTTAAGTACAAAGTTGATAAAGCAAAAAGGGTAATAAAGTTCTAAAACTGCGTTAAAATAATGGTTTGGTTTTAAAGAGAAGGCTTTATGCTGCTGGAAAAAATTTTGCAATCACAAGGGTTCGGTTCACGTAAATATTGCCAGCAGCTAATAAAAAATGGTTCTGTAAGTATTGATGGAGAGGTTGCGAGTGATCTTAAAAAGCAATTCTCTCCTGAAAATTTTGAATTTTCTGTTTTTGGTCAAAATTATCTGTATCGAGAAAAAATTTATATTGCTCTGAAAAAGCCGCAAGGTTTCGAGTGTTCGCACAATCCTCAGCATCATCAAAGTGTTTTTAGCTTATTGCCTGAAACTATGGTTCAACGTGGTGTGCAAGCCATTGGTCGTCTAGATCAAGATACAACTGGCTTATTGTTACTCACTGATGATGGTAAATATCTTCAAGCTTTAACGCATCCTCGTAAACATGTTCCAAAGGTTTATCATGTGACGACTTACGACCCAGTCACACCTGAACAAATTGAAATGCTTACTCAAGGCGTTAATTTACACCAAGAAAAAGGGATATTTGCTGCTACAGATGTAGCACTACTTGGAACCCATCAATTAACGATGACTATTCATCAAGGTGTATATCATCAAGTCAAAAGAATGATTGCGGCTGTTGGCAATAAAGTCGAAAAACTGCATCGATATCAAATAGGCCAACTGGTCTTACCTGAAATTGAGGAAGGGGATTGGGTTTATTTGTCTGAGCAGGAAAAACAACTCGCTCAAAATATTATTTAAGAAAACAGTGGAAAGTCTGAAATTCACTGTCTCGAATAAATCCCATTTTTTCATAGAGGCGGTGAGATTCATGATTGTTCGTTTGAGTCTCTAGGCTAATACGTAAAGCATTTTCTTGTTTTGCAAATAAAATCGCTGTATCAATAAGCTGTTTTGCTGAACCCTGACGACGGAACATTGGAGTAACATATACGTCATCTAAGATGTAATAAGTTGAACAAGCCACTGAAGAAAAACCTAAATAGAGAAGGACAAAACCAGTGATTTTTTCATCTTTAATATGAATAAAAAATACGCTTTCTTTATTTTCAAAACGTTGTTTTAAAAAATGATGTGATTCATCAAGATTCGAAGATGCACCGTAAAATTGACGGTACTCATCAAATAGGACAGCAAGTTGTGTTAAATCTTCTTTGGTCGCTCGTCTTACAATCATTAGGCGCTCCTTGTATTTATGTTTATGTTTTTACAAAGAGAGCATAACTAAAAAAAAAGCCAATTGACGTTAAAAGTTGTTTAAAAATGCAACACTGTTAAGTGTTGTCACTTTCACCCAATAAGGCATTTAACTCTTCAAATAAATCTTCGTGGTCATCATCTACATTTAAACTTGAAGGGTTCTGATTTAAGGAAGATGCTTTCGCTTTTCTCAGTTTTAATAATTGTTCCATATTAATGTTCTGATTTTCGATAGCAAAAGGAATAGATTTAGTTAAGACGACTTGTTTAAAGAACAGTCGCACTGCTTGGGCAGGGGTAATCCCCAATTGTTTAAAAACAGCAAAAGCCTGTTTTTTCTCTTGGGAGTCAAGTCGAACCTGATAAACTTCTGTTTTTCGCATGAATAACAAAACCAAATGATTTTTAATTTTTAGGGATTTATTTTAAACCATCGGAATGTAATTTCAATGTCTTTCAGCATAAAAAATAATCTTTTTGTCATTACGATATGATTACAGTGTCAATTCAAAGCGAGAATTGAAAATCATTTGCTGTTTTGTCAGTGGGTCTATGAAAGAAATTTGCTTAGCTAATAGCTGTAACGGTTGAGAAAAATCATCGTCAGCTTTATGTTGAACTATTGGGTAAAACGGATCATTTTTAATCGGAATTCCCAAATGGCTTAAATGCACACGGAGTTGATGTTGTTTTCCTGTAGTGGGTGTTAAACAGTATTTAGCCCAAGATTGATTATGCTCAAGCAACTCAATTTTTGTTTCTGTATTGGTTTTAGTATGGGGAATAACGCACATTGTATAAAAGGGCGTACCTTTATCTAAATAGAGTTTTAAAGTCTGAGGAAATTCTAATTCAGCTTTATATTGAGCGATTGCATGATAAATCTTATGAACTTGACGATCTGCAAATAACTGTTGGTAAACCCCGCGTGACTGTGGCCGTTTGCAAAATAAAACGACTCCCGCAGTTTCACGGTCTAATCGATGAATTGGGGTTAAAAACTCATTGCCCGTTTGTTTTTTTAATCTGACTAATAGCGTTTCTTGTACATATTGCCCTGTTGGACTAATAGTTAAAAAATGAGGTTTATCTACAACAAGCAAGTCATCATTTTCAAATAAAATTTGATGTTCAAAGGGAACATGGGTTTCATAAGCAAGAAAGCGATAATAAAAAATATGTGTGTTTGCTATATATGGGCTGTCTAATGTTAATTTTTCGCCATTTGCCGCGTAAATAAGCCCATCTTGAAAACGTTTTTGCCACTCAACTGTTTTTATATGAGGAAAATTTTCGCAAAGAAATTGATAGATGGTTTGTGCTGTTGTTTGCGGTGGTAGATAGACTTGGCTTGCGCTTACGCCATCAATCATAGGTGGGAAAAATTCAATCGGACTAGACATAAAAGTGTGTCAATATTTAATAAATGTGGTGTAAAAAAAGCCATCGTTAAGGACTTAAGTAGGCTTTAAAGCAGGGCAATGGTATCATATCGATTATTTTGAATCATGTTATGTGTGTTATGTCGTATTCATTGAAAATTGTCTTAAATCATGAAGAAGATACCCAGCGTTTAGCTCAGGCATTGGCGCAGCATGTTCAGGCTGGCGTGATTTATCTGATTGGTGATTTGGGTGCCGGTAAAACGACATTAACCCGTTATTTTTTGCAGTCTTTAGGGCATAAAGGCTCGGTTAAAAGTCCTACCTATACACTTGTTGAACCATACAAAATCAATAATAAAGAAATTTTTCATTTTGACTTATATCGTTTGAATGACCCCTACGAACTTGAATTAATGGGAATCCGTGATTATTTAGACATTCAGGATGCACTATTTTTATTTGAGTGGCCATCGAAAGGTGGAGACGAAATACCGCAGGCAGATATTGTTATTGATATTCAAAAATCAGATGATGAACTCAATCGTTTCGTCACTTTAACTTTACCAACAGAGCATTTGTACCAGACTTTGCAGGAACAGCTTCATGACTGATGAAAAGCTAGCACAACGTCGTATTCATACATTAGACGCCGCGTTAGCCAACCAGATTGCTGCCGGGGAGGTAATTGAACGCCCTTCATCGGTTGTAAAAGAATTATTAGAAAACTCAATTGATGCGGGTGCAACTGAACTAATTGTGCGGATTGCACAAGGCGGATCAACACTAATCGAGATCATTGACAATGGGCATGGAATACATTCTGATGATTTACCATTGGCAGTCATGCGTCATGCAACAAGTAAAATTAAAACAGCAGAAGATTTACACGCAATCGTCAGTTTAGGTTTTCGTGGTGAAGCGCTTGCTTCTATTGCTGCGGTTTCACGATTAACTTTAACCAGTAGCCAAGATGAAAGCGGAATTGGTCATCAGGTTGAAGTGAATGGTACAGCCTTTGACCACCAACAAGTACAAGCTGTGGCTGCACAAAAGGGCACTCATATTCGAGTTCAGGATTTATTTTTTAACGTTCCTGCTCGCCGTAAATTTTTAAAAAAGCCCACAACTGAATTTGGTCATATTGAAGAAATTGTACGTCGTCTGGCTTTAACACATTTTGATATACGTTTTGTACTCGAGCACAATGACAATATTCGAATTAATTTACCAATAGCAGATAGCGGTGAATTAAGATTTCAGCGTGTACAGCAATTATTGGGTCAACAGTTTGTTCAAAATGCTTACTGGATAGATGCTGACAGTATCAACATGCGTTTGTCGGGTTGGTTAGGACATCCTTCAGATGCACGTGCTCAAGCAGACTTACAATATGTTTATGTAAATGGCCGAATTGTGAAAGATAAAACCATTTCACATGCTTTAAGAATGGCTTATGACGGTATTTTACATGGTCATCAGCATTCATCTTATTTACTTTTCTTAGAAGTTGATCCTGAAAATATTGATGTTAACGTTCACCCAACCAAACATGAGATTCGTTTTCTAAATCAACGCGAAGTACATGAGTTTGTAAGACATTATGCTAAAGAAACCCTAGCGCAATTTCAGACAGCGAGTGCTGATTTAGCTCAAGCTATGAAGGTGGACGATACTCAGTCTTCATTTGTACAGCCTCAGCCTAAATATCAAGAACAATTCACATTACATCGTACAGAGCAAGCTGTTGATACAACAGTAGACAAGCCGAGTAGTTATCAGCCCTCTACTGAACTTTTAACTGATTTTAATAATAGTCGCCCGCAAGCTATTCACTATGCTGAGCAATCCCCAAAATATAATGGTTCTGCGCAGTTAAATAACGCATTAAAGACTTACTTAGCACCTTTACGCGATCAACCTACTGCCAATTTTTCAGTTGAGGAAAATATTGAGCCTGTCGCTAAAGTAGATGAATTTCCATTAGGTATTGCCATTGCTCAGCTTCATGGAATTTATATTCTGGCGCAAAATACGGAAGGGTTGATTATTGTTGATATGCATGCAGCACATGAACGTATTTTGCTGCAACAAATGAAAAATGCTTGGGATAAACCTGAGTTTTGGACGTCTCAACAGTTGCTTATACCTAAAGTGATCTCAATTAGTCGTATGCAAGCTGTGCGGGTCGAAGATTTAAAACCTCAGCTTGAACGCTTAGGATTAGAGATCGATCTGTATGGCGACGAGCAAGTGATTGTGCGTGGTGTGCCAGCTATCTTGCAAAAAGCGGATTTTGAAAATCTTATTCCAGAACTTCTAAATGATTTAGATCCAAATGATGAAGCACAAGGGTTATTGCAAAAGCGTGATGAACTGTTAGCAGGTATGGCGTGTCATGGGGCAGTGAGAGCGCACAGACAACTCAGCCTTTCTGAGATGAATGCTTTGCTGCGCCAAATGGAACAAACTGAATTTGCGAGTCAGTGTAATCATGGCCGTCCAACTTGGCGTGCATTTCCATTATCTCAATTAGATAAATTATTTGCTCGAGGAGAGTAGTTTTACATGTCAAATCAATTGCCCGTCATCAATTTAATGGGACCGACTGCAAGCGGAAAAACCGCTTTGGCATGTGAACTTTATGAGCGTGGAAATTTTGAGTTAATTTCAGTTGATTCTGCACTTGTTTATAAAGATATGGATATAGGTACAGCTAAGCCCACTCGTGAAGAGCAGGAGCTATATCCACATCATTTGATTGATATTATTACCCCACTTGAAGTTTATTCGGCTGCTCAGTTTGTTGAAGATGCATGTGCTTTAATTGATGAAATGCATTCGCGTGGTAAAACTCCTATTTTGGTAGGAGGAACCATGTTGTATTTCAAGGCGCTCTTGGAAGGCTTATCAAGTAATTTACCAAGTGCTGATGCAAATGTTCGTGCAGCAATTGAAGAAAAAGCGGCAAATGAAGGTTGGGAAGCCGTTTATAATGATTTATTGCTAGTAGATCCAATTGCTGCTGGAAAATTTAAAGTTTCTGATAAGCAAAGAATTATCCGAGCGCTTGAAGTTTATCGTATTACAGGTCAACCAATTACTAAATTGCAGGCTGAGCAACCAAAAAATGTACCATATCGATACATATTTCATAACTATGCTTTGCTTCCAGATCGGTTAGAATTACATCAACGCATTGAGCAAAGATTGAGCAAAATGTGGGATATCGGTTTTTTGAGTGAAGTTGAGTCTCTAATTGAAAAATACGATTTAGATGAAAATTTACCCTCTATGCGTTCAGTTGGTTATCGACAAGCTCTAGAATTTCTATTAAAAAGTGATATGAGTCTCAAAAAAAAGCAGGAAATGGAGGATAAAGCCTTATTTGCAACACGACAACTTGCCAAACGTCAATATACGTGGTTACGTTCTTTGCAAGAAATACACGATTTTAAAACTTACTTGACGATAAAGCAGGCGAAAGAAGACTTGCGAAACTCTTATGGATAAAGCAAAATTTGCACACTGTCTTTTTATAATTTTTAGTTGAAAAATAAAGATAGTTTTTTTGCGCTGATTTAAAAATTTTTTTTTGGAGTTAAAAATGTCTAAAGGTCAAACTTTACAAGATCCGTTCTTAAATTCTCTCCGTAAAGAACGTATCCCAGTTTCTATTTTCCTTGTTAACGGTATTAAATTACAAGGTCATATTGAATCTTTTGACCAATATGTTGTTTTATTAAAAAATACTGTAAGTCAAATGGTTTACAAACACGCTATTTCTACGGTTGTTCCAGCTCGTAACCCTCGTCCAGCAGGTGCACAAGGTGCAGGTTTCCCAGCTCAGGGTGGTAGTCAAGGTGGCTTCGGTGGTCAAGGTACTGGCTTTGGCGGCGGTCAAGGTGGCGGCTTCGGCGGTCAAGGTGGCTTCGGCGGTCAAGGTGGCTTCGGTGGTCAAGGTGGTGGCTTCGGGGGTCAAGGTGGCTTCGGCGGTCAAGGTGGCTTCGGTGGTCAAGCTGGTGGCTTCGGCGGTCAAGGCGGCTTCGGTGGACACCAAGGCGGTTTTGATGGCGATTCTAAATTTGAAGATGGTCAAGAAGACGAAAATAATCGTTAATTGATTACCATAAAAAAACCAGTCATAAACTGACTGGTTTTTTTATGGCTTTAAAAATATAAAAGTAAATTAGCTAGACTTCAGTTCATCTCATTTCTTCAAATTTCGGTTAATTAATTGGTTCTTTGCGAATGATATTAATATTTGCTGCAGCACTGTGCAGTGTTTTGGTGTCCGTGCTGCTAAAAAATTTAAAGAAAAAGGGATACCAGCCCCTGCAGATGATTGCATGGAATTATGCAAGTGCAAGCTTGTTATGCTATTGGTGGTTTAAGCCAGATATACAGCATATATCTATACAGAATACGCCTTGGTGGCTAATTTTTGCATTAGGGATCATTCTACCGAGTATTTTTTTGTGTCTTGCAAAATCATTAGAATATGCTGGTATTGTCAAAACTGAAATCGCTCAGCGGCTATCAGTAGTACTTTCTTTGTTAGCAGCTTATTTCTTTTTTCATGAACAGTTTAGTTCTCTTAAATTATTGGGAATAGGTTTAGGAATTTTTGCTGTTTTTTTAATTGTATTTGGACAGTTCAAAGGTTCTTCAGACCATCAATCAAAAAAAGCAATTTTTGCTTTGATGAGTGTTTGGTTTGGTTATGCAGCAGTAGATATATTATTAAAATATACGAGTAGTTTAGGATTACAGTTTACGTTAACTTTGAATCTAATTTTTATAACATCTTTTGTCTTATCAATTATTTATTTATTTTTCCAAAAAAAGTCAGCATGGAATTTTGAAAATACACTGGCTGGATTGTTACTTGGAGTTCTGAATTTTTCAAACATAGCTCTATATGTTAAAGCACATATTTTACTTAAAGACTCTCCAGCTATTGTCTTTGCAAGCATGAATATTTTGGTCGTATTGCTTGGCATTGTTGGTGGTGTAGTTTTATATAAAGAAAAATTAAAACTGCCAACCATGTTAGGAACAATTTTAGGAATAAGTGGTCTAGTATGTTTAGCACTTACTATGAAATAGGAGTTCAAAAGAAAGCTCTTTTGAACTCTACTAAGTTTTATAAGTGAGTAAAAATCACTTCATCAGGTAGGCGAGATTTTGGGAGCTTGGCATTAAAATCGTTTTCGCTTCTATAGCCAAGTGAGACAATGACTGAACTTCGTAAGCCTTTTTCTTTTAGACCAAATTCTTCATTTAAGATATCTTCGTCAAAACCACCCATGGGTGTTGCGTCAATCCCTTCTAATCCAGCTGCAAAAAGTAGTTGTCCTAAGGCAATAAAAGTTTGATTTTCCATCCAACCAAATAAGTTCTTCTGCTCATTGCGATAAAATTCAACATAGCCATGGCGAGTATCTTTTTGACCGAGTTTGGCTTTTTCATCTTTGAATCGGCCACTTAAATCATCTTGTTCAAGTAATTGGTTTAAAAACTCAGGTGAAATATCTGTTCTTGTACAAAATACGAGTGTATGTGATGACTCAAGGACTTTTGGCGCATTGTATGCATAGCGACCTGTTAAAGCCTTAGCAATACGTTCTTTAGCCGCAGGATTGTCAGCAACTAAAAAATGCCAAGGTTGTATATTCACTGAAGAAGGTGTAAAGCGTAAGATTTCTAGTAATTTATCGAATTTTTCTTGAGGAATCTTTTTCTCAGGATCATACGCTTTTGTGGTGTAGCGACTTTTAACCGTATTTAATATATCCATACTTTACTCCATATCAATCTTATTACAATGGAAGGGCTTTAATCTTTGGCATCATACGCGATTTTAGAGAAAAACATCTGCATTTTAATGTGATAAATAAATATAATACTTATATAAATTTTTTACTAATTTATTGAAAATGTTTGAATTAATATCAACTAATCGAAAAAGTAAACTGCGAGAAATTAGAATTGTTAAAGTTTTTCTAATTTTTGCATTTGTATTGTGCTTTTTAATTTTATATATCGAATATCAAAAGTACGGACATATAAACTGGAAGTTTGTATTCATTATCTGTCTATGTATGATCTGGGATTTTGATTTAAATAAACAAGCTAGATATTTGAAAAATAAAAATAACTAATTATTAATAATACCAATCAGTTAGTTTAGCTTGTTTCATATGTGAAGAGGGATCTATTTCTAAAATTTTTGCATGATCTTCACGCCAATCACCTAGTACAATTCTTTGTTTTTGTTGTATCTCATGAATTGCGGGACGGTGAGTATGACCATGAATAAGTGCATCAACATTTTCTAAAGCACCAATTACGGCCTGTTCATTCACATCCATAATCTCGTAACTTTTTTGTTGTTTGTCTGAATGACTCTTTTTACGAAAACCATTGACCAGTTTTGTACGAAAACTGAGAGGGGTTCGACGTAAAAAAGCCACTAAAAGCGGGTTTCGAATAATTTTTCTAAATCTTTGGTAAGAAATATCATCTGTACACAACGCATCACCATGTTCTAGGCGATATTGGTGACCTGCGATATTAAGATAATAAGTATCTGGTAATAACACACCATTAAACTTATTCAGAAAAACCTGATTTAGAGCAAAGTCGCGGTTACCCACTTGAAAGTAAACTCGATTACCTTTTTGATTAAATGCTTTTAAAGCTTCGACAATTTCATCGAGCCAAGGGGCTGAATAGTCGTCACCAATCCAAGCGTTAAACCAGTCACCTAAAATGTAAAGCTGTGTTTGCTTATTTTGATAATGTATCAACAAATCTAAAAACCCTCGAACGAGTCGAGGGTGTTCAGGTGACAAATGTAAATCTGAAATAAACAGATAGGTCACATCTTATTCCTAAAATTATTCAGAAATAATTTTAGCAGATTCGATAACAACGTTTTCTAAAGGAACGTCAGCGTGATAACCACGGTTACCTGTACGTACGCCTTTGATTGCTTCTACAACGTCCATACCTTCAACAACTTTACCAAATACAGCATAACCCCAACCTTGAGCAGTTTTTGAAGTATGGTTCAAGAAAGAGTTGTTTTTTACATTGATGAAGAATTGTGCAGAAGCAGAGTGAGGCGCTTGAGTACGTGCCATAGCAATTGTACCAACATCATTGCTTAAGCCGTTGTCAGCTTCGTTTTCAATCGCATCGCGAGTTGCTTTTTCTTTGAAGTTTTCATCCATCCCGCCGCCTTGGATCATGAAACCATCAATGACACGGTGGAAAATAACGCCGTCATAAAAACCGTCACGTACGTATTCTAAAAAGTTTGCTACTGTTTTTGGTGCTTTTTCAGTATTTAGTTCAAGAACAATACGACCTTTATTGGTGTTTAATTCGACTTGAGGAAAACTCATTACATTAATCTCCTAAACATGGACTTATGACCATGGGTTTTTTGGTTGAGAGAAGCATAAGCAAACTGTAAACTACAAGGCAAGTAAAAAACGTTAAAATCTTTATGAAAAATGAAGATAGCGTTTATTTTTTCGAAATTTTATCTACAAAGAAGTGATTGATACACTATGAAGCCTAATGATGTTGTCTCGAACCTGCCAAACAACCCGACACCGAATACTCATGCCTCTGTCGATTCTGCGCAGCAAGAACAACAGGCTGGATTAGATTTTGTTCGCCAAGTCATTACTGATGATTTGGCTGCCGGACGTGCAAAACAAATCGTAACGCGTTTTCCGCCAGAACCAAATGGTTATTTACATATTGGTCACGTAAAAGCAATCTGTCTAAACTTTGGTGTTGCTGAAGAGTTTAATGGCCTTTGTAATTTACGGTTTGACGACACAAACCCAGATGCAGAAGAACAAGAATATGTTGATGGTATTGCCAATGACGTGAAATGGCTTGGTTTTAACTGGAATGGTGAGCCACGCTATGCTTCTGGTTATTTTGATCAGCTTTATGCATGGGCAATTCAGTTAATTGAGCAAGGTGATGCTTATGTTGATTTGCAATCTCCTGAAGAAATTAAGTTAAATCGCGGTAATTTTGTCGAGCCAGGTAAAAATTCTCCATATCGCGATGCTTCTGTAGAAGAGAATCTTGCTCGCTTTGAACAGATGCGCAGTGGTGAACTCAAAGAAGGTGAAGCAGTTCTACGTGCCAAGATTGATATGGCAAGCCCGAACGTGCATATGCGTGACCCGATTTTGTATCGTGTTTTGCATTCAGAGCATCACCAAACTGGTGACAAATGGAAAATTTACCCAATGTATGACTATGCTCATCCATTGTCTGATGCAATTGAAGGAATCACACATTCACTTTGCACATTGGAGTTCCAAGATCACCGTCCATTTTATGATTGGATTGTTGAAAAGGTTAAATCTAAATCTGTTCCACACCAATATGAATCTTCTCGTTTAAACGTAGACTATACGATTACCTCTAAACGTAAATTGCGTAAGCTGGTTGAAGGTGGTTATGTAAACGGTTGGGATGACCCACGTATGCCAACAGTTGTCGGTATGCGCCGTCGTGGCTTTACGCCAGAGGGCTTACGTGATTTCTGTAAACGTGTAGGTGTGTCTAAAACTGACGGTATTGTTGATGTTGCAATGCTTGAGTTCTGCATTCGTCAATCTTTAGAAAATACTGCTGCGCGCGGCATGGCTGTTTTAAGCCCACTTAAAGTGACTTTGACCAATTTACCAGAAGATATGGATCTTACACATGCTCGCCATCCTAATGTGGATATGGGTGACCGTGTAATTCCTTTAACCAAGGAAATCTATATTGACCGCAAAGACTTTGAAGAAGTACCTCCTAAAGGCTTTAAGCGCTTAACAACTGATGGTGAAGTGCGTTTACGCCATGCATACGTCATCAAGTGTGATGAAGTTATTAAGGATGCAAATGGTGAAGTGGTTGAGTTGAAGTGTTCAATTGATCCTGAAACTTTAGGTAAGAACCCTGAAGGCCGTAAAGTAAAAGGCGTAATTCACTGGGTATCTGCGACAAAAGGTATTCCTGCTGAGGTGCGTATTTATGATCGTTTATTTACTGAAGCAGCACCTGATGCAGATGATGACTTCTTGGCAAACCTTAATCCAGAATCGTTGAAAGTGGTACAGGCTGTGATTGAGCCTGCTTTAGCTCAAGCGAGTCCTGAAGACCGTTTCCAATTTGAACGTGAAGGTTATTTTGTTGCTGATCAACATGATCACACTCCTGAAAAACCAGTCTTTAACCGCGTTCTTGATTTGAAAGACAGCTTCAAACCTGAGAAAAAGTAAGAGATTAATTATCTCTTACTTTTTCTCAAGACGAACAACATGTTGTGAGTAGTTAGTCGAGATTAATTATCTCTTACTTTTTCGCAAGATGAACAACATGTTGTGAGTAAATAGAAAATATTAAAAAAGCCCAACTATAACGTTGGGCTTTTTTTCGGAGGTCTTCTCATAATATTCTTTTTCTTTATGATTCCACTTCCTTGGCAAAAAAGCTTAGGTAGGATTAATCACATAAAAATAAAGAACTAATAGTATGAGAAGCATACTTGAAAGCATTAAATAAGTATTGACCGTATTAAAGCTTTTAATAAACTTCCAGATATCCATAGTAAATCAGCGTATATTTTATGTTACAAATTAATAATACACTGAAATTTTTCTGAAATGTTTCTAAAAATAAAATATAAAGCTTTTTTTTGTTTAAAAAATAATCGAACAATGCGAGGTGATAAAAAGCTATATTTGATGCAGATTAGAAACTACTTCACTTAGGTACTATAACCAATTCTTTTCAAGAATTTTTGAATTACTTCAAAAGAAGCGTGTTCGAGGTTTTGAGCATATTTTTTATTTTCTTCACGAAGTTTCTGGATTGAAATATTGGCACTACGAAGTTCACATGTATGACCAATAAGCCATTTTTCAAAATGTTCTTCAGTAGTTTCAATATGGAACTGCAACGCGAGAATATTATTGCCAACTTCAAATGCCTGATTGGTATAAATATCTGAGCTAGCCAAAAGGGCAGCATTTTCAGGAAGATCGAAAGTATCACCATGCCAATGTAAAACATGAACATTATTAAGCAAAGGAGATAATACCTGATTAGGACGTAAACTTAAGCTGAGTGGACTCCAACCGATTTCTTTTTGATGACCGGCATATACTTTTGCACCAAGTGCATGAGCAATTAACTGTGCACCCAAACAAATACCAAGTGTAGGTTTATCCGCTGCCAAGCGTTGTTTAAGTAAAGCAATTTCATCTTTTAAAAATGGATAATCTTCAGTTTCATAAACTCCGATTGGGCCACCTAAAATAATAGTTAATCCATCGTGTGCAAAAGCAGCAGTTAAATTATCCACACCTGCTTCAAAATAACGGACGCGGAAGCCAAGTTGATAAAAGACATCTTCTAATGAACCTAAGTCTTCGAAAGCAAGATGCTGAATGGCATAAATAGTTTTGGGGAAGGCGTTTGTTGTGCTCATACAAATGATTCATAGAAGATCAATAGGTGGAGTATAGCGATAAATATAAAGAAGAAAATATCTGTATAAATCGTCAATACCTGAAAATTGATATTTTTCGTTAAGATAATGTTGTTATGCAAACGATTACCTATTTTGAATGAATCTGTTTGCATATTCGATCTTTTAAAATAATAACTTTTGAGTTGTCTCAAGGCCTATATCTGCAAGTTGATGTTCATCTTTTAAATTAACGCCTGAAAAGCCAAGTTGTTTTGACTTTTTCATGAGTGCCATTAACCTTTGTACTGCAACAGGAATACTTAAGCCTGCTGAGCGGACATTGGAAATACAATTACGTTTGGCGTCAAGGCAGCCTGAATATGCATTCCACGTGTAGTAAATTCCCATACTGTCAGGAGAGCTTAAACCTGGGCGCTCACCGATGAGCATCACTAGCATGGGTGCTTTAAAGATCTCAGCAACTTCATCACCTAAAGCAACCCGACTGCCTGTTGCCAGTGTAATGGGCGCAAGAGTCCAGTTTTCTTGCTGAACTTGCTCACTGAGCGCGGTAATGAATGGAATAGCATTCGCTTCAATCGCTCTTGCTGAGAGTCCATCACCGACCACAATACAAACATCATATTGTTGCGGATTTTCTGCATACTTCTTAATTAAGCCTTCTTTTGATAGGTTTGAAAGCTGACGACCTAAATCTGGACGTTTAAGATAGATTTCCTTATTAAGTGCGTTGCTGTGGACATGAAGACTTTGTAGCTGTCTTTGCGCTAATTGCTCAGATAAATAGGAAACATCCATATCTTGATAAACCGCATCTTTTGCTTGTGCATGCGACAACTGAAACTCAAGTAAGGCTTGTGTGGGGATGCTACAACCAGCACGGCCCAGAGCAATACGGGCATCAGTAAACTGTTTAAGTTTTTCCCACTGGTCTTGATGGGTAGAAGATGGATATTGAATATCACGGTTCAGTTTCATTGCGTTCTCCCTAGTTCATGAGCAGACGAGAGAATTGGTCAGGCATATGGTCTGCCCAACAGATTTGAGAGTTTTGCTGTTTAAAAATACCTTGCTGTTCAAGCCAAGCTGAAAACTCAGGAGCAGGTTTTAAACCGAGGAGTTGTCTTAAATAGAGGGCATCATGGAACGAGGTCGTTTGATAGTTGAGCATGACATCATCTGAACCCGGAATTCCCATAATGAAGTTAATGCCCGCGGCACCAAATAGAGTAAGTAGAACATCCATATCATTTTGGTCAGCATCGGCATGGTTGGTGTAACAAATGTCGCAGCCCATTGGCACACCAAGTAACTTGCCGCAGAAGTGGTCTTCTAGTCCTGCACGTATAATTTGTTTACCGTTAAAAAGATATTCGGGACCAATAAAGCCAACGACTGTATTCACTAAAAGCGGATTGTATTTACGGGCCACTGCATAAGCACGTGTTTCTAATGTTTGCTGATCAACGCCGTGATGAGCATTGCTGGATAAAGCACTGCCTTGACCCGTTTCAAAGTACATAACATTTTGTCCAATGGTTCCGCGGTTGAGTGCGAGCGTGGCTTCATATCCTTCTTGTAGTAAATCGAGTGAAATTCCAAATCCTTCGTTTGCCAGTTGGGTACCAGCGATTGATTGAAACATTAAATCAATTGGCACATTTTTTTCAGCCAGTTGAATACCTGAGCTGATATGGGTAAGTACACAAGATTGTGTCGGAATTTGATATTCCTGAATGACATGGTCAAGTAGTTTTAGTAGCTCTGACAAATTATGTAGGTTATCTGTTGCAGGGTTAATGCCAATCACGGCATCACCATTGCCATACATCAAACCATCTAAAATACTTGCAGAAATACCAAGCACATCATCCGTAGGATGATTGGGTTGTAAACGGGTAGAAAGATGGCCTTTTAAACCGATTGTATTGCGAAATTGGGTGACCACTTCACATTTGCTGGCGACATAAATCAAATCTTGATTGCGCATAATTTTGCTGACAGCAGCCACCATTTCTGGAGTTAAACCTGATGCTAAGGCTTTTAAACTTTGAGCAGTGGCTTCTTCTCCAAGTAACCAATTTCGAAAATCACCTACTGTAAAGTGTGAAATAGGGGCAAAGGCTGCCAGATCATGTTCATCAATAATTAGTCGTGTAATTTCATCGGTTTCGTAATCCACCACAACCTCATTTAAAAAGGTTTTAAGTGGTACATCGGCTAAAGTCATTTGTGCCGCAACATGTTCGGTTGCATCTCTGGCAGCTACACCTGCTAATTCATCTCCTGAACGTAGCGGCGTAGCTTTCGCCATCAAGGTCTTCAAATCAGCAAAGTGATACTGTTGATTGGCGATAATATTGCGATAACTCATAGTTGCATCCTTTTTTATAGTTCTTGTTCTGCGGCTTTAATATTTGCAAACTCTTCTTCTGGTGTACCTTTAACTAAATGATAACGGCTGTAGAATAAAAAGTAAGCAATAAATACGACATAAATAGCGGCAGCAATAAACCAAACTTTCGGATTAACAACAAAGCCCGCAACTACAGCAGCGACTGCTAGGACTAACGCAATACATGAAGTAACGATTCCCCCAGGAGTTTTATAAGGACGAGGCATGTCGGGTTTAGATAGGCGTAGCTTGATATGGGATAAAAGAATCAACACATAAGAAATGGTTGCACCAAAAACCGCAATTAAAATAAGCGAATCACCTTCTTTGGTGAGTGAAAGCAAGAATCCAATAATGCCCGGAATAATAATTGCCAGATAAGGCGCTTTATTTTTATTGGTTAAAGAGAGTGATGTCGGTAAGTAACCAGCACGAGAGAGTGCAAAAATTTGACGTGAATAGGCATAGATGATTGAAAAGAAACTCGCGATTAAACCAGCTAAACCGACAAAGTTTACGAAAGTCGCAAGCCAAGTGTTGGTGCCATAAACTTTAACCAGAGCATCTACGAGCGGAGCGCCTGAGTTTTGTAAAGTACTTGCACCTGCTGCGCCCGCACCCAAGAATAAAATGAGCATGGCAAACGCCGTTAATATAAGCATTGCACCGATTAAACCGCGTGGGAGAGATTTGGCTGGATCTTTCGCTTCTTCGGCTGCTAATGGAACACCTTCAACTGCAAGGAAAAACCAAATTGCAAAAGGAACAGCGGCCCAGATGCCTAAATAGCCATGAGGTAGAAAACTGCTTGCTCCAATACCTGTTCCAACTGGAATATCAAATAAATTTTGTGCATTAAAGTGTGGAATCATTGCCACAATAAACACAATCAAAGCAACAGCTGCGACAAGTGTAATTGCGAACATAATTTTTAAGGCTTCGCCGGCACCTTTCAGATGTATGCCCATAAAAATGGCATAGCAGGCGAGGTAAATCATCCAGCCATTTATACCAAATAAAGATTCGCAATAACCACCAATAAATACAGCAATCGCTGCAGGGGCAATTGCGTATTCAATTAAAATGGCTGTTCCTGTTAAATAGCCTCCAAAAGGGCCAAAGGCAGCACGTGCAAAACTATAACCGCCACCTGCTGTCGGCATCATGGTAGACATTTCTGACATAGAAAGACACAGGCATAAGTACATAAGCGCAGCGAGTGCAGTGGCAATAAACATACCACCCCAACCACCTTGAGCAATACCAAAGTTCCAGCCAGCAAAATCACCCGATATCACATAAGCTACGCCTAAACCAATCAGGAGTAACCAACCAACCGTACCTTGTTTGAGTTGACGCTGAGCAAAATATTCTGCTGATGAGACTTCTGTGCTTGAAGAAATGACGGAAGCTGTTTCTGGTTGATTCATACAATACTCCTGCGAGTGGGTTTATATGAATCAATGCAAAAGCAATGCCTAAATGAAGCACTTCAGAGAGTAGATGGAGCTTTTTTATTCTAAAAGATAAAAATTCAATCTTAACAATCGTAAATAAAGAAGCCAGCAATCTAAATTACTAGCTTCTTATATAATTAGTCATCTTACTTCTTTCTAGTGTTGATACTTCGGTATCAAATTGGTGCGAAACTTAGAAGAAGCCCATTGGTTTAGTTGAATAACTCACCAACAAGTTTTTAGTTTGTTGATAATGATCTAGCATCATCTTATGGTTTTCGCGGCCAATACCAGACTTCTTGTAGCCACCAAATGCAGCATGTGCAGGGTAGATGTTGTAGCAGTTTGTCCAAACACGGCCAGCTTCAATAGCACGACCAGCACGATAAGAAATGTGAGCTGAACGTGACCATACACCTGCACCTAAACCATACATGGTGTCATTGGCAATTTTAATTGCATCGTCAAAGTCTTTGAACGTTGTTACAGCAAGTACAGGTCCAAAAATTTCTTCTTGGAAAACTTGCATGCTGTTGTGACCTTTAAAAATAGTCGGATCGACATAGTAACCATCGCCTACTTCTTTACGGCCGCTACCGCCAAGTAAGAGCTCTGCACCTTCTTCACGACCAGTGTTAATACAACGTAAGATTTTCTCTTGCTGTTGTAGAGATGCTTGAGCACCAATCATCGTTTCTGTATCAAGTGGATGACCAGTTTTAATACGTTTTACACGCTCGACGGCCATTTCCAAGAACTGATCAGCAATGCTTTCTTGTACTAAAGCGCGAGAAGGGCAAGTACATACTTCACCTTGGTTTAAGGCAAACATGGCAAAACCTTCAAGCGTTTTTTCTAAGAAGTCATCTTCTTTATCCATGATATCTTCAAAGAAAAGGTTTGGTGACTTACCGCCAAGTTCTAAGGTGACTGGAATAATATTTTCAGTCGCATATTGCATCACCATTTGTCCAGTTTGAGTTGAACCTGTGAACGCGATTTTTGCAATACGTGGGTTTGTCGCTAACGGGCGGCCGACTTCTGAACCGAAACCATTGACAATATTAAGGACACCCGGCGGTAAAATATCTTGGATCAGTTCAGCCACCAACAAAATACCCACTGGAGTTTGTTCGGCTGGCTTAATCACAACACAGTTACCAGCTGCTAAAGCAGGTGCAAGTTTCCATGCTGCCATCAAAATCGGGAAGTTCCATGGAATGATTTGACCAACGACACCGAGTGGTTCGTGGAAATGATACGCAATAGTATCTTCATCAATTTCAGAGATGCCGCCTTCTTGAGCACGAATACATCCAGCGAAATAACGGAAATGGTCAATCGCAAGTGGGAGGTCAGCTGCTAAAGTTTCACGAACCGCTTTACCGTTATCCCAAGTTTCTGCAACAGCAAGCATTTCAAGATTTGCTTCTAAACGATCAGCAATTTTTAAAAGTATATTTGAGCGTACTGTTGGTGATGCTTTATTCCATGTTGCTTTTGCTTTGTGTGCTGCATCTAGAGCGAGCTCAATATCTTCGGCACTTGAGCGTGGAATACGTGTAAAAGCTTTTCCGTCAACAGGAGATACATTGTCAAAATATGCACCCTTTACAGGTGCTAACCATTCACCGCCAATAAAATTTTCGTATTGTGATTTAAATTGAACTTTTGAGCCTGGTTGATTTGGATCGATATAGCGCATATAAATATTCCTTTGCTTTTTAGGACTAAAGACTAACAAGAACCCTGTCAGTAGGTACTTTCGTACTTTGTATAATTAGGATATAAAGAAGAAGGTTGGAGAAAGGTTGGAATAGAAATGTGGATATATAAGGAATTTACAAATGTTCACAAAAAAGGATTTATTGCAGCAACGGACGTTGATTGATCAACTGCGCACGCAAAATAGTCTCTCTCCTCAGAATGCTGCCAAACTCGGCCAAAGTATTGCAAGCTCGTGGGAACGATCAGCTTCTGCTGCGATTCCTAAAGAACGTTTTGCGGCTCCCTTAGTCGAGAAAAAAACTGCTTCACAAAACGCTTTAGATATGGCTCTAAGCCAATGTGCCGACGACTTACGTCATATTGCAGAGCAATCTTCAATGGTGATTGCTGTCGGTGATATCGGCAGTACGATTATCTGGACGGCAACAAGTGCTCAAATGCAAAGTGCTGCTGAACGTGTGCATTTTGTGCAGGGTGGGCAGTGGCGTGAAGAATTTGTTGGTACGAATGCCTTGGCTTTATCTTTAAAAACTCAACAATCAAGCTGTGTTTTTTCAAACGAACATTACATGGAATCGATTCATGATTGGGTGTGTTATGCTGCGCCGATTATCGATCCATACTCGAAACAAACTCTTGGTGTTGTTGATTTATCAACCACTTGGAAGAATCATAATAGTTTAGGAATATTGGCTGCTGAACGTTGTGCATCCATTATTCAATCCGCTTTGCTAGAGCAGCAGCGCCAGCAATTACATATTCGTGCTTTTTCGACACCGCAAGTTAAATTTAATGGCAAAAGTTTATTATTGACACCGCGCCAAATTGAGATTTTAACCATATTGGCGTTATGTCCACATGGTTTAACTTTAGAGCATCTTTATCAGGCGCTCTATGGCGAACGTAAAGTCAGTATGGGTACGCTTAAAGCTGAAATGTCTCAACTACGAGATATTTTGGGTGGTTTACTTGGTTCACGTCCATATCGTTTACTTGTACACGTTGAAGCCGATTTTTTACAAGCTGAACAAGCGCTCGATGCGGGATATGCGGCCTCAGCTTTGCAGCTTTACACAGGTGTATTTCTGGCAAAAACGGAAAGTCCGTTTTTATGTGCATGGCGTGACTGCCTTGAGTCACGCTTGAGCGATGCAATTTTTAAAACACAAGAAACAGATTTATTACTTAAGCATTTAGCTCATTTTCCTGAAGCAATTGATGCGGTAGAACGCCTTATGGAGCTATTACCGAGTGAACATCCTGCGCATCAACTGCTGGTGAAATACCTTGACTCACCTAAACTCAGTTAAGTGATTTTTTGATCTAGCCACTGGAACAATTGTTGATAGACTTGTTCCCGTACTGGCTGGCCTGAAAGCACTAAGTCATGTAATCCATTGTGAATAGAAACTACAGAGACATCGCCTTTCATTTTTTTACCAAATTTGGCAATGTCTTTAACATCTAAAATGATATCGCTTTGAGTCGCATCTGGTCCCCATTTTTTAGGGTTTTTAGTTTGGTGCGAGTGCATAATCAGTGCGGGAACATTGAGTTTAACCCCGCGATGTATTTCTTTTTGTGCTGTATGAATCGCATGTAGAAAGCTGAGTTGAACCGTAGGGGCAGAGGTCGGTTTCCAGTCCAGATTAAAGTCCCATTCGCCCTTGAGCTGTTTGTGAAGGCTCGCGGTGTACCACTTGTTTAATTGACTTGGGAATTTAACTTTTGGCAGATATTTTCCTACTCGACTGAGTACTGGAATACCAAATTTTTTCTCGACTAGACTTAAATTGAAGTCGTAAAACGGGCTGTTTGCCCAAAGTCCTTTAATCAGAGGGTGATTCGCGTTATGGGCAGCATAAAGCGTTGCTGTCAAACCGCCAGTCGAATGTCCTGCAAGCAAGACTTGGGTATGTTTCTCTTCGCCAATAATCTCTAATGCTTGGGTAATTTCGGCGTCGTATTCATTTAAATCATGCACATTATAGAAAATTTGATGAGGCAATTTTGAACGCCCATATTTTCTTAAATCAAGTGCATAGAAGTCATAACCATGAGCATTGAATTGCTCAGCCATTTCGGTTTGAAAGAAATAATCTAAAAAACCATGAATATATAGCACAGCTTTTTGAGTCGATTGAGCTGCCTTTTTACGCACTAAGGTAGCTACAACTTTTCCTTCGTAATCATTAGGAAAGTTGAGTGTAAGCTGATCGTAGCCAGCACCTAAAATATCTGGAACATAATTTTGATTAGCTGAAGATGTATTCATTTTTATCGAGCTATTGTAATTAAGACATGCAGAGTATCCTTCAATGAAATGGGCGAATTGTCAATCAGGTTTGGAGAAGGTTGGAGTATAGGTTCTAAAAAAAGGGAATACCGCTGGAGCTAAGTATTCCCCAAAAAAGTAAGTCAACGGTCGGAGGGATTTGACTTACTAGAGGGACATGCCATTACATCAGGATTAAAGTGCTGCTTTGAAAATCTCCACAACTTGAGCATGATTAGCTTTACGAGGGTTGGTCAGCATACATGCATCTTTTTGAGCATTATCTGCCATCACTGCAAGGTCTTCGGTTTTCACACCTAACTCTGTTAAGCCAGATGGAATACCAATCGATGCAGACAGTTTGCGAATGGCGTCAATTGCAGCATAGGCAGCTTCCATCACTGTTAACCCGTGAGTTCTTACACCCATTAACTCGGCGATTTTTGCGTAACGATCTGGGCAAGCAATTAAGTTAAATTCACATACGTGTGGTAATAAGATTGCGTTACATACGCCGTGAGGTAGGTTATAGAAACCGCCCAACTGGTGCGCCATGGCATGAACATAGCCTAATGACGCGTTGTTAAATGCCATACCAGCCAAATACTGCGCATAGCTCATCGCATCTCGTGCTTCGATATTTTCGCCGTTTGCGACAGCAGGTTGTAGCCATTGGCTAATCATGGTGATGGCTTTTTCTGCACACGCATCGGTAATTGGGTTTGCCGCTGTAGAAACATATGCTTCAACTGCATGGGTTAATGCATCCATACCTGTTGCAGCAGTTAAACCAGCTGGTTTTGCAATCATGAGTTTCGGGTCGTCAATTGCAATGAGTGGGGTACAACGCCAGTCAACAATTGCCATTTTTACATGAGTGTCTGTATTGGTAATAATACAGAAACGAGTCATTTCAGATGCAGTACCAGCAGTTGTATTTACTGCAATCAGTGGTGTCATTGGCACTTTGCTTTTATCAATGCCCTCATAGTCACGAATATGACCACCGCCAGCGGTAACTAGGCCAATACCTTTTGCGCAGTCATGAGATGAACCGCCACCTAAAGACACAATAAAGTCACAGCCATTGTCGTTATAGGCTTTCACGCCATTGTGAACATTAATATCCGTTGGGTTAGGTTCTGCACCCGGGAAAATATGGCTCGAAACGCCTGCTTCGGTTAAATAGTTTGCGATAAGGTCTGCAACGCCAAATTTAAATAAGCCTTCATCGGTCACAATTAATGCTTTTTTTGCGCCGAGGTTTTGCGCCTTCGTACCAATTTCTTTAGCACATCCTGGTCCAAAGAGAGATACGCAAGGAATATAAAAACCGTTTGTTTGATCTGCAATATTTTTAAAAGCCATGGAGTGATTCCTTTTTCCATAAATCCATTGTTTGTTATTACAGGTGAGCCTCACCATGGGCTTAGTATTGTGATCTGAAGATTATTTTCCTACCTACCAAAAACCTACCAAATATTACTTGGGATTTAATTATTGATTTTTAATGACTTTATATAAAATTTGGCGCATTCATTTAATTTTTTCGGGAAAATCGTTAAGCTATGGGCTGTTGAAGATGTACATATGAGATTATGAAACAGGAAACTGCGCTTAAACTGCTCAAAGCAGGTGAAAATGTTTTTTTAACCGGTTCGGCTGGTGCAGGGAAAACCTATACACTCAATCAGTACATCCAATATCTAAAAGCACGTAAAGTGCCCGTGGCTATTACAGCATCTACAGGTATTGCGGCAACGCATATGAACGGCATGACCATTCATACGTGGGCGGGCATCGGTATTAAAGATCAGTTAACTGACGATGACTTAAAACGTATGAAAGAGCGTAAATATCTCAAGGAACACCTTGAAAATGCGCAAGTTCTCGTTATCGATGAAATTTCGATGCTACATGCGAAGCAGCTTAATCTGGTCAATCAGGTTTTAAAATATTTTAAAGAAAGTGATGAGGCTTTTGGCGGTATTCAAGTCATTGTGGCTGGAGATTTCTTCCAGTTGCCACCAGTAGGACGTAATGGTGAAGCTAATCGTGACAAATTCTGTTTTATGTCAGATGCATGGGTCGAAGCCAAATTCCGAGTATGTTATTTAACAGAACAGCACCGTCAAGACGATGAAATTCTAAATCAGATTTTAAATGCCATCCGTGCGCAGAATATTCAATCAGATCATTTACACGCATTACGTCAATCACGCTCACATGATATTGGTGAGACCTTTACTCGTCTTTATACGCACAATATGGATGTCGACAATATCAATTATCAGCACTTAAATGAAATTGATAATGAAGGGCATCAATTTAATGCCGTTTTAGATGGTAATGAGAAACTGGTAGAAACTTTAAAATCCTCGGTACGCGCACCAGAAGAACTCACACTGAAAAAGCATGCCAAAGTTATGTTTGTCAAAAACAACTTTGATATGGGATATATCAATGGAAGCTTGGGTGAAGTTATCGGCTTTGAAGAAGATGACGAAAATGGCTTACTGCCGAAAGTAAAACTAACCGATGGCACGACATTGCTTGTTGCCCCTGAAACATGGTCAGTTGAAAATGAAGCAGGCAAAGTGATTGCAAGTTTTCAGCAAATTCCACTTCGTTTAGCGTGGGCGATTACTATTCATAAAAGTCAGGGTATGACTTTAGAAGCTGCAGAAATTAACCTCATGAACACCTTTGAGAAAGGGCAAGGTTATGTTGCTCTTTCGCGCTTAAAATCTTTAACAGGGTTAAAGCTATTAGGTATTAATGAACAAGCTTTAGAGTTAGATAGTTTAGCTGTTAAAGCCGATCGCCGTTTTCAGGAGTTATCGGCTGAAGCCGAAGATAACTTTGCAGATGTAGATTTAACGGCTCAGCACAAAGCTTTTATTCGTCATTGTGGCGGTACCTTAAATGAAACCGAGATTTCTCGTAATGAGAAGAAACTCGCAAAAGGTGGCAAGCAAAATTACGCTACGGCAACGCTAGATGAAACACGTGCCTTGTTTGAAGAAGGCTACGAGATTGAAGACATTGCGCATGAACGTGGCTTGACACCAGCAACGATTATTAACCATTTGGCTCGACTTCATAAAGAACAAAAGCTGGATATTTCGGTTGCTCATCCTGGTGAAGAAGTGGTTGAAGAAGTCCGTAAAATTTATAAGAAATTGAAAAAACGTCAGAATCCAGATCATTTTTCTGATGATGGTTCGATCAAACTAAGACCAATTGTTGAAGCAACTAGTCCTCGAATGGGATATGATCAGGTTCGATTAGCTTTATTATTTATTGAATAAAGTTTGATTTGCTTAATTACTTATTACATAACTTGAGGTGGCTATGCCGCACGTAGTAGTCGATTATTCAGAAAACTTAACTGGATTAAACGCAAAACAATTACTTGAAGAAATTAATAGCACACTGATTGAGACAGAGTTATTTAGTCCAGAAGACATTAAAAGCCGTGCACGTAAAGATGATGTTTTCCTAATAGGCTTAGGAGCTGATCAAGCCTATATTCATGTAAAGGCGTATATTTTGTCGGGAAGAACGGCTGAACAAAAACAGCTTATGGGTGAGCAATTATTAACAGCACTTAGCAACAAAAGATATTTACAACAAGGGTTTAATAAAGAAACTCAATTGTGTGTTGAGCTAATTGACATGCCAAGAGAAGATTATTTTAAGCAAGTTGTATAACTATAAAAAGCGCAATTTCGATCAAGAATAGCGATGAGCACTATGTAAAAGTAGTGCTATCGAATGAACAGACATAAATGTATGGCTGTATATACACAAAAGCTGCAACTGGTTTGCGATTATATTCAAAGACATTTAGATGAAGATTTAGATGTTGACCGATTGAGCCAGATTGCGACCTTATCTAAGTTTCATTTTCATCGCATTTTTGCCATTCATATTGGTTTAAATGTGATGAAGTTTATTCAACTTTCTCGTTTAAAGCGGGCCTCTTTTCAACTGGCTTTTGAACCCGATCTCAAGATTATTGAGATTGCATTACAAGCAGGGTTTGACAGTCCCGAGGCATTTACTCGTGCATTTAAGCGTTCATTTGATCAAACTCCTCGGGCTTTTAGAGATAAACCAGACTGGGAATCTTGGCACCAGAAGTTTGTTTTTACGATTCCAAAAAGTGAGCTAAAAATGAATGTAAATATTGTTGAGCGACCTGCTGAAAAGATTGCGTATCTATCGCATTTAGGAAGTCCCGATAAAGTCTTGGAAACAGCTGCGCAGTTTATTGCTTGGCGCAAAGAAACTGGCTTATCGCCTGTAACCAAGTCTAGAACTTATGGTATTCCGTTTGCTGACCCTGATCAGACACCATCTGATGAGTTTCGGTTTGATATTGCAGGTTCAATTGAAAAGGCGGTACCTGAAAATAGTTACGGCGTACAAACAGGTGAAATTCCTGCGGGGCGTTATGCAACCGTAAGACATTTTGGTAGCCATGACCAGATTAAAGATAGCGTCTATTACATCTTTAGAAACTGGTTACCTGAGCAACCAGAAGAAGCAGGGGATTATCCAGTTTTCTTTCACTATCACAACTTTGTGCACGAAGTGAACGAGTGCGACCTTGTTACCGACATTTACTTACTTCTAAAGTGAGTCTAATCTGATACAGGCCTAGCTTAGGTTATGCCTGTATGTTTAAAAGTTTGATATCTGCATATTGTTCAATCAGGTTGTCATCTAGCATATGGAGATAATCCATAAAGATGCTACTAAAGCTTCCCATGGTTTGCGCTTGATTTGCTGCAAGTTTACCCGCAATTGCAAAATGAACATGAGCTGAGAGAGCAGCAATAGTTGGTGTTGTCACAGCGCTATATGCGGCAATTAACACACCTAAAGCACAGCCTGTTGCAGTAATTTTTGGTTGTAAAGGACTTCCGCCGTTCACTTGAATCACTGCATCTATTTCATGAGACAATATATAATCTGATTCGCCCGAAATAGCGATACAACTTGCATGTGTTAAGAGAGGAAAAGCTTGTTGATAGGCTTGGTCGCTACTTAAAGTGCTATCTACACCTTTAGATTGAACCTGATTGCCTGCAAGCGTACTGATTTCTGAAGCATTACCACGAATAACGCTTGGCTTGAACTGTAAAAGCTCGTCTGTCATTTGACTGCGCCAAGCTAGAATTGGGCCGTAACCGACTGGATCAAGTACCCAAGGAATATTGTTAAGTTGTGCTGTTTTGGCAGAGATTTGCATGGCTTGCATTTGCTCTGAAGTTGGCGTCCCCAAATTAATGCTCAAAGCCGATGAGATCTTGGTAAAGCTTTCTGCTTCATAAGGATTATCAATCATTGCCGGTGAAGCACCAGAAGCCAGTAACACATTGGCTGTGTAGTTGGCTGCAACGCTATTGGTAATGCATTGAACAAGAGGCGTTTGTGCCTGCATGTTTTGCCAAGCTTCAATCACCTGTTCAATGAGGTTTGATGTTGAAGTCATCTGATCATCCTTATTAAGCCAGAAGTATTTAACGGGTAAAATAGTGATCCTGATGCTTACATCTTTCGCAAATCAAAGAAACATAATCTGCTGCATCATAATCAACACTTAAATCATTTGAACCACAATGCATACACCGTTTAACCGAGTAAAAGTTTAACCGAGGTTCAATTTTTCGCCATGCTTTCCATACAGGTTGTACAAAAATGTGTTCGTCATAACCTAAAAAGCGGTTAAACAAAATGTGGCTCATTTTACTGTAAGGAATATTGTAAGGGCGTGGCAACATTGAAGTTTCCCACTTTTCAGCTAAAGCCCGTTCCCGATATTGCTCTAAAGTTTTCTTTAATAAATTGGTATTAATAAATTTTTCATTACGTGGCTGTAGCGCCTTTTGTTTATAAAGATATTCGAGTGCAGTTTGAATCAAATAATAAATTTGACCAATGGCCAATGAATCCATTAAACGATAGCAAAAAGTTTGAAAGTTAGAGCTTCCAGCAATTTGAATACCCCATGTTCGGCAGTAGAACTGCGTAAACTGAATAATTTCTTGATAGAGCACTTGAAACAGGACGTCTTTCACTTCGTCGGCACTACGAAACGGAATACCAAGACTTAAGTTTTCATAAAACCAGAGACGTAGTTGTTGGGCTACACTAAATAAGCTTGGGTCACTATAACCATCTAAACGAATGTTTAAATAAAAGCACTGTGGTTCGTCAGATTGATCCTGTGCATTTAAAATTCCATCTTTATGAAGCTGTTTAATGAGATGATTTTGGAACATCCAGTTGGGTGTAATAGGCTGATATTTTATTTGGTCCCAGTGAATGTATTCGTCATGCGCAACATCGTCACGTGCATAATCATCGAGCAAGCTAAGTAGAAAAAGTTTATTTAAAAAACTAAGTTGCTCCAGACTACGTTGAGGTTGATCTTTTGACTTAAACTGGCGTTGTTCTTGTAGGCGGGTTTGCTGTAAAAGTTTCTTTCTTTGTTTAGTGCATTGGTCACAGTGGCACGTCATTTTTGTGTCTTTAAATACACGGTGCTGGCAATGACTGCATTCATGAAACTGAATGTCTTGCTCAAATTGTTCGGCATCTACCCAATACATTGAAGCTTGGCAGAGTGGGCAATGGCTACTTTCATCTAGCTGTTTCTGTAGAATTTGTAAGGCCATTTCGCTCCGAACACTTAAATCAATCATGATTGACCTATTATACACAGCCGCATTGCCGATAGCTGAGATTGTATTTTTGTTTGGTGCAAAAATAGAAAACCTAAAATCTTTATTTTGATTTTAGGTTTACATAAGGGGTTAAAAGTTAAGGTTAAACAGGGCACGGTAAGCTCTCATCATGTTGTCCAAGTTTTTTAGCATTAATAAGCGCCTGTACTTTTTTACTTGGTAATTTCACTTTACCTAATGCGTCATAAGTATTAACGATAGTTGTTACCTCCTGAGCAGTCATTGAAATACCTTCAGCAGTTAAAAACACGGCAATCACATGATGGTCGAGTCCCGCTGCATCTAGATCATGAATAGCTTTAATATTTTCTAAACGATGTAAATAAGTTTTTAATTCCATAGTAGCTACCTCTTGTTCTGATCGAAATACTTATACTGGTATATTAGTTAAGGCAAGAACCATGCCTAAAATGTAAGCAGCTCCTAAAAAATGTTAAAAGCGAAAGGAGTTTTATTTTTATTGTATAGATTGATTATATAAACAACGATTATCGTAATTTTGGTCTAATCTGTGCTAATAAAACCAGATTCTAATTTGAAATGTATAAATCAAGTCCCATTAATTTTATTAAGGTAAGCAAACATAGTATGTATGAATGTGTATGATCAAGTTCATAAAATTCGTACTACGGTTTTCGAAAAGTATATAAGGAATAAAGATGAATATTGCGGCACAGCCTCCCGTTCAGGCAGATCAAACAGTTTATTTAAAAGATTATCAAAAACCTTCGTTCTTGGTTGAATCCATTAATCTTGATATTCAAGTTTATGATGATAAAACAATTGTTGATTCAACTTTAGTCATGAAGCGTCAAACTGCTGGAGACTTGGTGCTGTTGGGCCGTGACCTTGAGTTGCAATCTATTCAGCTCAATGGTCAAACGCTTACTCCTGCACAATATTTACTCGATAGTGAGCAACTGGTGATCACTAACGCACCAGATGAAGTCATTTTACAAACTCAAGTGATTATTCATCCGGAAACCAATACTCAGCTTGAAGGCTTATATAAAGCTGGTGATTTGTTTGTTACGCAAAACGAGCCTGAAGGCTTCCGCAAAATTACCTTCTATCCAGACCGTCCAGACGTACTTTCCGTCTTTACGACTCGTGTAGAAGCAGACAAAAAATACCCAGTATTACTTGCCAATGGTAACTTGCTTGAAACAGGTGAAGCGGGTGAAAACCGTCACTTTGCGATCTGGCAAGACCCAACTAAAAAACCAAGCTATTTATTCGCCTGCGTTATTGGTGATTTGGCTGTATTGAAAGATCGTTATACCACTTCGGAAGGTCGTGATGTTGCCTTAGAAATCTATGCCATTGAGAAAGACATTCCAAAATGCCATATCGCGATGGAAGCATTAAAGCATTCAATGCGTTGGGATGAAGAACATTACGGCCGTGCCTATGACCTCGACAACTATATGATTGTTGCAGTGAGTCAGTTCAACATGGGTGCAATGGAAAATAAAGGTTTAAACATCTTTAATACTTCATGTGTACTTGCTGATGAAGAATACACAACGGACGCAGCGATTATGCATGTCCAGTCTGTAATTGCCCATGAATATTTCCATAACTGGACAGGTAACCGTATTACATGCCGTGACTGGTTCCAGTTGTGTTTAAAAGAAGGTTTAACGGTATTCCGTGATCAGTCTTTCTCGGAAGATTTACAATCTGCTGCGGTTCAACGTATTGATGACGTTGCTGTACTTAAATCACACCAATTCCCTGAAGATGCAGGTCCATTGTCGCATCCACCACGTCCAGACCACTTTGTAGAAATTAATAACTTCTATACAGCGACTGTTTATGAAAAAGGTGCGGAAATTAACCGAATGATGTCGACCTTACTTGGTAAAGAAAAATACCGTAAGGGAACAGATGAATACTTCCGCCGTCATGATGGACAAGCCGTGACTGTAGAGGACTGGGTTGCTGCATTATCAGCAGGTTCGGGTGTCGATTTATCTGCATTTTTAACTTGGTATAACCAGCCAGGTACACCAAAGCTTGAAGCAAAAGGTGAGTACGATGCAGCAGCACAAACTTACCGTTTAAGCTTTAAACAAAGCCTGAAAGCTCATCCTAAATATCCAAATTTAAAAGCTGTTCCAATTCCTGTGGCTTTAGCGCTATTTAATGCTAAAACAGGCGAGCAATATACATTGCACAGCAACAGCTTATTCGTTAATGATGTTAAAGATGGTGTGTACTTGTTTGATCAAGACGAGGCAACCATTGAGTTTACAGGTGTGACTGAACAGCCAGTTGTTTCGTTACTCCGTAATTTCTCTGCGCCTGTAAATCTTGTATTTGACTATACCGATGCAGAATTAGCTTTCTTAATTCAGCATGAAACCAATGGTTTTAACCAGTGGCAAGCAACTCAAACCTTGCTTGAGCGTATTTTGTTAGAAGACCATTCTGCCGATGCTTACATTCAAGCTATTCAAAGCACTTTACCTGAGTTAGTTGGCCGTGACCCACTTTTAGCATCTCGTTTGTTTGATGTACCTAGTGAAGGTTATTTGGGTAGCCGTATTGATCAGGACTATGCACCAGCCGATGTTCATGTAAAACGTGAAGCCTTGCTGAATCGATTAGCACAAGAGTTAGGTTCTTTCTGGAAAGATACTTACCTTACCCTTGACCCAGACCTGCAAAAAGAATTTTCTTTAGCGATGGGTGTTCGTGCATTAAAAAATATCATGCTGATGATGATGGCTCGTCAGGGCGATCAAACTGCATTTGAATTGGCTTATGAGCAATATCAAAACACAGGTAACATGTCTGAACGTTTAGGTGCATTACGTGTACTAGTTTGGCAAAATGCGCCTCAAGCGAAGCAAGCACTTACTGATTTTTATAACCGCTTTAAAGATGAAGCATTATCTTTAGACCAATGGTTTATGATTCAGGCAGCCAATCCAAATGCGACAGCAGAAACAATCGAGTATTTAATTCAACATCCTGATTATGACCTCACGACGCCAAACCGTATTCGTGCTGTAAGTGGTGGCTTGTCAAATAACCCTGAAAATACTTGGGGCTTTGGTGTAGCGCACTTTATTAATCTTGCGCAATATCTTGACGAGAAAAACCCGATTTTAGGTTCACGTTTATTACAGGTATTGTCACGCTGGTATACGCTTGCAGAGCCTCAACGTACGCAAGTGCAACAAGCTTTGCAGGCATTACAGCCTAAAGTGAAATCTAAAAACGTTTCTGAAACTTTAAATAGTATGTTAAGCGTTTAATTATTTAACAATACTTAATAAAGGTCTCGTATGAGGCCTTTATTTTGACCATTATTTTGTATTTTTAAATTATAAAGTTTTTTAATTAATATTAAATGTATTATTTAAATATATTAAAAAATAAAATACTTTAATTTTAAGTGAATTGTTTGGTTAAAAAATTGATTTATGTGACCAAATTCAATAAAAATATAGATTGAAATATTTGGTTAAAGTTTTACAGGTAAATATTGTTGAATATATTTTAAATTAATATAAATCAATTATTTGTAATTTTGCTGTGTCTTTTTTTATAATTGGAAATTAAGTTTTATTAACAGTATTTTGTTAGTTGGAAATTAAAATAATAATAAACTCATGCATTTTAATTATTTTTATGTATGATATTTAAAAATAGGAATAAAAAATAAGCTTTAAAAGAGCAGTCAAATAAAAATGATTGTAAGGATAAGAGTTAATTTTTTTATATCTATTAATTCGACAATTTCATTCAAAAGGTTTTGACCATGAAAAAGACTTTTTTTTATTTATCAGCACTTGCTATAGCATTAATTTCTGTTAATGCAGCAAATGCCGCTACAGCAACGGGGACATTAACTGTTAAGGCGACAGTAACAAATAGTTGTGTCCTTAATACCTCTGCAACAGGTACCACAACAAATGCGGTTTTGGACTTTGGTACTTTAAGTTCTCTGACTAGTAATGTTGATGCCGATACCACAACGACAGGCGGTACAGCAATTAAAGTCCTTTGTAACAACACTGTGCCATGGACTTTGTCATTTGATGGTGGTCAAAATGTTTTATCCACTCAACGACGCATGATCGGTGGGGCAACAAGTAACGAATATATCCCTTATAACTTGTATTCAGATACAGGCCGCGGTACCGCGATTGGAATTGCTACAACAGCTTATAGTGGAACTGGTAGTGGTGCAGTACAAACAGTGAACGTATATGGCCGTCTTCCTGCTGGTTCAGCTTTGCCAAGCGCTGGTAGCTATGTTGATACAGTAACTGTGACTGTGACTTATTAATTTTTTAAATAAGTTCTGTTCATTGTTGTCGCTAGCTCTTTTGTAAGAGCTAGCTCTAGCTTAATTTGAGAAAAGTAATTCTGGGCAAGTTATGAAAAAAAATATCTTTGTTGCTACAAGTTTATTGTTATTTTTGCCTAGTATGTTAAATGCTGCCTCAATACGTCTTTCTCCTGTGAGTGTTGAAATATTGAGTGATCAATCTGCGTCCTCAATTAGTTTATATAACCAGTCGAACGAAAGTGCTGACTTACAAATACGTATATTTGAATGGACTCAGAATGCTGGACAAGATCAATTAATTCCAACAGATGATATTGCAGTTAGTCCACCTTTCTTAAAATTAAAACCGAATGATTCTTATAATTTACGTGTAGTTCGCATTAAGCCAGAACCAATTTCTGGTGAAAAAACTTATCGTATTATTCTTGATGAATTACCAAAACCCATCGATAGCCGTAAAGCATCGCAAGGTGTAAATGTATTACTTCGCTCATCATTACCTGTATTTGTAGTGAATAAAGATGCGATTACCCAACTGAACTGGAAAATTGATGCGAAGCAAAATGATACTTCCTTGAATATTAGTAATATTGGTAACAGACATGCACTTTTAAATGACTTAATTCTTGTAGATAACACAGAGAATAAAAGTTATCCGATTAAAGTAAATACCGTAAATGGTTATATCCTTTCAGGAAAATCAAAAAATTATTCAATTAATAATTTTACTTATCAGCCAAATCACAAATACAGTATTTCTCTAACAGTTAATGGTAAAAAAACCACACTTTAAGAGGCTTATATGAAATATATTATAGGTGTCTTATGTGTCGCATATTTTCCAGCACATTTATTTGCTGAACAACTTTTAGATCATACGAACACTGCGGTTCCCAGTGTTCCTAAGTCTATAAGTAACAATAATAAATATATGCACGAAAAGACGGATGGACAAGAACAAGAAAATAATTTTACTCAGCTATTTCTAAATATTTCTATTAATTCAAATGCCTCTGAAGACTTGTTTTCTGTAAAACAATCTAAGGATGAAAAACTATATATTCGCTCTGGTGACTTAAAAACGCTAAGAATAAAAATTGATGAGCATATCCCTGACAGCCAATGGGTATGTATTAATGAATTGAAAGGAATCCAGTTTAAGTATCTGGAAAATGAGCAGTCTCTAAACTTACAGGTTCCTGCGAGTATGTTGAGTGATTATTCTGTTGACTTAACTGGTCAACCGACTACAAACACCAACTTACTAAAAATGAAACCTTTAAATGCTGCAATTCTGAATTACAGCATGTATCACACCATTACTAATAATGAGAGTATTTTCTCAGGTTCGGCAGAAGGGATTTTTAACAGCGCGCTTGGTAATTTTTCATCAGGCGTTTTATACAACAGTAATAATGAAAATAGTTATAGCCATGAGAAGTGGGTGCGCTTAGAGAGCAAGTGGCAATATGTAGATCCTGAAAAAGTCAGGATATATACCCTAGGTGACTTTATTTCCAATAGTTCTGACTGGGGCAGTAGTGTGCGTCTTGCCGGTTTGCAGTGGTCGAGTGCCTATACCCAGCGTGGCGATATTGTTACTTCTGCGCTGCCACAGTTTTCCGGTTCAGCGGCGCTGCCTTCTACACTGGACTTATACGTTAACCAGCAAAAGATTTATTCAGGTCTAGTGCCTTCAGGTCCATTTGATGTTAAGCAGCTTCCGTTTATTTCAGGAAATGAAGTTACACTAGTCACCACCGATGCAACAGGTCAGCAAACCATTACTAAAAAACCTTATTACTTTTCATCGAAGATTTTGGCAAAAGGTATAAATGAGTTTTCAGTCGATGTTGGGGTTCCGCGCTACAACTACGGACTGTACTCAAACGATTATGATGATGCCACCTTTGCCTCTGGTGCAATTCGTTATGGTTATAGCAACTCACTGACCTTAAGTGGTGGTGCAGAAGCTTCCACAGATGGTCTTTCCAACGTGGGAACGGGCTTTGCCAAGAACCTGTTTGGTGTTGGGGTGATTAATGCCGATATTGCTGCAAGTCAGTATAAAGATGAAAATGGCTATTCGGCTCTGGTTGGTTTAGAAGGGCGAATTAGCAAGAATATTTCATTTAATACCAGCTACCGCAAAGTATTTGATAACTACTTTGACTTGGCACGGGTGTCACAAATTCGATATTTAAAAGAAAATCAGCTTAATGCTGAATCACAAAACTATTTAAACTACAGCGCGCTGGCAGACGAGATTTTTAGAGCAGGGATTAACTATAACTTTTATACGGGTTATGGTGTTTATGTCGGCTATAACCAGATCAAATACAGTGATAACTCGTATAAGTTACTGTCTGCTAACTTAAGCGGAAGCTTAAACAAAAACTGGGGTTTTTATAGTTCTGCATATAAGGATTATGAAAACCATAAGGACTATGGTATTTACTTTGCGCTGCGCTATACGCCATCTACCAGAGTCAATGCGATTTCTAGTGTATCCAGTGATAGTGGCAGGCTGAGTTATCGCCAAGAAGTATTTGTTTTATCGGAACCGCAAGTTGGTTCATTTGGATGGGGTGGTTATGTTGAGCGGGATCAAGATGCACATGCTAACAATGCATCGGTCTATGGATCTTATCGAGCACGAGCTGCGTACCTGACAGGCCGTTATAACCGAATTGGAGATAATGACCAAGTTGCACTTTCAGCGACAGGATCTTTAGTTGCAGCAGCAGGCCGTATATTTGCGGCGAATGAAATTGGAGATGGTTATGCTGTTGTCACCAATGCTGGACCGAAAAGCCAAATTTTAAATGGTGGCATAAATCTAGGAACAACGGACAAGTCTGGAAGATTTCTTATACCAAGCCTTATGCCGTATAGAGAGAACCATATTTATTTAGATCCATCATATCTGCCTTTAAATTGGAATGTTAAATCTACAGATCAAAAAACAGTAGTAGGCTATCGCCAAGGGACTTTAGTCGACTTTGGTGCTCATCAGGTTATTTCAGGTTTGGTGAGAGTAGTTGATAAAAACAACTCACCATTATTACCGGGTTATAGCGTTCGAATTAATGGGCAACAAGATGCCGTAGTGGGCTATGACGGTGAAGTATTTATTCCAAATCTATTACAACAAAACAAACTTGAAGTAGATCTTCTTGATCATGGTTCATGTCAAGTTGAATTTACATATAACAGTAATCAGTACTCAACTAAAAAATTGGGACCTTATATATGTCATTAAATATTATGAATAAGGCTCAAATAGAGAGCTCTAAAAAAATTTCCTTATCTTTAAAGTACTTTATAGGTATTTGCTTATTTTATCTCGTTTATGCTTTTTTTAGTCCAACACATGCTGCTTGTACGGTAGCTGGAACCACAAATAATACGTTTATTTACACAGCAGCAAATATTAATAGTGATGCAACTGTAAACTTTTCAGGAACAATTAGTTGCACGAATGGAGGACTACTACCTCAAATTTCTCCGTTTATGTGTATGAAGACAGTATTTACAGGAGCAACCACTACAAATAATAGCGTATCGTTACCATATACAGTCACTGCAACTGTTGGTGGAGCAGGTTCTTCTACCACCAATCAAACTTCCAATGTTTGGTATGGTCCAGTGGTAACAATCGCTTCAAATAATATTCTTAGTTACTCAGTAAATGTGAAGGTACCGGCACGAACGGGATCCCTCATTGCATACCCTCAAGGAACCTATACAGCTACAGTTCAACTCTTTTGGGATATGGATCTTCTAGCGGTGTTATGTTTAGGAGATGTCATCAGTTGGAGTTCTGGAAATGTAACTTTAACAGCAAACTTTGTAGTGCCGACGCTTTGCCAATTAAACTCAACTTCAACTGTCGATTTTGGCAATATTAATGATATCGGTATTACTAAACGTGACTACACGACTCAAGGTGCTGTAAATACGACCTGTAACTATGGAACTCCATATACGATTTATTTAGGGGATGGCAATAACCGTATAAGCGGAGGGTTCAGGCGTATGGCCAATAGTAATAATGAGTTTATTCCCTATCAGTTATATAAAGATTCTAACTATAGTTCGGTGTGGGATGCTACAGGTGGGGTAGCTAGTATTGGTGGAGCAGGTGGAGTGTCTGGCACTGGATCAGGTAACGCTCAAACTACAACCGTTTATGGGAAAATTCCGCAGGGTACTACCATTGCAAGTAGGCCAGGTGCTTACTCCGATAATGTTGTTGTTACAGTGACTTATTAATTATTTTAAAGCTATATAAGAAGCTCTTTTATGACAGAGCTTCTTATAATTAAAATTGTATTGGCTAGAAATTGCTAAAATATAAATAATAAAAATCAAATAATTCTTAGTATTCGAAACTTGACCGTCATCAAAAATGGTTTGACTTAAAAAGCTATTCTGTATATTTATTTATCAGTTCTAAAAGAGAACTAGTAAGTAAAACAGGCAATTAAAAATAAAGGTGAATAAATGTCGGATATTATTTTGCACCAATGGGAAATTTCTCCATTTTGTCAAAAAATTTCAAGGGCTTTGAAATTTAAGGGTATCCCATTTGATACAGTGAACTATAACGGCATTCTTGGTGCCAAAGTTCCTTTGCTGAGTAAAGTGGGGAAAGTGCCCGTTATAGATGATAAAGGGCAACGTATACAAGACAGTACTCGTATTGCTCGTTATTTAGATGAAGCCTATCCAGATACACCGCGACTTTATCCCGAAGATCCAAATCAAAAAGCACTTGCCGAACTGTGGGAAGACTGGGCAGATGAGTCTCTTTATTTTTATGAGGTGTATTTAAGGGTAAATGACTCGGAAGCGTTAGAAGAAGCAATCCGTATTAGTAGCATTGGTCGCCCAGCATATGAAAAGCCAATGGTAAAAGCTTTTATTTTAGCCGAATTAAAAACACAGCTTTTCTTTCAGGGTTTAGGCCGAATGAAAGCCGAAAATGTTGAAGCAGAGTTTATTAAACATCTAGACCGTATTGAGCAGGTGTTATCACAAAGTGAATGGTTGGTTGGAGATAACCAAACGATTGCAGACATTGCTGTGGTTGCTCAACTTGGTGAAGTGGTTCGAACAAGTAAAAAGTTTAGTAAAGAAATTTTGAATCGTCCGTTTATTGCTTTATGGTATAAAAAACAAACAGGGTGAAACGGCTATGTCATTAGAACCACCGAGTAAAACACGAGATTGTGCAGTTATTATTGGTGTCGGAGCTTCACAGGGAATCGGAGCCGCCGTTTGTCATCGTTTTGCAAAAGAAGGATTAAAAGTTTACGTTGCTGGGCGAACTTTCCAGAAAATTGAAGCAGTCGCTGCCGAAATTCATACAAAAGGCGGTGAGGCAACCGCATTTCGTTTAGATGCTGAAGATATACATCAAGTACAAGCCTTGTTTGACACCATTACTAGTCAAAACGAACGTATTACTGCTGTTATTCATAATGTCGGAGGAAATATTCCCTCAATTTTTTTACGTAGTCCACTCTCCTTTTTCAATCAAATGTGGCAATCCACATTTTTATCGGCTTATTTGGTTTCTCAAAGCAGTCTAAGAATTTTTAAAGAACAAAAACACGGTACGCTTATTTTTACTGGGGCGAGTGCTTCATTACGTGGAAAGCCCTTTTTCGCTGCTTTTACCATGGGTAAATCTGCCTTACGAGCTTATGCATTAAATCTAGCTCAAATATATAAAAATCAAGGCATTCATATTGCGCATGTCATTATTGATGGAATGGTTGATGGGGATAGAGTGAATAAAGCTTTATTTGGTTTAGGCCGTTTAGCACGCCTTACACGTGGGACGGGTGGGCTTAATCTTAATGCAATAGCAGAAAACTATTGGATGCTTTACCTACAAAGTCCTGAACTCTGGACACATGAGTTAGATTTACGCCCATACCAAGAAAAATTTTGAGAGACTTATATGCTAAAAACAATATTTCAGAAGTTTCAAAAAAAGCAGGGCTGTGTAGTGGTTGCAGGCCATGATTTAGAACTACCTGATCAAAGTTTTGTAATTTTAGATAAACACAGCCAATCTCAATTACACGTTTATCAAGTCGTACATGATGCAATTGTTCAGAACATACAAGTTACCTCTGTAAATGATGGCATAACAAGTGTTCGCTTAAACTTGGTAAATACTAAGCATTTAAAAAGTCTGCTGAAATATATAACAGAGCATCGCCATACCATTGAGTTATGCGTCTTTCAGCCAAATTTTTCATCTGCGCCAAATATTGAATCTTTATCTTTAGAAGAAATTGAGCACAGTTGGCAGACTACAGGTTTAAGCGCAGTGAGCGTGTCGCAATCAGTGCTGAAACCGATGTTAAAGCAGCAAAGAGGTAAAGTTATTTTTCTTGGAGCACCATCTCACAATTCACCTCACCACGATGTATTAAGCCAAAGTATGTTTGCGGGTATTCGAGCGTTATCGCAGTCATTGGCAAGAGAGTTTCAGCCCAAAGGCATACATGTGACGTATTGCATGTTAGAAAAATGGGATGGACAAAACCCGCACTTTATTTCATCTGTTAAACAAGTATGTCAGCACATCTATCACCAATCTGAATCTGCATGGAGCCAAGAGCTTAGCATATCTTGAGATTTTACTTTCGAGGGTTCTTAAAATAGAGTACTGCTTTGGAATGACAGCACAACAATAATTTCGATAGGTACTCAAATGTTAAATATTAAGAACGCTCAACAAACGGTTAAGGTAGCGACTACAGTGGCAGCTTTGATGTGTTTTTCTTCACTGGCACAAGCATATCAATATGATCAAACCGCGCGTTTAGTTAACGAGCGTTTATCTTATATGAAAGATGTCGCAGGCTATAAAGCAGAGCAGCATTTACCGATTGAAGATTTAGCTCAAGAAAAGAAAGTACTTGACCAATCACTTTCTGAAGCCGAATCTTTTGGACTGAATAGCTAAACGGTAAAGCCGTTTATAGTGACACAAATGAATGTAGCCAAAGCTATTCAGTACCGATATAGAGCAGATTGGCTGTCGAGTCCTGAAACCAATTGGAAGCCTCAGGACTTAAGCGAAGTGCGTTTAAAAATTAGTTCTTTAAACACCGAACTTCTAAAAAATATTGCCTATGAACTCAAGAAAAATAATAACAAGGCACCGCATGGCTGTAGCTATATGTGGCCAGTTCAGCATCCTCAGCTAAAAGAAGCCGATAAGAAGGCTTTATGTGCAACATTGAATAAAATCAAATTAAAACAATGAAGCACCTAAAACGGCTTATATAAGTAAATTATTCAATTAACATTAAATCGGCAGTATTGGCAGATTTAAGTGGTCGTAAAGCAAAGGTTGAACGCGTGTGCCGAATACCTTTAATCGAATAGAGCTTTTTACGTAAAAAGCGTTCGTAATGTTCGGCATCTTTTACGGCCACTTTCACCAAGTAATCATAGTCACCCGTAACTAAATGCGCCTCGACCACTTCAGGAATATCTGCCAAAGCTTCACTAAAGTTTTCTAGCATTTCGTCGTCGTGGCGTTCTAGCGTAATTTCAATAAAGAATAACTCGTGAATGCCAATCGCTTTTGGGTTTACGTTTACCGTATAGCCTTCAATAATTTTTAGAGTTTCTAAACGTTTGAGTCGAGTCCAACAGGGTGAAGATGAAAGCCCAACTTCTTCAGCGAGCTGCGCAACCGTTAAACGTCCATTTCCACGAAGGGCAGATAATATTTTCCGATCTATGCGATCTAGTGTGTATTCTGTGCTGTTCAAAATATAAACCAAAGAAGATTCTTCTGTTAATTTTTAATATACGTGATTTTTATGCTGAGATCATTTAAAAAAACTGAAAATACAGTAAACATTTTGAGGTCGACAGCCATACACTATTTCTATGCATCGAACTCTACTGGATAGGAGTTGTGATGAAGCAAAGAGTACTGTTTCAGTAAGGGTGACTAAACAGTGCTCTTTGCGGATCTTATAAAAATTTAAATATTCGTATTTTTTGCTTCGAAAAATTGCTTTAAAAAACAACTTTCACATATATCTTAGTTTTATTTAAAAAAATATATTTGTATGTCTATCGCATACTCTTTCAAAAGACTAAATGCACTGATTTAATGAAGTTAATTCTCATTTTTTATTTTATAACTATTCTTATATAGCCTTATAAGTTCTTTTATTAAAATCTTAATAGAATGTTATCTAACGAGAAGAATAATTTAACTAATAAAGATAATTATAAAAACTCATATCACTTATTCATAAAAATTAATTCCACATTTTTATTAAGGTGATGAAATATTCAAAAGATAAGAGGATTTATCTAACTTTCTTATTATTAATAGACACTTATAAACAATTATTATTTAATACACCCGCAACATTGCCACTTATACTTTTAATAATTTTATCGGGGAAATAATGCGTAATTTTTTAGTAACAGCTTTCACTTTATTGGTAGGTACATCAGTTTATGCTGGTCAAGAACCCAAAACTTTTGTAACGCGGACAAGCTGCGAGAGAACAGTACAATTACATGGCTTTTTAAGCCGTGCTCAACTTGATTGTAATTATCACTATAACTCACAAGAATTAGTTCATGAATCTGACAAGTGTACTAAACATGAATTAGGTGAAAAATATGGTAGAGAAGTTATGAGATTAGGTATGGACCAATTTGAAGCGCGCAAGCGCGAAGATATGAAAGGCCAATTATGCAGTATGGTTTTAAAAGAGTTTCCAAACTATATTAGAAAATAAAATGGAATCTTAAAAAGCCTCTGTAGGCAAGCCGATAAAATGGATTTTATGATTCATTTTATCGGTGTATCACTTCATATAACTATTAGTTAAATCAGAAAATAATTATTAAGAATCCATCCAATATCACATTGACACTTAAAATCTCTCTTATTATTCTCTGCGGTAGAATGAAGGTGGGACGCTTTATGCGTGCCAGTTGCTAGATGGCTGGTCTGTCAACCCGCCTTTGTTCTGTCATCATGATTTATAAAATTGAATTTTGATATTTAATTAACTCATTTAATGCAAACTTAACAGTTTGTATAGGAATAGTTTCCACATAACCTTCACCAGCTTTTATGAGTGAATGAGATCCATAGAATGGATGATTTGGTACTTTAAAAAAGAAGAATACTTCATGGACGTTCCTTACAGTACTATTTTGAAAATCATAGATATTATTTTCTAATTCTAAATACTCTAAATTTATTAACTTTTTAATTAACTCAATGTTTTCATTAACAGTATCTACTTGGAGATAGTCTATTTCTCGCTGGTTAGTATATAGCAATAAGTTTAAGTCATTAATTAAAACTGTAAGATTTATAGGGGTCTCATAATTGCTAAAAGAAGTACCATTAATATTAACAACTAATAAAAAGAGATCATTCTTAGGTTCATATTTTTCTATTGAAAAGAAAAATTCTTTTTTACCTAACTCTTTCATCTATCTCCAACTCTTTCTTCATATTGAAAAAAAACTAGATAAAACCTTCACTCCATTTTTTGTCTAATTCTTTTAAATCATTATATGCTTTTTCAAATTCGCTCAACGAAAAACTTAACCGCGGAGCAGAAGGTGAGGTTTCCCAAACTACGGATGTCACAACATCGTGAATATGGTTAAATGCAAGACCAAAACGAGCCCATACGACTTGATCTGTGGAAACAATTTGTTCAACCATAATTACGCTGCATGCTAGATCTAAATCATCAGAGCAAATTAATATTGGAACCACTGTTGAAACAGCTCCATTTTTATAAACTTCAGGCTTAAGAAGTTTCCATGCATTACTTAATGCTAACTCACTATCATAGTCATATAACCAACCTTGAGCTGGAACTAAAGTTTCTGCACGATCAATAATTTGGGTATTCTGGTGCACCCATATATTTAATGGAATATTATCAATTGCAAGAATAGGGAATGGTTTAAAATTACCATTAGCATCTTTTATACATCCTTCAATCAGATGTTCACGTAAAAGAGTAGCTGAGATCGTATTCATATTTATAAGTTAATGTGCGTTAAGCAAATATAATATATTCTATTCAATAGATTAACGAATCTAATCTAATGAAAAACAAAAAATTATTTATCCATTTTCTAGCCAATATCACATTGACACCCCAAATCTCTGCGATTATCCTTTGCCTGCTGGCCTACATTGCCAGTCGATTTTGACAGATCGATTTAACACACAAGACATCAAAAAGTTCTCTTTTTGGTGGCGAACTCGTTCGTCCCCCTTCGTAGCGGTAGGGCGAGGGAGGGACGCCTTGTGCGTGCTGATTCTTGTGTGTCAGTCTGTCAACCTTCTCTCGTTCTACCACCATAATCATTTGACAGTGATCTGGTAGAACTTCTTTACACACAAGGAGTCCGCTATGCGTACTAATTCATCTTATTTATTGGCCTTTGCCAAAATCTCTCTGTCCATACCATTTAAACATTCTATAAATCGGTTTAATCGACTCTAGGTTTTCTGCACCTTAAGAATCGTTACGACTCAAAAATCATAGCAACAATAAACCTGAGATAGGCGAGCACACCTTAATTGTGTCGCTTTTACATGCCTTTTTTTAGCACTCATTTTAAGAGTGACGGCATTTCTATCTCTTTTACATACAACAAAAATTATTTTAAACGGTACAAATATGTCACCTTTAATACTTTCTACACGTGCTTTAAAAGTTGTGAATCATGCAATTCATTTATTCCATCAACACGGATTCCATTTAGTAGGTGTCGACAGAATAGTGAAAGAGTCTGAAATTACAAAAATGACGTTTTATCATTACTTTCAGTCCAAAGCGCGGTTTATTGAAATCTGTCTACTTGTGCAAAAACAACGTCTTCAAGACAAAGTCGTTGCAACGGTGGAATATGACCAAGACTCAAGTGTGAGAGACAAACTCAAAACACTGTATGACTTACATACAGACTTAGAAGGAATGTATTACCTGTTATTGAAAACCATTTTTGAAACTAAAAATAATTATCCAAACGCTTACCAAACTGCGGTGAGATATAGAATGTGGCTCACCAATGAAATCTATAGTCAGCTAAAAATGCTTAAAATATATACTGCGTATGATGAAGCTAAACTTTTTTTACAGATGATTGAAGGTGCTATTATCCAAAGGCAGAGTCATAACGATGTAGATGAAAGAGATAAGCAATTCCAATATTTTATAGCGATGTTTTTATAAAATATTCTAAAAATAAAAGCCCCGAAGTCGGGGCTTTTACTGTATTAGGGTCTAAGCAAAGTTCTTACCATTTATGACTATAAGTCACTTTAAGCGTTATACCATTTGCAAGTAAGTGGCTGGTGTTATCGTTCGTTCTTAGTAATTGGCTATAAAGCGGGTAGTACTTGCGGTTAAACATGTTTTCTAAACCAATGGTCATGGTGTCTTTCTTGTTAAGCGCAAAACTACTGATCAAATCTGCTGTGGTATAAGATTTTACATCGTAGCGACCAAAACTATTTACACCATTTAAACGGTAATCTTCTGAACCAAAGTATGTTGCTTGTAATCGGTTCGTCCAAGTTTCAGTTGGACTGTAAGAGATATAACCCGTGAGTTTTAATGGTGGAATACGGAAACCCGTCATGTCTTGTTCATTACCGTTTTGAGGTTTTTCACGGCCTTTCATCCATGTAACGCTACCGCCAGTTCCCCAGACATTTGCATCATCAAGATAATCAAGTGTTGCTTCAACCCCAGTAACTTTCTCTTTGGTTCTTGCTAGTACTAAACCATTGTTGAATGATTGCACAGCACCTAAGTCAGATGTTGAACGGAATACCGCTAGGCTTGAAGAGATATTATTAAAGTTACCTTTCCAACCGAGTTCATAGTTATCAACCTTAACAGGCTCTAAGAATGACGAACCAAGGTTAAAACTTGTACCTGCATTACGAATAATTAAACCGACATCAGGTAACTGAAAACCTTGGTTAAACGATGCATAAATCGAGTGTTGGTCGTTTGGTGAGAAAGTCACATTAGCATTGTACAACCATGCATCAGCTTTTACTTTTCCGCCTGGAACCGTGTAAGGATTGGTTTTGCCTAATTGTGATAATGGAACAAAGCTATCAATTTGGGCATAGCTATCTTCATAGCGTGTACCAGCTTCTGCTGACCATTGGTCATTAAAGCGGTGTTTTAACTGCACAAAACCACCGACACTTTGCGTGGTCAGTTCAGGTAGATAAATCAGTTTTCCGATTTTTACAAACTCTAAACCGCCAGATTGATCATAAATATTAGGGTCGAAAATATCTAAAGGCATTTCGCTTTTTTCGCGGCTAAAGTCACCACCCCAAACCAATGATGTATCACCTAAAAACTCAAGGGGAGTGGTTACCGTTAAGCGGCTACCAAGTACGTTATTTTCTTGATAAATCTGGTCGACTTGTTTACCACGGTTGGCATTTGCACGGGCATCAAACGGTGAAAAACGGGTAAAGAAGTCGCGGTAATAAATTTGAGCATCAACCTTATTACCAAAAAAGTCTTTATGGTTATAGGTTAAATTGTAGATCTGGTTTTCGTTTTTATTTTGGTCTTTGAGCTTTAAGCCTTTAATGGCTTTGGCTGGGACAGTTCCAGCAGGAGCTTTTTTTACACTTGGGTCAGATGCATAATCTGAGTCTTGCTCGGCATTATAGTAGTTTGCAGCAAACTGTAGGTATTGGTTGTCATCAATGTGGTAACCCAGCTTACCGCCGATGCTATAACCATTTGAATCGTAAAGGTCACCCTGACTTGGTTCTGGTGCAACACGGTCACCACTTGCATCGTATGGGCTACCAATACGTTGATAACCAAAGTCGAGCGCATAGTCAAAAGCGTTAAAACTGCCCGTAAAATACTGGTGAATATCGCCACTTAAAGCATTAGAACGCAGATTTGTAAGTGGTGTTTGAAGTCCAACGACGGTTTTAGCCGTAGGTTCACCGCCCGCAGCTTTTGTAGTAATTGAAATAATACCGCCCGCAGCACCGCCCCCATAAATTGCGTTACTACCACGAATCACTTCAATGTTGGCAATACTTTCAGGGTCAATGGCTGAAAGTCCTCTCGCTGTATCACGTGTAAGGTTCATAGGAACGCCATCCACCAAAATAAGCGCATTACGGCCACGTAAAGTTTGACCATAATCGGTAATGGTTCGGCTTGAGTCCGATAGGCCCGGTACGGCTTTCGCTAAAACTGTCGCAATGTTGCCAGACGAACCATTTTTTAAAAGTTCAATTTGTTTTTCATCGAGCTTGGTGACTTGTTTGGCCGATGTAGAAAGTTCATCTGCACGTGAAGCGGTAATGGTAATGGTAGGAAGAGCTTCAGGCTTTTTTTCTGTTTCTGTGGTGTCAGAAGTTGAAGCTGCAAATGCTGTGTTTGAAAGAATAATGGCTCCACCAAGTGAAAGAAGTGGAATGATATTTTTAACTTCAGATTTCCTCGTTAAAAGCTTATTACTTTTCTTATTTCCCATTGTCTCGCCCTGAGAGTGATTTTAAATTGACCGAATTATAAATGAGAATCATTGTAATTAACAATATTATTAATTGCTTTAAAATAATATATTTGAAATTTATTCAATGAATTAGGGGAATAGGCTTTTATTCCCCTAAAAAGATTTGAACAGTTATGAGTTGTCTTTAAAGGTGTTTAGATGGTTTTGATGGGCACGGCGAATAATGCTGCGGTCATCGCCGAGTACAAAAAGCTGAACAGATTGCTGTTTCCATGCCGCGATATCTTCAGGTTGTCGAGGAATGGCGCAGAAATGCTTTTGACTATTTTTAGTCTTTAAATACATCTCTTGAACTTTTTCTTTCACCTTTGGATGGCTAGTTTGCCACGGCATTCCCATCGATTGAGAAAGGTCGGCAGCACCTTCAAGAATAATATCAATGCCTTCGACTTTTAAAATTTCACTAAGTTGTTCTAGTCCTTCTAAGCTTTCAATCATAGCAATGACAACAGTCTCGTTTGCAGCCTGTTGAACAAAACTCGCTAAATCGTCCATGCCGTATCGATTTAACCTTGTCGAGTTGAGTCCTCTTTGCCCAAGCGGCATATAGTGGCAATAGTTCACCGCCTGTTGAGCCTGCTCCGCATTTTCAATACGCGGAAACACAATGCCCGTTACCCCTGCATCGAGCAGAGGTAGAACTAAATGGTTAGCGTTTAACGGCACTCTTACAAACACATCGAGGCTCATAGCTCTAGCGGCTAAAAGCATGGTCTCGACTTGAGACGTACTAAATAAAGTATGTTCCAAGTCGATAATAATAAAGTCATAGCCCGCAAGTGCCAGTTGTTCAACATTAATCGGAGAAGCTACGGAACAAAATATTCCGTAGAGCGTCTCACCATGTGCTATTCGCTTCTTAAAAGAAATCGAATGCTTATTCATATTCAATTTCCTTAATAAGGCTAAGCGGGTTTGGTGTGGTTTGTACTCTTAAGCGAATTTCCGGAAGGAAACGGCGGCTTGCGAGTTGTTCAATATCAATGGTGTCATCTGTAAAGTTAAACAATTCATATCGCTCGGCAAACTCTGGGTGAGCTTCTTTGTGTTGATTAATAATGGTTCTTAACATAGTCCAGAATTTGATTTCATCGAAGCCATAATGTTCATTTAAGAAAATCGCTAACTCTGCGAGATTTACAAACCAAAGCGCATCTTGAGTAAAGTCTCTGAGCTCATTTGGAGAGTGGGTTTCCAAGAACGAGTTCGGGTTAATTTTGGCATGTTCTTTAGGTGCATCTTGCAAGTTAGGTAAAAGATTCGGCTCACGTAAAAGATGGCGGCTAAAACGAATTCCATCGTGGAAATCTTTCAATGCAGCTTTAACAGGTAAGCCATTTTTATGAATCAGAACCATGTTTTGTGCATGTGATTCTAAAGCGAGGCCGTGGCACCATAAAATATGCATGATTGGTAAATAAGCATTGATGAGTAATTTTTCTAACCAGAACTCGATACCGTACTCTTGAATCCAATCATCAATGAGAGGTTTTTGGTCAATATCGAGTTGCATCAATCCTGTTACTGGAGTTGCCGATTCACCTTCTTTTAAGTAGCTGTAAATACTTTCGCGCCAAATGCAGGCGAGTGCGCCGTATTGAACAGGTAGCGCAATCGGCTGGTTCACTGAAAGACCGCCAATCTCTCTTAAAATAACAGGCTTACGCTGTTTTTCTAAAATAGAGTCTTGTTCAACAATGTTATACAGCCAGTCACTCATTTTTGCCGCATTTTGAACGGTATGCGGTGCCAGTACACGGGAAGTCGAAGTATTGACCAAGTTCATTGCCAACTTGAGAGAAAGCGCTGAAATATCGCTAATATTTGATAAAGTTCGAATCGACTGCTGTGGTAAATAAGTTGGACCTTCAATATCTAACGGAATGATCAGTTGGTTGCTGATTGCATCTTGATAATATAATTCAATAATTTTATCCCACTGCCACGGGTGAATTGGAGTGAGGATATAATCTTTAAAATCTACATTTTGCTCTTTTAATTGATCATTAATGGCTTGTAGATCTTTTTCTGAAAAATGCTGTTTATAAAGCTGTTCTAAGTTAATGGTTTCACTTAAAACTAGTTTGCATAAACTGTTATGAGTCGCCACCCATTGAACCGTAAAGCCTTCAGAAAGCTCTGGTGCATATTTTTGATTTTCTTTTAAATCGAAGCCGATACGTGACTTAAAGCTTGGGTGATATAAATGGGCGTTGGTAATTCGCGCTTCTTGTTCTAGGTACGGCAAAGTTCTTAAAGGTTGAGCAGGTGCTTGGCTTAAAGTTTGCGCATGTTTAACGTAAGTTAAATTGAGTTCATCATTAAAGTTTTGCCATTTAACTGGATCAGCTTCAATAATATTTTTTAAATCGGCAAGTAGCGTTTTTAAGCTAGGACGAGTTTCAGCATCTAACGTAATATCAGAACGGATTAAGCTTGAAGGATCTAATTTAATTCGTTTAAAACTAAAGTGTCGTTTTGCTGCACAGGTATAAAAAACGGTATCGGAAATATAGAACTTGATTTGACCTTTAGAAAACTCGTATTTAAAAGTATTTTCAAAAATAAGCGCTTCTAGTAATTGGCCCATCACGCGATTTTCCGCGAGGGTTTTATAATTGGTTTGTTGTGTTGGTTGAAGAGGGCAAAGCGCTTCTGCTCCGCGATATTTATAAATAGGGTTTTCAACTTCAATCCAGATAGGATTGCCACCACTGTGGTAGAGCGTATTTAACATATTTGCCTTGATTGGTAATGTGAGTGAATTAATTAATAAATCGCGGTACTGCTGACCTTTGGCGCTAAAGTTTTCTTGTGTGAGCGTAAGACGGGTGGCTTGCCAAAGTTCAGATTCTTCAATGGCTGTAACTCGTGAAATTGCACTGATGAGATGAGCAATATGGTTGATCACGAGGTAATATTTTAAAAAGGTCCATGCATCTTTTTGAGAGAACCAAACGGTACTATCTTCAGAAATAGATGAGTCATCTTCTATCATTTCTGGAACAATGCTAATGCCTTCCATGTCTCGAAGAATAAGGCGATGTGGATAGCCGTTTTTAAATTCCATTAAGCTGTTTTGCATGTGCGCTTCTACGCTAATGCCTTTGTTTGCAAACAACTCAATTAATGGAATGAGTGAAACTTTAACGTACTGTTTCCACCAAAAAGTAATGAAGTCTTTCGCATCGTTCGATTGTAAGTTTTGATTCGGTGCAGCTTGCTGAATAAAGCTTAAAAGTGGGATTTCATGGTTTTCGTTTTCTTCAACCAAGCCACCTAGCATTCGGGTATTTTCTAATACATCTGGCGTGAGTCCTGCTCTATAAATAATGCCAAATGAACTTTCTAACTCAGGAATTTTGACTGTTTTTGCCTCGAGTTCGGGCAGAATCACAAGGTCGGGATATTGTTCATTAATCTTGTGATTAATAATAATTTTGCTCGCATCAATCGCGCGTTCCATTTCATCCATTGGGTTATTACGAATGAAACTGGTAATTCGTACATCAATAGAGAGTTTTAAGAATAGGTTCGATTGAGGTAACCACACTGTACGAACGGATGAGGTCGGCCATACCGTTTGACCTAAAGCGCCCAGATAGATTACGTCTTGGCTGTCTAAATGTTTCTTTAACGATGGATGTTGAAGTAAGAAATTGGCTTGCCACGGATGCGTTGGCATGAGTTCATAATTAGTGAATTTCTCTTGCAAACGATCTTTTGCTGCTTCTAAAACTTCATTTTCAATACGGTGAGAAGGTTCGGTCTCACTTACAAGTTTTTGGATTAAAGACGAATGAACCGCAAAGTAGTGGAGTTGGAAACTCGCACCTAACTCAGGGCTATACTTTTTCATGTCTTCTTTAGAAAAACCTAAGTTGGCTTTAGAGGTCACATGAAAAGGGTGCCCATACAACATGCCTTGCTCAGTTGCCTGAAAACCACTCAATGCTTTAGATGCTGATTGGGAAGGCTTATTTTCTAAAAAGAATTTTGTGTTCTCGATACTATTGGCAATATCGGAGTACAGATTTTTATTGTGGTTTTTATCTTTAAATAAGCTATTCAGTTCATCTGTAATCAGCTTCACTAACTGTTTAGGGTTAGTGAGTGAGTCAAACGTATTGTCGTTCAAATTTTGCAGAACAAAACCACGTTGATATCTGTGATAACCCGTAGTTGATAAGTGCTGAACTGCGCCATAAATAACCGTGTTAGATGCATGAAATGTATAAGCAAAACATAGGGTGTCTGGTTGCTCTGCATATAGGGTGAATAACGGAGAATCTTGAGAGGGAATAATGCATTCTTCAAGATTCACTTTGAGTTCACGAAAGAAAGTATTCAGGTACTGTTCGAAAAGTTTATAAGACCATGCATCTGTTGTAATAATTGAGTTCATTCTTGTGCCTCTTTTAAAATTGTATCCATTAAAAATCTATTCAAAATCACCACTAATCCCGCACCGATAAAAAATAGTGAGGTGCAGATTAATGCCGCGGTAATATTGAAAAATGAGTAGGTGAGCGTGATGGTGATTGGGCCAATAAGCTGTCCTAAGACAAAGGCACTGTTAGAAATGCCAATCACTTTTCCTTGGCTTTGAGCGCCAGCTTTTAGAGAAATGGTGTGTAAGATCGAAGGAATCAGGGCTGCAAAGCAAAAGCCTTGTATGAGTCGTAATACAAGAACTAGCCAAATATTCGAAACCCAGATCAATGCGAAAATTGTGATGCCGCAAATTAAAGATGCGTAAATGAAGTTATTAAAAGAATCTCCTTTATCATCATTTCGTTTTCCCCAATAGGTTGCAGCAATAAAGGCTGCTCCCCATGAAAGCGCATGAATGGTTCCTGTTAAGCTTGCTGCAGATAACGATGAATGAGTGCTTTGGCTTATTTCACTAATGTATAAAACGAAGCAAGACACCAAACCAAAGCCACCCGCTTGAACCAAAATGCCAGCGCTTAACCATGAAAAAATCGTTCTATCAAAGAAAGCGGGAAGCTTAGATTTCTCTTTGGTTTTTGTGGTTTCAGTTTTAACGGGATTAGTTAATACAAATGACGCGATCACAATGAGCGTCATCACAACAAATGCTGTTGCGTTGAGTAATACTTCAACCCGCCATTGATCCATAAATATCCCGCCGAGCACGGGGCCACATAGGCAAGCGAGCGCAACACTACTTTGTAGTTGCCCAAAAGCGGCACCACGTTGTTGCTCGTTGGAAAGATATGAAACATAGGCATTTAAAATCACAGAAAGACCGCAAAAACCGAGTAGAATTCGCGCGAAAATAAATAGGTATAAATGCTGGGCGCTCGCCATGAGCAGTATTGAAATACAGAAACCAGCCAATGAAAGTAACAAGGCTTTTTTATGCCCGAATGTGTCGGATAGATGACCCACAATCGGTGCTGTAAATAAACTGCCAATGGCGGGAGCCGCGAGTGCCAAACCTGCCCAGATAGTGGGAGCACTCATATGCGCCGTCAGTTTTTCCATATAGAGCGGCATGATTGGAATAAGCACCATGAGCCCAAAAGTGGAAAAAAACTGACAGAGCAAAATAATGAAATGATCTAGGCGAGATGAGCGCATGATTTAGATATCCATGGTCTCATAGCTAGAAACAGATAAGCTGTGATAAGGGTTTGGCGTACTTCCGATTTTACTTGGCATGCCTGTTGAGTCGCTTTCTTGCGCAAGTAAAGGCGTAAGTAGCTGTTTGAATGGCCAAGTCTTATTGTCGAAAAGATAAGTTTGAATTTGCGATTTTGTTTGCTCTGAAATGGGTTGGGTTTCTATAAAATCGTGAATAATGTCTTGAACCATCTCCCAAAAATCGCTTTCTGTACGATCCGTATATTTCAAGGCAGCTAGAGCAATTGGGTAGAGGTTAATTTGAATGCCTAAGGTAATGAAGTAATTAAATAAGTCTTCATTTTTAGTAAAGATAAGATTGTTCGGTGTACTGGTATCAATGGTATAAATCGGAGGGGTAAAACCACTTTCTTCAATGGCTGTGGTACATATTCTTAAGGTATCGTGGTCACGCAAAACAAAGCATTTCAACTTGTTATTTTCATAACACACTATGGTGTTTTGCCCGTGGCATTCAGGCATGATGCCTTTTGTCCAAAGCGTTAAAAATGTTTGAATGAAATGAACACTTAAGTCTTTTAGTAATGTCCATTTGTCACCTTCAACACCTAAAGCTTCCCAAGGGTCAACATAGGTACAGCTTAAAGATGACATAGTGATTGGAATAACTTTTTTGTCTTGGCAAATATCCGGTAAATGTCGGACTTGGCAACCGATTATCCCTAAATTTTTTACAATCGGCTCTTGCTTACCGAGCACCCACCAATGTGTTTCATTACTCAAAAAGAGACGATTTTTTATTAAAGCAGTTTCATTAATAACGTCATTTAAAAAATCATAAGCCGTATGCCCATTCATTAAATAACGACCTGGCATAGAACGGATTGCACCTAATGTTTTGGCATTGGTTGAGAGTTTTAAATGTAGAGTAGGGTTTGCATTGTGAATAAGGGTTCTTAAAGAAGACGTCGGTAAACCAATTGTGGTGACATGGTTTAGGTCAATACCGCCGTACTTATTTTCATCAAACTTTAAATAGCGATGTTGGGTCTCTAGTAAAGGCAGGGCTAAGTAGTTATCTGAAAGCTCAGCCATTTTGTCAGCAATAAGACTTTCCTCAACTTCTGATAAAAGAAGCTCTTTATGAGGAATCGACTCCATATTGTTGATCACGTCATCTTGCTTAAAAGCCCACCAGTACACTTCAATTTCTTTTTGAGTTGTAAGTGGTGCAAGTTCACCTTTTGAGTGAGCGAATGGATGAAATGGACGGTCAGCGACCAGCGATAGCAATTCACTCGTAATCAAAGGCGAAGAAAATGACAGGGCTGACTGTAAGATTTGAGGAATTTTTTCAGCCGTTACTAAGTTTTCGAGCCAATAATTAACAGCTTTTTGATGGTGTGGTGACGGCCACCAATTTGCTTTGGTTAAATAGTTAAAAACTTCAGAAATAGAAATTTTAGAAGTTGTATTGCTCAAGAGGTTATGAAGCAAAACTTCGGGTTGGGTAACATAGAAAGGATTTACACCATCTACTTTTAAACAGTTGAAATAGAGTTCCAACTCATCATTGAGAGTAATTGCCAGATAAGGCTTTTTATAGGAAATATGATCTTTAAAATCTCCATAATTCTCCATGTAGAGTGCATCTATTGTTTTTTGTAGTTGTGCTGTGTAAATCCGATCTAACATTTTAGTTATTCCTATTCTTATAAAAGTGGTAGAACCGTGCCAACGTTTTGTTCTTGTGCGGCATTGAAGAACCATTTAGCGCAGACAATGTCATCAATCGCCATGCCCATTGGATTGAGCAAAATGATTTCATCTTCGTGTTCACGACCGTTTTTATGACCAATAATGATGTCGCCAAGTTCAGCATGTAGTTTTTCACGGCTGAATAAGCCATCCTCAACCAGCACGTTGATAACTTTCTTTTCTCGGTTTGATTGATCCCAGTCATCCACAATGACTTTGTCGACTTTTAAGAAGACTTCAGGTTCAATATCCATAATTGAAATGTTTGAAACAAAGCAGCCCTTTTTAAGCCATTCAAACGGAATGTATGGCTTATCTGAAACGGTACAGGTAATGAGGACATCGGCTTGTTGAATCGCAGACTTGGCGCTGTCATGAATTTCAATTTCTAGATGTGGATATTCCGATAAGAACAAAGCTTTGAGTTTTTCAGCCGCTTCAGGGTTCACATCAAATAAATGGATTTTTTTCACTTGGGCATATTGTTCAAGCACCGTCTTAATCTGCATTTGGGCAATTGGGCCGCAGCCAATTACGGTAATGTCAGAAAAGTCTTTTTTTGCTAGATACTTAATCGAAACACCCGTAATTGCAGCAGTTCGCATGGCACTGATAAGGCTGCCTTCCATCACTGCCACTGGATAATTTGTTTCTGAGTCATTTAAAACAATTAATGCGCTCGCACGCGGAATATTGAATTTTTTAGGGTTATGTTGTCTTGAACCAATCCACTTAATTCCGGCAATTGGGTCATTACCGCCTAAATAACACGGCATAGCGATAATACGGTCAGCAATATGGTCTGCACCTTGCCAGCGAAGATACGGTTTTAAGGGTTGTACAAACTGTTTATTTGCATGCAGGGTTAAACCTTCAGTAATCGCTTCAATAAATGAATTACTATGATTTGCGCCAAGATTTAATAAATCTGATTGACTTAAATAGCGAAGGGTAGCCAAATTGCTCATGAATATGTCCTAAGGAGAAAGTTAAACAACATTTTGTAAAGTAAGGTTTTCTTGGCGTCGTATGTTTCGATTAAAGTGACGCTTTTTGATCATTTCGAACCATTCATCTTCATAAACCAGATCGAGATAACGATCACCGCGATCGGGCAGCAGCGTTAAAACGCATGAACCTTCAGGAATGGTTGGAATCAATTTTTTTATGGCTGAAATAGATGAGCCGCTTGAACCGCCTGCAAAGATTCCTTCGTGTTCAAGAAGTTCTCTACAACCAAGTGCCGACTCGTAGTCATCTACATAAATGACATCATCAATTTCATCGGGGGAGAGGAGAGCCGGAACAGTACTTGCTCCAATACCGGGAATTTCGCGTGGACCAGATGTACCACCGAACAGCACAGAGCCGACAATATCGACAGCGATGACTTTTAATTCTGGAAATCTTTCTTTAAGGCGACGAGACACGCCCATAATCGTGCCGGAGGTACTTGCTCCAATCACGAGGTAATCAATCTTGCGATCAATTTGATTTAGGATTTCTTCTGCTTCACCAAAATAGTGGCTTTTCCAGTTGTTTGGATTGGCATATTGATTAATCCAAACCGCATTTGGTAGTTGTTGGCAGAGCCGTTTTACGGTGTCAATTCGGGTTTTTAAATAACCGCCGTTTTGGTCTTTTTCAGAGACCATTTCGATATTGGCTTTGTAAAGCTTCAGCATTTGTAGGTTTGCTGAGGCAATTTTCGGATCAATAACGGCAGTAAATTTTAATCCATATATTTTGCAAGCCATTGCAAGCGCAATCGCTAAGTTCCCTGACGAACTTTCAACAATGTGACTATCTTTATGAATTACTCCAGATTTTAAGCCTTCCTGTAACATGAATAATGCCGGACGGTCTTTAATACTTCCTCCTGGGTTTAACAATTCCATTTTCGCAATCACTGAGACTGATTGATGCGTGAATAGCCTTGATAGTTGTAATAGTGGCGTTTTACCTATGCATTCGAGAATATTTTCATGGATCATGGCAGATCTTCTCAGGTTTTTATGTGTTGTAAATGATAATTATTATTAATTAAATTATTATTACGATTTATTCCAAGATTGTTGCGGTTTGTAAAGAAAAAGCAGGGGGAGTTATAGGAATTTTCACTAAATTTTTTGATCTAATTCTTTGAATAATAAAATCTATATTTTGTAAAAGGCTAAATAAATTAAGTTTTTAAATATAAGCAGATAGGCAGGAACTTACTATTTTATAAAAATTGATCACACTAACAAAAAGTAATCTTTTGGAAAAAATGACGGATATATTTTGTGAATAATGCTTTTTACATAAAAAAAGCCCCTATAAAGGGGCGCTGATTAAAACAAAAAATAGGTCAGCATTTAGCTTAATGTTGAAGCCGTAGCAGAATGTTGTGTCATTTGTTCAAAGTATTGAACCGCAGGTGAGCGAGCCATATAGGCTAAAGCTTGTTCGGTGTCACCTTCATGGATCGGATTAAATTTTGGAGACACCCATCTTAATGTCGCTTTCCATAAATATTTGATTGTTGGTAGGTTATCTGATTGAGTAGCAGTTTTTTCAAACTCACGAATAATATTAATGTAACCCCGACGCATCAATTTTTGAATATCTTGGTGTTCCAAATCTTGTCGCCCAAGACTACGGGCGAAATCGGCAAGAAAATAAATAAATAATGGGAAAACTGCCATCATGATGGCTTGCCTAGAAATATAAAAACCAAATTTATTTGTTAATAAATGCTCAAATAAGTCATAGGCAACACAGCGATGTTCAACTTCTTCTGCAAGATGCCAACGGAATAAATCTGCCATGGCAGGATCTACCTTATCCCACGACTTACTATCGAGAGTCCATTGGCCAATCGTTCCGGTAAAGTGCTCAATTGCAGCAATTACACCGACTCGGAATAGTAACCAATACTCCTCAACTTTCTCACCTTTTAAAAAAGGAATACCAAGAGGTTTGTCACCTAATAAAATATTAAAAACCAGATGAGCACGATTGAGAGGATCTTGAATGTCGTAGCCATGTTCCCTTAAAAAGTCTTGCGCTTTTTCATGGGCACGAGCATGAGCTGCTTCTTGACGTACAAAACCAACGACCTCTTGTTTTAATTTTTCATTGTTAATGTAGGGTAGAGTTTTATTGAACACTCGGCAGAACCAAAACTCACCCGCAGGCAAAAGCATATTTATGCCATTAGCAACATGTGAACACAGAGGGTCATTTGGCATCCAACATACAGATGACTCTGAAAAGTCGAAATATACTTTTCTTGCTTTAAGTTGATGATTCCCTGTGAGCATAGATGTCACTCCATTCATAATTTTTGATTTAATGCGAATGGCTAATTTTTAGCATTAGGTAAATTTATTCACCATGTGCTTAAAGGACAAAAATCTGATTTAGATGGTCTACAAAGATAAAAGCGGCTTTGCGTTAGAAATTATTTAAGAACTTTCTAAAAATTTAAGCTTATTGTCTGTATGAATCATATTTCCATAAATTAATCTAATTTAGCGATTAAGTATTATAGACGTGTTGTATTTATGACGACATATGTAAACAAGTCTTAATCTATAGCACACGAACACTTTAAAATTATTGAAAATAAAGTTTTAAGGTGTAGAGGTTTGAATTTTTTTAATTATTATCGAGATCTTCAGGCTGAGTTAAGCAATTATCCTTGGCTAGAAATGATAGTTTCACTCACAATTTTAATTCTATTTGCTGCATTGGCAAACTTCATTGCTAAGCGAATTATTGTTCGGGGTATTCGTCATTTAGTGACTAAAATCAAGTCACTTAATCAATCTGTCTTTGCTCAACATAGTGTCATAAAGCGGTTTGCCAATATTGTTCCTGCTATCGTCATTATGAATGGTATTACCACCGTTCCACACTTATCTGAAAAAGCAATTGCTTTGGTACAGATGGGTGCCCAGGCATTTATTTTCCTGACTATTGCGCTCACGATCAGTGAATTATTAAATATATTTAATTTAATCTATCAACGTAATCCAAAATCTAGAAACAAGCCGATTAAGGGCTATTTGCAACTTGTTAAACTTATCCTGTTTGTAGTCTGTGGTTTAATGATTTTAGGTACATTCCTTAAAAAGGATGTATTTACCTTGCTTGCTGGTTTTGGTGCGATGGCAGCCGTATTAATGTTGGTTTTCCAAAATACGATTTTGTCATTGGTCGCGAGTGTACAAATTGCTTCTTATGACATGGTGCGTATAGGAGACTGGATTGAAATGCCGTCGCTAAATGCCGATGGTGATGTGATTGATATTTCACTACATACTGTAACCGTACAAAACTTTGATAAAACCTATACCACTATTCCAACCAATAAACTTGTTACAGACACTTTTAAAAACTGGCGCGGTATGAGTAACGCTGGATGCCGTCGTATGAAGCGTTCGCTTTTCATTGACCAGAGCAGTGTGCACTTCATGACCGAAGAAGAGCAGCAAAAGCTAAAAGATTTTCTATTGTTAGATCAATATCTCAATGCTAAACAATCTGAGATTGACGAGTTCAATAAGCATTTAGGTAGTCAGTCTCGCTATAACAAAAGACGTTTAACCAATATCGGAACATTTAGAGCGTATGTTGAATTCTATTTGCGTCAGCACAAAGGAATCGCACAAAATCAAACTTTAATTGTTCGTCAATTACAACCGACGAGTGAAGGTCTACCACTAGAGATTTATGCCTTTACTAATACCACTGCATGGGTTTCTTATGAAGCAATTCAGTCCGACATTTTTGACCATCTCATCGCGATTTTGCCTGAGTTTGGTTTAAGAGTGTATCAGGCACCATCAGGCCATGATTTTCAAAAACTTACAGTAGAGTAAGTGGTACAAGAATGCTATCTTCTTTGAATTTTCAAGTAGATAGCATTTTTTTAATATTTTTATACATTAATTTATAAATATTTTTGGAAAATTATTATTAAATAGCGGTATAAATTGACTATATGAGTTATGCGCGTTTCATGACTTAGTAAAGACTGATTTTTAAGCAAACTCGATCCAAAATTTTTAAGGAGTGAGGCTTAAGTAACGAATTTGACACTTTGAACAAAGAAAATACTAAATGTTTAAGAATAACAAACAATAAAGTTGCTTTACTAAAATTTGTTAGGTGAGTTGGAGTGTTTGAATGGCTACAGCAATAGAGAACAGAGCTAGACAACTTAAAAACGCAAAACGTGGAGGATATGCGCCAACCATTGCCAAAGACGTAAACAAACACAAAGTACAAAAATTAAGGAGAGCTCTAGACGAAGCCCGGCGATATGTGAGTGAACTCAATGATGAAACGATTATCTTCGATGATCAAGACGCAAGGCAAAAGGCTGAAGGAGCCAAAGCAATTATTGAAATGTTTGAAGCAGCGCTAAGTAGTGCATAAGCTGCATCACTAAAATATAAACCATAGAAGACCTTGCTGAATATAGGGTTAACTTTTATTATTCGACTAAATCACCTCGTTATTCAGCAAGGCAGTAAATAAAAATAATTCAAATATTCCTATATTCTATTTTTAGCTAACATATCAGAAAAAACTTGGGTCAAATAATATTATTGATCAGCTTAATTTTTTAGAAAATTATTACCAAATATAAAATTTTTCCGCATATAAATTGTGATGAATTTTGCATTTTAATTATTTGCTGTGGTGAGTTATGGGCGCAAGTTTCATAACACTCTTATTGATTACACTTGCCATTTCAACACTTACATACTGAAATGATATATCCATCATACTTCCTTAAAAGTCAGTCTAACAAAAAAAGTTAGAATAAGAGGGAAGGAACCATGCCAAAATTTATAACAATTGCCGAAAAGATCTATAAAAGATTTGAAGAAGATAAATTATTTTCTGACAACCTGATTGAACAACTGAATAATTTAGTCAGCATTATTCGAAAAGAGATAAAGGGCACTCCCTGTAAACTGAAATATAATTTTATAGATTTTGAAGAGTGCTTAAGTAAACCTTTAAATGAATGTACCATTAAAATCGACATGAGCTTAATGCCTAAATATAAAAATAAGGGTGAATATATTATGTGGTTAGCAAGCTTTATTGAAAAAATTACGATAGGTGGGCAGCCAAAACTTCCACCACTTTCAAGTGTTATAGCAGCAGACTTTAATGTAAAAAAAGAAGCCCAGAGGGTACTGGAAAATAAAAAAGCAGTATCGGAAGAAAACGTCAGAATGATCGAAAATTATTTTAATTCTGAAGAGTATAAGAAAAATAATAAAAAAATAAATCTAGTCTAAAGTCCTATAAAAGTGTGTATCCACCGCACTTTTATAATCGCTGGAAAATTTCAGCAACCGCCTTCTGGGGCGGTTTTCTTTATATAACTTATTTACTTTATTTGATCATGATTGTCTTATAATATGCACTTTTTAATTATGATAAGTGAATATTATATATTATGAAATCAAGAGTTTTTATCTTGGGCTTACTTATTTGTACTAATAGTATGGCGGCTTCACACACAAGTTTTGAAGAGGAATATCATAGTCATTTAGAAAAATTCTATACAGCTCAAGCACAAAGAGATACTTTTATAAAAAAGAATGCGAATAAAAATCTAACTAGTGCACAAAGAAAAAAGCTAGATTCAATAGAATGTACTTATATGCAATCTGAACTACAATATAATGAATTTCTTATTGCTAGATTCAAGGAGTATAAAACCTTTATGAAGAAATCTGGTCGAGAACTAGCAAATGATAAAGAATTAATTAAAATGGATATTGATTCTTTAAAAGAAGAAATAAACAGTCCTCATGGAAAGTGTAAATAACTATAAGCACCGATAACGGTGCTTTTTTTCGAAAATTGCTATCAATCTAATTAAAGAAAACAGTTCACTTTTCAACATGATATACATACTTAAACAATTACATTATAAAAAATTCCATAACTTATGTGCATAGCATGTTAAGTTTTCCTACACATCTATAAAAATTATGGAAGGGCTTAAATATGAAATGTTCATATCAAGATTTGGATGGCAATAGAGTTCATGTTACTTGTGAAAGTTATATACACATACCTTTAGGTGTGGGTAAAAGTAAAATAGCAGTAGATAATAGCTCAGAGGACTTAATCCATATCAACGAAGATTTTAGTTTTTTTAAAAAAACAGAGGCAGATTCAATTCCCCTCTATCGATTCGCTATTGATAGTAAAAATAATGTTTTTAATAGTGATGAACTACCTGCTTTGGCACAAATTGGAACTGATTGGGAAATTTTAGATCAATAATTTTTTGATTTGATATATCAGTTGTTTGGCTGTTTTTTCAATATTTTGTAAAATTTATCAAATAGTAAATATTTAACTAAACTTAATAGAGGTATTATAGGCAACTCAGTTAAATATAGTCTAAATATTAATAGGCAGTTTTAGGCTAAATATCGAATATACAGAGAGAAAGAACATGAAGCGCCTTATTACTTTATTTCTATTGCCTTATGCAACGGGGACATTCGCTCAAGAGCCCTTCGAGGTCAGTAAAAGTTGTTTTGTCGTAAATGGTAAAAATACTACAGAGACTTGCTTACTCTCTTCTACAAATAACTCAACATCTAACTTTGAAAGATTAATTTTTCCTAACACTAAAGTATTTATTAAAGAATCAAATATTTGTTCAAACGAGGACCCATGTGTTTCTGTCGGAAGTAACTTATCTAATTTAAAAGATGCACACATTTATTATCGTAATTTAAAGACAAAAAAAATTGTTGATAAACCTGAAAAAGATGCATGGACATGCTTTAATCAACCTCAAGATAAGTTAGATTTTTGTGTTTCTTACGATTAGAACAGAACGAATTGCATTACTCGGATTAGTGAAAAGTTATAAGTAGTGGCTTTATACAATTTCTAAAATAGTGTCTTACTTTGGCTACAGTGCATTGTTTCAGTTTACATTTCTATGTAGATAAAACAAAAAAGTCTATAAACCTATGCTGATCGTAATATTGATAGCCAGTATTTATTAGCTAATCAATGGAAATTGTATGAGGTAAAATATGACTAAAATAATTGCTACTCTAAGCTTAGTAGCAATCGTATCAATCTCTGTTATAGGTTGCCAAGGCGAGAATGATACGAAGCAGCAAGATAAAACTACAACGCCACATTCGCTAGATAAAGATTCATAAAAACAAAAGCCCATCCTGAGATGGGCTTTTTTAATGATCATTTCATTTAGAAAAAAGTGGATTAGTCACAAAGATTAGGCCGACAGAGAAAAATGAGTCATCTTTGGTTTTATTTAAACGGTTACCATAACTTGCATTGAACTGGACATTATCTTTGTACAACATATATTTAATGCCGGTTTGATAAAATGAATTGTCTCGATCATTTCCATAAATTTCGGCAGTAAATGTTAATGGTTTCGTAATGAATGTTTCTGTACCCACACCCCAAGTAGTTTGTTCGCGGTGAGTGGTATGTTCTTTAAGCCAACCCACATTTGTATGTACCAAAAAATGGTCATCTAACATAGAAATACTTAAGGGAACATTCACAGTCCAATCTTTTTCAGAAGTATGGTTGTTACTCATTTGAGTCGAAAATGAAAAACCAATCCCCCAGTTATTCGTCTCAAGTGGTTTTAAGAGTGTTTTCCCTTGCACAGTTGTATAAGTCGCATTGCCAGTGTCGTCAGAAAAATGACGGCCCATGCCTATACCAAATTCAAAATTACCACCAATATTACAAGAAGGGATGACCCAATATTCCTTATCGTTAGGGTTATTCTGCATCCATGAGTCAAGCTGACAGGTGTGGGCAGGAACTAAAGAGGCATCATCGACAACCATTGGTCGACCGGCATAACTTGAAATAAAGGCTAAGCAAGTACTCACAAAGACAATAGATTTTTTTAAGTTCAGAAATAGCATTGATGACTCCAATACAGCAAAGAGCACATGTAAGTATTTGCTAGTTTGTAAACAAAACTGATGAATAAGAATAAAATAAGGTGGGGACTCTCTTAGATCCACAAGAGAGCCAGAGGGCTGTAGTGGATACTTAGATATGAGTCGATGATTTAATTCTATCAATCGAGCAAGTACTCACAATGAAGCCCCCAGAAATTCGTTGGGCGGATTCTAAATTGGTTTTATTGGGCTGGCAAGTTAAAGTTTAGTGACATCTGTTTTTTAAGGCTATAAGAAAATGATTTACAAACTCAAACGGTACACATCAAATTTATACATAAATTAAAACTTAATAAAAAGTATATTTCATATAATTATTCAAAATAATGTTGAGGATTAAAAATGAATAAAATCATTAAAACTATATTATTATCTGGTTTAATTTTATCTATACCATTATCAGTTCTTGCTAAGAATGTTGAAACAAAAGTAAGTTTCTTAAAAGGTTCACATCAAACGATATTAACTGGAAAGTTTCAAGGTTATGATGATGTTAGATATAGAGTGTTTGCAAAAAGTGGGCAAGTTTTAAAATTCAATATTAATAGTTATAGTAATTTAGCTTATGTTAATATTTTTGCTCCAGGTAAAAAGCCAGGCAAAGATCAAGCCTTGTTAGTGGGTTCGACATTAGGTTCTTCTGGAGAAATAGTATTGCCCGTCGATGGTGATTATATTATCCAAGTTTATCAAATGCGAAATAGTGCACGTAAAAATAGAACAGTGTCCTTTAATTTAGATTTGCAAATAGTAGATAATAAAAATATAAAATGACAGAGATAATCTATACATAAGCTCTATACTATCGAGCTTATGTATAGATAAAAAATAGAATCAGTTTAAATAAAGTTTATCTACAATTCCGCATTTATCAACAAAATTTGAATCATGAGAAACAAGTAATACAGCACCTTCATAGCTTGAAATTGCTTTTGCGAAAAGTTCTCTTGATTCGATGTCTAAATGATTTTCTGGTTCATCGAGTAATAAAAGTTCAGGCATAGTCTCTGCATGACTTAAACCTAATAAAGCTACTTTTAGTTTTTCGCCGCCGCTCAGTTGAGTTAAAGGATGGGTACCTTTATCACCACGGAGCCTGAGTTGACCTAGTAAATTTCTCCACTCCAATTCGGAAATATTCGAATTAATATTCCTTAGGTTTTCAACTGCTGATAGATGATCTAACAAAAAGCTAAAGTTCTGATCAAGATAAAAACAATTTACAAATAGGCTAATTTCGTCGGTAGGCAATAAACTACTTTGAACAATCTGTTTCAACAAAGTTGATTTACCAATACCATTGCGACCAACTAAGTGAAGTTTTTGAGAAGCTTTGAGTGCGAAATTAATTGGCTGCTGTGTGCCATAGTTGAGTTTTAGATTATGAACCCTGAGAATTTCTCCTGACCTTTTTTGAAAAGAGGGGAAGACAAATTGCTGGGGCTTAACGGTTTCCAGAAGTACTTTTTTATTCTTTAAGTCTTGCTGGCTTTGATCAATTTGACGCTGATGTTGAGAATGTATTGCTCCTAAGCTTTGCCCAGCCTGTTCTTTTTTAAAGTCGAGTAAAATTTTGGCTTGTGAATTTGAATCACGAAGTTTATTACCAGCACGTTCACGTTTTTGTGCTTTCATTAAGACATCATGTTGCTTCTGCTTCATGTGTTTAACTTCACGTTGATGTTGATGCACCGACTGCTCTAAAGACTCAATCTGATCTTGATATTGCTCATAAAAAAAATCATAGTTTCCTGTAGTGTGATGTAAACCATGTTCATTTAAATAGTAAATATGGTCTACTTTATTGAGTAAAGTCAGATCGTGGCTAATAATAAGAGCACCTGCCGGATGATTTTTTAAGTGAGCAATCAACCACTGTCTAGCATCTTGATCGAGATGGTTACTTGGTTCATCAAGCAATAGATAGTGGTCGGTTTTTAAAAATAATGCTGCTAACGCTAACTTGGTTTTTTGTCCTTCACTTAATTGATGAACTGGAAATTTTAAGTCGGTTGGTAGTTGTGCCGATCGCAATAAAGTTTCCCAAACTGAAGGAAGATCCCATTTGCCCTCTAATAAATCATAATCATCATATTCAGCTTCGCCTTGTTCTACTCTTTGCAAGGCATTGTAGAGATGATCGATCTCTAAAGCTTCTGCAATGGTGGATGAAGAAAGACGCATTAATTGAGATAAATATGCATGCTTCGTTTGCCAAGTAATTTGACCGCTGATGTGCATTTCCTCAGTGGGACAAACTTCTTGGAGCAATTGCATAAGTAAGGATTTACCTTGACCATTACGACCAATTAAAGCGGATACTTGGCGATACTCTAGTGAGAAATTCAATTGTTTAAACATCACTTTCGAAGGAAATTCTAGAGTGAGTTGTGATATTACACATGCCTGCTGAGTCATTAAAACCTCATAAATACAGGATGTACAAAATAGGAAAGTTAAACTTTAAATAAAGACGTTAAGCCACTAAGAAATAGTCTATTTTGCACATCAAAAAAGGAAAATTGATGAGAAAAAGGACTTACTTCATTGGCGTGACTCACAAAAAATAGGAAACGAGCTTGGTATTCTATAGTGATTTTTAGTCTGTGTAAAATTTATGCAGTTTAAAAAGGAAAAGCCCAATCCATAGATATAGATTAGGCTTTCCCTTAACATCAAGAAATTATTCTTTTACGACCAAAACCTGAATTTTGGTGCTGTTAAGAACATCTTGCGCAAAGCTACCTAAAATAAGTTTTTGGAACCCTTTACGGCCATGTGAACCAATAACAATTAAGTCTGATTTTAAGTCTTCTACAGCTTTTAAAATACCGTCAGATGAAATTTCACCCTGAATAATTTCTGTATCAATATCAATACCTTCTTCAGCACATAAAGCTTTTACTTTAGCCAGTGTTTTTTCAGCATTAGCACGAGCTTCAACAAAGTAATCTTTTACAACAGGGGATATGTAATAAAAATCTACACCGCTAAATGGATCTACTGCAACAAGACTAATCGCTGTAAGTTTACTACCAAAAGCCTTAGCAATATGGGCAGCTTGACGTGCTGCTGCCAAAGAAATTTCTGAACCATCTACAGGTACAATAATATGTTGATAATTCATAATGTTATTCCTCTTATTTACAAGTTGTTATATGTATGAAGCTTTTCTTACTTTAAGAGTAACACATTTGTTTAAAGGTACAAATCAATTCAATTAAGTCGCAATCAAATTAAATGAAGTTTAATTATTTATTTGTTTTATAAGGTTTTTAAATATAAATATTAAGATAGTAGAGATTAAACTGAAAACTTATTTTTTAGATGAACTTTACAATAAATTACTTTTTCATATTTTTGTCACACTGAGCTCGTATAACCAAATAGTATATCGAGGGGGAGAGACCATATGGCAGATTTAACAGCAAAGAAAGTAAGTAAGCTTATTGAAGAATTTAAACAAACAGGTAAAGAGCCAGAAAAATTAGTAATCGGCTACAAAACTTATGCAAGGCTTATGGCTGATGATAAATTTGCAGAAAAAGTAGTCCCTTCGCTCGAGAATGCCAAGGATCGATTATATAAAAATCTAAAAATAAAACTCGTTACTGAAAAGCATTATTTTGAAGTTAAATAAGAAATATGATCTTTATCATGTTTTTTGGTGGTATTTAACATTCTGAAAAATTTAATAGCATATTAACTTCAAGCCTCTTTAAATTATTATTAGTTTAGGGTTTTTTTGTGCTGTTTATTATTTAAAAAGAACGTAAAATCGATGTTTTTTCTATTGGGAATAGTTAGCTGTTATATATACCTAATCGAATGAAAATAATTAAGCTACTTTCTTTAGAGTTTTGTGTTTATAAAATACTTAAAAATGATCTATGTTATTTTAATGTGATGAGTGTAGGATCTCGAAAAAATTAGGGCAATTCTTAATAAAATTGAAAATTAAAAAATTACTTCAAGTATTTAAAAATAAAAACGTTTCCTTTACGATGAAACTAAAATGAAGTTATGCGTTTGGTGTAAAATAAAAGTATAAAAAAGTGAGGTGTATGCATGAGTTATAAATACGAATATGCAGGGTTCTGGCTAAGATTTGGGGCAATGATTATAGATAGCCTTATCATGTTTTTAGCAATTATACCTGCAGCATGGATTTTTTATCATGGCGATTATGATTTGATATTTTCTACTGGTTTGAGCAGTAAACCTCAAAATTATGGTTTTGATTTGATAGTAAATTATGCTTTTCCGTTTTTATACACCGTTTTATGTTGGCTCTACTTTGCAGGTACACCTGGAAAACGTTTAATGCGTTTAAAGGTTCTCGATGAAAAAACAGGCAATAAGTTAACTTTGATGCAATCTATCATTCGTTATATTGGATATATTCCATCCATTTTAGTGTTTTGTATCGGTCTTTTTTGGGTGGCGTTTGATCCGAAAAAACAAGGATGGCATGACAAGATGGCGAAAACAGTAGTTGTAAGAGAGCTATAGAGCTTGATTAAAATTTTTGTTAATAAAAAATTACAAAAATAAACTTGTGTGCTAGAGACTAAAACATATACTTGCCGCGAGTTTATTTAATGGAGATCCTAAATGGGTAGTTGTTCGAGGTTCGAGTTTAATTATCAATTAAACCAAAGCCAATACTGAGCAAGATCACCTTTAGGAAGGGCTATCTTGCAATGAGATAGCTTTGTAAAAAATTAGATTAAACCTATACAAATTACTTTATTTGTAATCAAGTACTTCAAGCGCTTATCTGTTTAGTTTCTCGCTAGAAATGGGGAGAAGCCAATGTTTTTATATGCTTCCACACACAGCTATGCCTACCAAACTTCAATGTTGGTAAATAATTCGTCTCATACGATTCAAAGTATCCGAGCTATGTTCAAACCTGTGACTTTCCGTCAGCGTTGGTTTGGCTTTGGGCTAATTTTCTCTTCTTCATCGTAAGTCTACGATCTCCTATTCCTTTCTAAATTTTAAATTTTTATAGACTTTATTTCTTAATAAGGTCGAGAGCTTTGTACGCCTAAAAAATGGAGGATTTCGTGATGAAATTCTGGCAACGACTCTTCACAGCATTTTTACAAAGATTTCATTTGATGCGTTTTTTTGGTCGTAATCGATCTTTTAAAGAGCTACATCAATCAAGCTATGCTCAAGAAATTAGCAAAAATTTATCTATGCGTCTGCTCGATGCATCAAGAGCCCAAACAGGTGACTTATTAAAACAATTCGATACTCACTTCACAGGGCTTACAGAAGAGCAAGCACATACCCAGCAAATGGCAGTGGGACTTAATGAGATTACTCATGAGAAACCATTAACTTGGTGGCAACATCTTTGGTATTGCTACCGCAATCCGTTCAATATTTTGCTTAGCCTTTTGGCACTGATTGCTTTTTTTACCGATGATTTAACTGGCTCAACCATCATTAGTGTGATGGTTATTCTCTCGACGTTACTTCGTTATTGGCAAGAAGCAAAATCAAATCAAGCTGCGGATGCTTTAAAGGCAATGGTGAGCAATACTGCTACAGTACTTCGTCATCAAGTCAGTGCAGAAGATTTAGCGCTTATGCATGAGCGCTATGGTATTGATATTAAGAATCAAACCAACCATCAATTTGAAATGCCAATTCAATATTTGGTGCCAGGTGATGTGATTTTACTATCGGCGGGAGATATGATTCCTGCTGATTGCAGAATTTTAAATGCTAAAGATTTGTTTGTTTCTCAAGCTGCAATGACTGGTGAATCGATGCCTGTCGAGAAATTTCCTTTACAGAAAAATCTCGAAGAAACGAGTGCTTTAGAGCTAGATAATATTGTATTTATGGGAACCAATATTGTTTCTGGTTCGGCTCAAGCAGTTGTTTTAAGTACCGGTATTCAAACATATTTTGGTGCACTCGCTCACCGAGTTACGGCTACTGATCGAAGCAACACAGCATTTCAAATGGGTGTTAACAAAGTCAGTTGGTTACTCATTCGCTTTATGTTGGTGATGGCACCTGTTGTACTGTTCATTAATGGCTTTACCAAAGGTGATTGGACTGAGGCATTTTTATTCGCACTATCTGTTGCTGTTGGTCTTACTCCAGAAATGCTACCGATGATTGTGACTTCAACTTTAGCAAAGGGCGCGGTTTTCTTATCTAAAAAGAAAGTGATTGTTAAACGTCTAGATGCAATCCAAAACTTTGGTGCGATGGATGTTTTATGTACCGATAAAACTGGAACGCTCACTCAAGACAAAATCTTCTTATCTCAACATATTGATGTAAATGGTGAAAAATCAGACTTTGTGCTCATGCAGGCATTTTTAAACAGTTACTATCAAACTGGTTTGAAAAATTTGCTTGATGTGGCTGTGTTAGAAGCTGTAGATGATCAGATCAAAACGCAAAAGTTACGTTATAAGAAGTTAGATGAAGTTCCTTTTGATTTTGATCGCCGCCGTATGTCAGTCGTGGTACAAACGCCTCAAGAAAAAGTGCGTATGATTACTAAAGGCGCAGTTGAGGAAATGTTGAAAGTTTGCCGTTATGTTGAAGTAAATGGCAAAGTAGAACCTTTAACAAAACAACGTGAAGTGGCAATTGAAGCATTAACTCAACGTTATAACCGTGATGGCTTACGTGTTGTTGCTGTAGCGTATCGTGAGTTTGATAATAATCAGGAAAATTATTCGGTTGTTGATGAAAGTGATCTCATTTTAATTGGTTATGTTGCGTTTCTTGATCCACCTAAAGAGTCTGCTCGAGAAGCAGTACAAAGTTTGCATGCTCATGGTGTAACTGTAAAAGTACTTACTGGTGATAATGAGTTTGTCACTCAAAAAGTATGTCGTGAAATTGGTCTGAACTATGATCAGGTTCTGTTAGGTGGTGTAGTTGAAACCTTAACTGATGAGCAGCTCAAAAGAGCAGTGGAGCAATACCATATTTTTGCCAAGTTAAGCCCAGTGCACAAAGAGCGTATTGTTGATCAGTTAAAAGCAAATGGTCATGTGGTTGGCTTCTTGGGAGACGGTATTAATGATGCTGCTGCAATACGTGCTGCCGATATTGGTATTTCTGTAGATACTGCTGTAGACATTGCTAAAGAATCAGCAGATTTAATTTTGCTCGAAAAAAGCTTAATGGTACTTGAAAAGGGTGTAATAGAGGGTCGTCGAACTTTTGCCAATATGTTGAAATACATCAAAATGACGGCGAGTTCAAATTTCGGTAATGTTTTTTCGGTATTAATTGCGAGTGCTTTTATTCCATTTTTACCAATGCTGCCTATTCATTTACTCATCCAAAACTTACTTTATGATGTGTCACAAATCGTGATTCCTTTTGATAATGTTGATGAAGAATTAATAGCAAAACCACAGCGTTGGCAGCCTGAAGAAGTTGGTCGTTTTATGGTGGTATTTGGACCAATTAGCTCAATCTTTGACATTATCACTTTTTGTTTGATGTGGTTTGTGTTTTCGGCAAATACGCCTGAACATCAGACTTTATTCCAGTCTGGTTGGTTTGTGGTGGGATTACTCACTCAAACATTAATTGTTCATATGATCCGTACGGCTAAGATTCCATTTATTCAGAGTCGTGCCGCAACCCCATTGTTAGTCATGACAATGGTGATTATGTGTATTGGTATTTTCTTACCAATGGGGCCTTTAGCAAGTTATTTAAAACTACAAGCTCTACCATTAAGTTATTTCTTATATTTGCCATTCATTTTGATTGCTTATATGTGTATTACTCAATGGGTAAAAAAAATCTACATCCGCCGTTACGGTTGGCAATAAAACTATAGGTGCAAGATGAAGTTGCAATTTCTACAACATGCAGATTTATCCAATATTGTTGATACTTTAATTAGTCTCTCTGTTGCTTTTGTTTTAGGAGCATTAATTGGATTTGAACGTCAATATAGGCAACGGACTGCTGGTCTTCGAACCAATGTACTCGTCGCTGTAGGCGCTGCAATTTTTGTGGATGTTGCAACAAATCTTACTGGAGCAGATGGAGCTGTTCGGGTCATTGCTTATGTGGTTTCAGGGATTGGTTTCTTGGGCGCAGGTGTGATTATGCGTCAAGAAGGTAATATCCATGGCTTAAATACCGCAGCGACTTTGTGGTGTTCTGCTGCGGTTGGAGCGGCGGCAGGTTCCGATTTAATTATTGAAGCTATACTGGCAACAGCTTTTATTTTATCTGCCAATACGCTATTGAGACCGATTGTTCATATCATTGATCGCCGTCCATTAGACGATGATACAGAGGTCTTGCATGTCATTTACATCATATGTGACCGCAGCCAGAGTAAAGTGGTTATGGATGAATTAAACCTAACGTTGAAGCATCACAATTATCCTGCTAAAGACATTGATGTGACACCTTTTGGAGAGAAAGAAGTTGAGATAGAGGTGACGCTTATTGCCACTTCAATTGAGACAGAAGAAGCACAGCATATTATTAACCACTTAAATGCAATGCCACAAATACGCCAAGCTTTTTGGGATAAAAACGCAATTAATTAATTTAATAAGACTTTGCACTTAACTGTTTATGAAATGCTCTAAATGGTTAAGCGCAAAGTTTTTATTTTAGGCCTTACTTTCTAGCCTTAAACTTAAGAACTACAAATACAATAATACCGACAATCAGACCCCAAAATGCCGAACCTATACCGAAAAATTGGATACCCGAAGCACTACATAAAAAGGTAAATAATGCGGCCTCACGGTCTTCAACAGGGCCAAATGCAAGTGCAATGTTATGGCTGATGGTACCAAGTAATGCAATACCTGCTAAAGCTACAATAAAAATATGAGGAAAAGACATCAGCAAGCTTGTCAGTGTTGCTGCAAATAGTCCCATCAATGCATAGAAAAACCCAGAGCTTATGCCAGCAATATAGCGTTTGCTGGGGTCAGGGTGAACCTGATCGTCAAGGCATACAGCCGCACTAATCGCGGCAATATTGACGCTATAACAACCAAAAGGCGCAAGCAAAACTTGGGTTAAACCGGTCCAGCCAATGAGTTGGTTAACATGTGGTTTATAGCCATAACTCTTAATCATGGCAATACCAGGTAAGTACTGCGAAGCCATGCTAATCACAAACAATGGTAGAGCTAAGCCCAAAAGAGCCGACCAGCTAAAGACAGGACTAATCCAAACAGGTTTAGCCAAAGACCAGTGAAGCGTAGGCATATGAAAGTCTAAAAACACAGGGCAGAGTACGACACCAGCAAGTGCTGTGAACACGATGCTATAACGCGGCCATAATCTTTTTGTAATGATATAAATGACGAGCAAAGATAAAACGAATGCCCAATCATTTTGTAAACTTGCGAAAAGTGAAATACCAAATTTGAGTAAAACGCCTGCAAGCATGGCACTGGTCAAGCTTTGAGGAATATATGAAAGTGCTTTTTGAAAAATTCCTGAAAAACCTAAAATCGCAGTCAGTACACCAACAACTAAAAAAGCACCAATTGCTTCATTTATGCTATATCCACCGCCAGTTGCAATAATTAAGGCGAGACCAGCAGTAGACCAAGCTGTTGCTACAGGGTATTTGAATTTCCAAGAAAGAATAAGTCCTGATAAACCAAGACCCAAACCTAAAGCCCAAAACCATGAGGTAATTTGTTCAGGTGAAGCACCTAAAGCTTGGGCGGCCTGAATCACTAAAATAGCCGAAACACTAATACCAATAAGAAAGGTAATGAAACCTGCGAATACAGCTGGAATAGAAAAATCTTGAAGAATCTTTTGCATGGCTAAATGTTCTAAATCCCTGAAAAATTAATATGTTTCTGCCTACATTTTCAGCTAGGTAAATCTAACAATTTTTTTTAAGAAGGTGCTTTCTATTTTTATCTTAAAAATGAAATAATATTTTTTAAATAGCTATAAATGCTATTATTCATTTCATAAAAATTAATGAATACTGGATATTATTCTTATGGATGAACAAGCTGAAAATTTAACACCGCTTGATCTGAAAATTATGCGTTGTTTACAAGAAAATGGACGCTTAAGTAACGCCGAACTGGCAAAACTTGTAGGTATAAGCACCTCATCTTGTTGGAATCATACCCAGCGTCTTTTTAAAATAGGGGCAATCTTGGATGTTCGTGCGCGAATTAATCCTGCTACAGTACAGCGTGAAACAATTGTATTAGTAGGTGTGGTACTAGACCGTTCAACACCCGATAGCTTTCAAGCGTTTGAACAGGCATCAGGTGGTTTGGAGAATGTTTTAGAATGTTATCTAGTTGCTGGAGAAGTCGATTATTTTCTAAAAATTCGTGTTAAAGATTTGGCTGCTTTTAACCGATTTCATAGTGAGAAAATTATTGCCTTACCAGGAGTAAGGCAGGTTAGAACATTCTTTGTACTCAATGAAGTCAAAACAGATGGCATGCTGGCATTTTAAAAGTTCAGTATGTTCATCTTTATAGGCTAGGCAGCTTACATCGTTGAAGTTGCCAACTTTAACCCAAATCCAAAAAATAAAATGCCAACCAAGAAAATACTACTTGCTGCAATTTTATGGTTTTGTTTAAAAAATGCCGAGAGCTTAATTCCAGAGAAAATAAGCGCTGTTAAATAGCTAAAGCTAATAATCTGTAAAATAACCGCTAAAATTAAAAAACTTAAAGCTGGATAAGCGTAATCTGGATTAATAAACTGAACAAAGAAAGATAAGAAAAATAAAATCGCTTTCGGGTTAAGTAAACTAATACTTAAGGCAGTTTTATACGGGTGAATTTTATCTAAAGTAGGTAAATCAGCCATTTCTGGTTGTGGTTGATTACGTAGTTTCCAGCGTTGAATACTGCCTTGTAAAAGCTTAAACCCTAAATAGGACAAATAAAGTGCACCAACGAGTTTAAGAATAATAAAAACCCAAGGAAATGCTTTTAATAAAGAAGCAGCACCCAGTACGGTACAGAGCATTAAAATAAGATCACCAGTAAAAATACCAAGTGCACCCATATATCCGGTTTTAATCCCGTAGCGTGAAGCAATTGACATCACATAAAGGGAATTGGGTCCGGGTAATAACACAATTAGGAATGTACCAATAATATATGTTGTTATATCTGTTATGCCGAACACAAGAAACCTAATAAAAAACCGATTTTTGTCATGATAACAAAAATCGGCAATTTTGTATGAAAAGTGCAGTTTTTTAAGGTTTAATTTCTGCATCAATTCCAAAAGATTGACGTAATAAAAAACTTAATTGGTCACGAGCTTTAATAAAGCCATCGACACCACCTTGTAAAAGTTGGAATGCCATTAAGTCATGATTAAGTTCGTCTTTAAAGCTTTGTTCATCTTGAGCAGATCTAACAATAGCCTCTGCTTGTTTTGATTTAGTCGCATCAAGAGCTGCATCAACTGTACGTGTATCTTGCTCAAGCTGGGTAAGTAGCCCCGGTGAAATCGTTAGCAAATCACATCCTGCAAGGCCAAGCACTTGATCAATGCTACGGAAGCTCGCACCCATCACTTGAGTTGGAATATTTTGCTGCTTGTAGTAAGTGTAGATTTTCTTAACTGAAACTACGCCTGGGTCTTTTTCGATTGGGTAGGCATCTACACCTTCAGCCTTTTTGTACCAGTCTAAGATACGGCCGACAAATGGTGAGATTAAAGTCACTTTTGCATCTGCACATGCTTGCGCTTGGTGTAAACCGAAAAGCAGAGTAAGGTTACAAGCAATCCCTTCAGCTTCAAGTACCTTAGCAGCTTGAATACCTTCCCAAGTCGACGCGATTTTAATCAAAATACGTGATTGATCAATACCATAACCTTTGTAAAGTTCACATAATTCATGCGCTTTTTTAATGGTTGCTTCGGTGTCATATGAAAGGGCAGCATCAACTTCTGTCGAAACACGGCCTTCAATGAGTTTTAAAATTTCTACGCCAAATTTTACGGTTAAAATATCAATGGTTCTTTCAATCAACTCATCACTTTTATAGCCTTCTTCTTTGGCTTGATAATAAGCATCTTCAATGAGCTCTTTACTTTCTGGTTGTTCTGCCGCTGCCGTAATCAATGAAGGATTTGTCGTAGCGTCTAATGGACGAAATTTACGAATTGCATCAAGGTCACTACTATCGGCAACAACGGTCGTTAATGTTTTTAATTGGTCAAGTGCTGTATGAGTCATTGATATTCAACATCTTCAGTAATAAATTTTATGTTTTCTTTATAGCACAAACTCTATCCATACTGTCGATATATCAATTGTTATGTTTCAAAGAAAAACGTTTATGTTGTGCATCTAAATTGAAATTATTTTAAGGGACCTGCTGCATTCGCTTATTACGAATATGGTCAATGAGGAATCGTGCAGCAGCACCAAGTTCATTTTCACGGCTCCAAACTAAGTCGACGTAATATTCAAAACGCGCTGTAAAATCAAATACATCTAATGCTTTTAGCTTGTTGTTTAACTCAGGGTTTTCTTTAAACATTTCTTGTGGCAGTACCCCCCAACCCAAATTACGTAAAATCATTAGGCATGCGGAGTGGTGGTTGTCTGTACGCCAGTAGTGTTTTGAAAATAATAATTCGGGTTTTAACGTCTCATCTCGACTTGCCACCACAATTTGTCTCGTACCCAAAATCTGCTCATAAGAAACATGCTCTTGGCTTGCGAGCGGATGGGTTTTTGAAATAACAGGAATTAAAGCTTCACGTTTGAGTTCTACAAACTGCTCTCTATTGTCTAAATGTTCACGTTCAAACATAAGGGCCAGTTGGGCAGAGCCATCTAGTAACATGTGAAGTGCATCCTCTTGAGGGGCAGACACAATATTAATTTGTAGGTCAGGGAAGCGGCTTTCTAATAGGCAAACATAGTCGGTCCAATTGGTATGTAGCAGCTCAGACACCACAACAATAGTGAGGTTTGGTTCTAGACCAGTACTTAATGCATGGGCGTGTTGTTTCCATTGATTCATTTCAATTAATAGTTGCGCCGTTTTTTCATATAGCACTCGTGCTTCAGCTGTTGGGGTAGGTTCACGGCCTTTACGTTCAAATAAAGTTAAGTCCAGATCGATTTCTAAATTAGCAATAGACATGCTTACAGCAGAAGGAACTTTTCCAAGTTTGCGTGCTGCTGCTGAAAATGAACCTGTTTCCATAACGGCTTGGAACATGAGCAATTGTTCTTGATTAATATTCATCTGTCAAAAAAACTGAAAGAACCTGATTGGATTAATCAAAATTATAAAAATAAAATGCACATTATCCAAGTAATTATTGAGTATTTAAAAATGTTGATTTCCAAGAGAAGACTCATTCATGCAATCAGTTATGAAGGAATTTTATTGGTCATCATTGCGATTGCATTAAGTTTTATTTTTGACATGCCGATGGAAGTGACCGGAACACTTGGTGTGTTTATGGCAGTGGTTTCAGTTTTCTGGAATATGATTTTTAACCACTATTTCGAAAAAGTAGAGCATAAATATAATTGGGAAAGAACGATCCCTGTGCGGATTTTACATGCAATTGGTTTTGAGGGTGGTTTGCTGATTGCGACTGTTCCAATGATTGCATATATGATGCAGATGACAGTGATTGATGCATTTATTTTAGATATTGGCTTAACCTTATGTATTTTGGTTTATACCTTTATTTTCCAGTGGTGCTATGACCATATTGAAGATAAGTTTTTCCCAAATGCTAAAGCTGCATCACTTCATTAAAATTAACTAGTTAAAGTAAAAAAGCACCCATCAGGGTGCTTTTTTAGGTGAGTCGTAAAATTATTTCTCTACGATTGCTACAACGCCTTCACCACCTGCTGTACAGATCGAGATTAATGCACGACCTGAACCTTTTTGATTAATCAATTTCGCAGCAGTAGCCAAGATACGACCACCAGTTGCAGCAAATGGGTGACCTGCACCTAAAGATGAACCATTTACGTTAAGTTTAGAGCGGTCAATTGAACCTAAAGGTGCATCTAAACCAAGACGTTCTTTACAGAATTTTTCGTCTTCCCAAGCTTTCAATGTAGATAACACTTGAGATGCAAATGCTTCATGGATTTCGTAGAAATCGAAATCTTGAAGTTTAAGGTTAGCGCGCTTAAGCATACGAGGTACTGCATAAGCAGGAGCCATCAATAAGCCTTCTTTAGGGCCGTTCTTACCAATGAAATCAACCGCTGCTGTTTCTGAGAAAGAGAGATAAGCTAAAACTTCATGGCCGTTTTCTTTTGCCCATTCTTCAGATGCAAGCAATACAACAGAAGCCCCGTCAGTTAACGGAGTTGAGTTACCTGCTGTCATTGTTGCAGTTTCGCCTTTACCGAAAACTGGTTTTAACTTAGCAAGTTTTTCAACTGTACTGTCTGCACGTAAGTTGTTGTCACGGTTAAGACCTAAGAAAGGAGTCATTAAGTCATCAAAGAAACCACGCTCATAAGCAGCAGCAAGTTTTTGATGGCTGCTTGCAGCTAACTCGTCTTGTGCTTCACGAGTTATACCCCATTCTAAAGCAGTAATTGCTTGGTGCTCACCCATTGAAAGGCCAGTACGTGGTTCGCCATTGCTTGGTGCATCAAGAAGCTTTTTAAAATCAATTTTTGTTAAAGCTTTAAGGCGGTCTTTACCAGTCTTAGCAACATTGAGCTCAAGTAAAACTTTACGTAAACCATCACCTACAGCAATCGGCGCGTCAGAAGTTGTATCTACACCACCTGCAATACCTACGTCGATTTGACCAAGTGCAATTTTGTTGGCAACTACAAAAGCTGCTTGTAAACCTGTACCACATGCAATTTGAATATCATAAGCAGGAGTTTCAGGAGCAAGATCTGTGCTCAATACAACTTCACGAGTCATGTTGAAATCACGGCTGTGTTTCAAAACAGCGCCCGCAACAACTTCACCAATACGCTTACCTTGTAAATTAAAGCGTTCAACCAAACCATTCAATGCTGCTGTCAGCATGTCAGAATTAGACGCTTTGAAATAAGCAGTATTTGAACGTGCAAATGGAATACGGTTGCCACCAATAATTGCAACGCGGCGAACGGTGTTTTGACTCATGGTTTTATCCTGTTGAACAGAAGGTTTGGTTTTTGTTGCTTTTGGTGCTGCAGCTACATTTGAAGATGTAGACGGGGTTGCTGAAGCAGCGCTCTTACTACGAGGGCTACGTGCAGGTGCAGTCGTTGAACGAGTACGTGTCGTTTTTTGTGTATTAGTTGCTGCTTTAGGAGTAGTGCTGTTACGCTTAGCCGTGTTAGAAGCCGACTTTGATGTATTTGACACTTTTTCCTGAGCAGAATTCTCGACTGCTGGATTTTCTTGAGTTGTTTTGCTCATAAGGCTTTTCCAAGCATAATAACGATATTCTTGTAAGCTACCTTAACACAATTCAAATAGACCTGTATTGACTAGAATGACATTGTAGATAGCATTCAGGTCAAGACATCCAGAGATGAACTCAAGTATGATTTGGAGTAACTCTAATGAACGACTGATTTCATATTGTTTCTGTCCATCTCATAACATAATGAAGCCTGTCGTAGAAAATTCATTTCTTTGAGAGATAATAATCATGACTGATCAATACCAAGCATTTACACAATCTCCTATTGGTAAATTCGTTGTTAAAAATTTGGGTTTACCATCGCCAGTTGCATTAGAGCGTTTTGAAAGTGCTCAGCCAGTAGTGAATGGTGCAGTATTGGTTGGAGCAGCGCCGTCAAGTGTATTATCTGGTGCGATTGCACAAGTACTTAGCAATATTCATGCAGATAGCTATGTAGGCAATAATGTTGCATTACAGCAAGAAGCTGCAAAAGTTGGTTTAAATTTACGCCCATTTAATGCAGGCGACAAAGAATCAAAATTCAAAGCAGTAGTATTTGATGCTTCTGGTATTCAAAACTCAGAACAGTTAAACGAACTTTATAAATTCTTTAATCCGATTGCACGTCAAGTTGCAACTTCTGGTCGTGTAATTGTGATTGGTACAACTCCTGAAACTGCAAAAACTGTAAAACAGGCGATTGCACAGCGTGCACTTGAAGGCTTTATCAAATCTGTAGGTAAAGAGTTTAAAAAGGGTATTACTGCTCAAGTTGTTTATGTAGACGAAGGTGCTGCTGCAAACCTTGAATCAACTTTACGTTTCTTGCTTTCTCCACGTTCAGCTTATGTGTCTGGTCAAGTAATTCGTGTATCTAAAGCAGATGTAGTTGATGTTGATTGGGCAAAACCGCTTGCTGGAAAAACTGCGTTAGTAACTGGTGCAAGTCGCGGTATTGGTGAAGCAATTGCACATGTGTTGGCACGTGATGGTGCGCATGTTATTTGTCTCGATGTACCACAACAACAAGCTGACCTTGACCGTGTAGCTGCTGACATTGGTGGTTCTATATTGGCAATTGATATTACTGCTGCCGATGCAGGCGAAAAAATTAAAACTGCTGCGGCTAAACAAGGCGGTTTAGATATTATCGTTCATAATGCAGGTATTACACGCGACAAAACACTGGCAAACATGAAGCCAGAGCTTTGGGACTTGGTAATTAACATTAACTTGTCTGCTGCTGAACGAGTAAATGACTACTTGTTAGAAAACGATGGTCTAAATGCAAATGGTCGCATTGTTTGTGTATCATCAATTAGTGGTATTGCTGGTAACCTTGGTCAAACCAACTATGCTGCGTCAAAAGCTGGTGTGATTGGTCTAGTGAAATTTACTGCGCCTATCTTAAAAAATGGTATTACCATTAACGCAGTAGCACCTGGCTTTATCGAGACTCAAATGACTGCGGCAATTCCATTTGCAATTCGTGAAGCTGGTCGCCGTATGAATTCAATGCAACAAGGTGGTTTACCTGTTGATGTAGCAGAAACAATTGCATGGTTTGCATCAACTGCGTCTACTGGTGTAAACGGTAACGTTGTACGTGTGTGTGGTCAAAGCTTGTTGGGCGCTTAAGCACTTTTAGCTAAATAGGGGTGCTTGTGCATCCCTTTTTTATTAAAGAATCTATAAATTATAAAAGGTTAGGTATGAATACTCGTCATTTTAGCCAACTACCAAAAGCGGCATTGGCTTATCCAAAAGTAGTACAAGGCTTAATTTTTAAAAAGCCTCAGGGGCCAAAAATCTTGCCACAAGTTGAATATGTGGTAGACCGTCTTGAAATTGATCAGAGCCATCTCAAAGCTTATAACGAAGTATGTGGCTTCCAAAATAATGGTTTTGTACCGGCAATTTATTTGGCTGTGCTTTCTCAAAGTTTACAAATGCACATGATGACAGCAGAAGCCTTTCCATTTCCAATTTTAGGTTTAGTCCATATCCGTAACCAGATTAAACAAACCAGACCAATTGGTGTAACTGAAAAACTCACTCTGTCATGTAAATTTGGGGAACTAAAACCGCATGATAAAGGTGTTCAGTTTGACTTTATTACTACGGCAAAAGTTGGCAATGAAGTAGTGATGGAAGGTTTAACGACTTATTTATCTCGCCAAAAAGTCGAGAAAAGAGTAGGTGAGAAAGCTAAAGAAGAACAAGCGCCAGCTTATGTTCCAAAGGCAGAGTGGGATATTTTAGAAAACACAGGCCGCCGTTATGCGAAAGTGTCTGGTGATTTTAACTTAATTCATATTCATGCCATTACAGCAAAAGCATTTGGCTTTAAACAGGCCATTGCGCATGGTATGTGGAGCAAGGCTAAAGCATTAGCGAATCTTGAGTTACCTAATGCTTATGAAGCAGATGTCTGGTTTAAGCTACCAATGTTCTTACCGTCAAAAGTTGAGTTTTTAACTGCTAATACAGACAAAAAGACTGACTTTTTGATTCGTAATGCAAAATCGAAAAAACCGCATGTTGCAGGAGCTGTAAAAGCATTATAAAAATATCAGCAGCCTGAACAGAGGTTTGGGCTGCTTTTGAGCAAAATAACAAAAAATGCAAGGAACTTCATGTGATTAAAGAAATTTTACTGGCCGATACCCATAACTATCACGGTATTTTAGATGAACGTTTTATTGATTTAGCCCACCAATTTAGCCGTCTTCAAGATGCTAGAACAGGACAAGGTGGTGCTGCATTAGCGGTTTATTTTAGAGACCAGAAAGTTGTAGATATCTACACCGGTCTAAAATCACAAAATGAAGCTTGGCAACCTGACACTTTGGCAGTTTGCTACTCTACAGGTAAGGGTGTACTTGCAACCTTGGCGCATATTTTAGTCAGTGAAGGTTTTTTAGAATACGATAAACCGATTGCGACCTATTGGCCTGAGTTTGCTCAAAATGGTAAAGAACAAATCACTTTACGGCATGTGCTGAGTCATCAAAGTGGTATGTTTGATATTCGAAATATTATTGAAAGTGCGAGGGAAATGCTGGACTGGTCACATATGTTAGATGTGATGGCAGCCACCAAGCCAAGATTCCTTGCAGGACAGGGCAATGCATATCAAGCCTTAACATTTGGTTGGCTTGTCGGTGGCGTGCTTGAAAAAGCAACTGGTCAATCTTTAGATCAGCTCATGCAAAAATATCTTGTTGAACCGTTGCAGTTAGACGGTGCTTATTTTGGTACACCTGCAAGCGAACTGGATCGAGTAGCACGATTAATTATTCAACCAAAATCAGAAAAACCAGCACCTACTCAAGCTGAAAAACCTAACAAACCTCAGCCGCGCAAAAGTTCACTTTCTGAAAAAATGATTACTTGGACTGGACAAGACCCGCAAGATTTTCAGGATGCCATGATTCCAAAAGGAATGAAGAATTTTAGTTTCTTTAGTGATGAGGGATTACAAGCAATTATTCCGGCAGCAAACGGTACATTTACTGCAAATAGTCTTGCTAAAATTTATGCGATGCTAGCAAATCAAGGCGAATGGAATGGACAACAACTCATTCGCCCAGAAGTATTTAAAGAACTCAGTACCATTCAAAGTTATGCACGTGATCGTGTTATGCCAATTCCGATGAATTGGCGCTTAGGATATCACCGCATTATTACCATGGGTAAACGCGCTAAAAATGGATTTGGACATATTGGTTACAATGGTTCAGGCGCATGGTGCGATCCTGAGCGTGACCTGAGTTTTGCCTATACTCATAACTTTCAAATTGGTTCAATCACGGGTGATTACCGTTTGTGGGGGCTTACTCAAGAAGCCTTGCGTTGCACTGACCAAATTTTAAAAGGCCGTAAAGGTTGGTTCTAATTTTAGTGTTTTAAGGCTGGTATTTTAATTAATGCCAGCTTCTATATTTATAATAATTCTAGACGAATAATTGCTTCGGTATGACGCTTAAAGTCTTCTTCAGCTAAACCTTGTAAACCAAGTTGATAAATACCTTCTAATCCACATACAAAGGCAATGAGCCGCCAAGCTATGTCTGTTGAATTAGATGTATTTTTAAATTCACCTTCTTTCTTGCCACATTCAATTGCTTGCACAATAGATTCATGCCAACTCTGCATGGCAAGATTATACGCCTTTCGTATTTCCGCATCTTGTTCAATCAAGAGTTCAGCCTCATTCCATAATCGTAAGTAGGGCTGAAGTCTGTCGATATTTTCTGCACCTAACAAAATGAATAGCCTTTGAAATTGGCTAGTGGTTTTTAGGGTTTGTTCAATTTCATCAAGTTGTTCCATAAGCTTTAAAAAAGCTTCAGCTTTTAAATGCGATGCTGAAGAAAAGTGGTGGTGAACTTGTCCAGTTGATGTTTGTGCTTCTGTTGCGATTCGGCGTACCGTCATGGCTGTAAAACCTTCAGCCAAAGCAACTTGCATGGCAGCTTGCAGAATCATTTCTCTGCGTTGATCGCGATTAAGATAGGCCATGTTTCTTTCACCTGACTGAATTCGACACAAATTACATTAAAACTAAAAGTTGGACAAGTGTCCAATTGTGTATATAATAACCATGATTTGAACACATGTCCAAGTTTTGGATATTGAAGAGCGTTATGCAAAAAAAATGGTTAATCCTGACAATTATCGTCCTTATATATTTACCAGTTACGATTGATGCAACCGTGATGCATGTTGCAACACCTTCTTTAAGTGCAGCATTGAATTTAACTGCCAATCAGCTTTTATGGGTCATTGATATTTATTCACTGATTATGGCGGGTTTGATTTTGCCAATGGGTGCACTTGGTGATCGTATTGGCTTTAAAAAATTATTATTTATTGGAACTGCAATTTTTGGAATCGGTTCTCTAGCTGCGGCTTTTTCTCCAACAGCTTACGCGCTAATTGCTTCCCGTGCTGTTTTAGGTCTAGGGGCAGCGATGCTTATTCCTGCCACTTTATCAGGTATACGTAATGCCTTTACCGAAGAAAAGCAGAGAAATTTTGCACTCGGTCTTTGGTCTACAGTGGGTGGTGGCGGAGCAGCTTTTGGTCCATTGGTTGGTGGTTTTGTACTAGAACACTTCCATTGGGGAGCTGTATTCCTCATTAACATTCCGATTATTTTAGTCGTTCTAGTCATGATCACGATGATCATTCCAAAACAACAAGAGAAAACTGATCAGACAATTAACTTAGGGCAAGCTTTAATTTTAGTCGTGGCAATTTTAAGCCTGATCTATTCAATCAAATCGGCGATGTATAACTTCTCGGTACTTACAGTCGTGATGTTTGTGGTGGGTATTAGTACTTTAATTCACTTCATTCGAAGCCAAAAAAGAACGACCACGCCAATGATTGATCTGGAATTGTTTAAACATCCAGTGATTTCTACCAGCATTGTGATGGCGGTGGTTTCCATGATTGCTTTGGTTGGCTTTGAATTACTCTTGTCTCAAGAGTTGCAGTTTGTGCATGGGTTTTCTCCATTACAGGCAGCCATGTTTATTATTCCATTCATGATTGCAATTAGTTTAGGTGGTCCATTAGCTGGTATTTGCTTGAATAAGTGGGGGCTTAGACTTGTATCTACTGTTGGTATTTTAATAAGTGGATTTAGTCTATGGGGGCTTGCCCAGCTTAACTTTTCGACCGATCACTTTTTAGCGTGGACGTGTATGGTCTTTTTAGGCTTTAGTATTGAAATTGCCTTATTGGCTTCAACTGCTGCGATTATGTCATCTGTTCCACCACAAAAAGCAAGTGCAGCAGGTGCGATTGAAGGTATGGCCTATGAGCTTGGTGCTGGTTTGGGCGTAGCTATTTTCGGGTTAATGTTGTCTTGGTTTTATAGCCGCTCAATTATTTTACCAGCAGAGCTTCCATCGAACTTAATTGAAAAAGCGAGTATCTCGATTGGTGAAACCATGCAATTAGCTTCTAACCTTGAAAGCCCTTTGGGAGGGCAATTAATTGCAGTTGCCCAGCAAGCTTTTAGCTATGCGCATAGTTGGGTACTCACTATTTCAGCTATTTGTTTTTTCCTTTTAACTGTATTTGTCTGGTTTAGCTTTCCTAAGAAAGTAAACTAAAAGAAAGGGTAAAAAGAGAGATTTATCTTTCTTTTTACCTTCAAATGTCTTTTTTAATATTTTCTTTATAATAAATTTAGTTATTTAATTCTCATAAATAACCCATTCTTTAATAAATTTCATGTTTTTATTTCAAAATGATTCAATATTCATGTAATTGAAATTTAATGAAAAATTGATTGATCGAAAATTGACTGTAAAAAAATGGTTTGTTAACCTGCTATTCGAAAATCTAAAAACAAATAAAAGAGGCTGCTGTGAATTTTAAATTAAAAACATCACTTATTATTGGAGCAATTGTTGCGTCTTCCCTTGTGTATGCCGCAACTGTACTTTCACCAAATCAGAATAATAATAGTGGATCAATACCATCTGGTTATTCAGATTTAGAATTTTCTTTAGCAAATGGGAATTGGGTCAAAAATCTCTCTTTACCGGCGAGTGCTAATAATTCGGACAAAATTACAATTCGTTCTAGTGCCGCCTATAGTAGTTATTTAGATACTTCTAATACGAATATTCCGTTAGAAGTGTTGAAGATAAATAGCGGAGATATCTATCAATTCATCTTCAATAGCAGTCAAAATAAATGGATTGCTCAGCTAGCGACGGTTAGTCCTACCAATGGTACTAACTATGAGGTTGTACCTTTAACAACCGCATCAATGCAAAAAGTACTCATTCAAAATGACAAATGGGCACAAACCATTGCATTACCGAGTGATGTACGTGACGGAACAACCGTACAAGTTGTTTCTACAGCAAGTGCAAGCTCAGAGATTGATAAAACAAATTTACTATTCCCGAGCAGTTTTACATTAAAAAATGGCTCTGAATATTGGTTTAAATATTATTCTGCTTTAGGAAAATGGGTTCCAGAGTATATAAAACCTCAGAAGTTAAATGTTCAGCAAATCGGAACATCTTTAGCCGCGGTAAGTAGCCCTCTAACGGAAGTTTCATTTGGAGATGGGAATTGGGTCTCGAATTTCACTTTGCCTACCACTGCAAGTGATCGAGATAGAGTTATTATCAAGTCTACAGCGACTTGGTCAGCAAAGATTAATAATACCAATGTTAATAGCCAAGCGACTTTAACGCTTAAAACAGGCGATCAATATGAGTTTATGTATGTAAGTGATAAAGGCTATTGGCAGCTGATCTCTTCACCAACAAAGGTGATTGATTCAACGGCAACAATCCCTGCAACTTTACCGAATATGACTCAGCCCACTTTAAAGGTGAAACTGTCTACATCAAATTGGCAACCGACCTTGCAGCTACCAGCTCAAGCTCAAGTCGGGGATAAGGTGGTTATTGTGTCGAATGCATCGGCAAACACCTATATTAATGCTGCTAATGGCTTGTCTACTGCAATTAAAAATGGTGAAAATCGCCGTTTTATTTACACTGCTCAAGGCTGGACAGTAGATAGTTATACAATTGATATGTTGTTAGTTTCTAGTCCAGAAGTAAATGCAATTTTAGGAGAGAGCGCTGCAAAACTTAGAATGATTGAAGGCGTAAATCTAACAAACTTAACCGCTGAAAATTCAAATGCGCGTTTTTACTTAAGAGATGTGGGCTATTTAACTTATAAAATCCCTGCAGCCACTTTAAAAGAAGCGATCTCGACTGGACGAGATGACACGACGGTACAGAATGAGCGTAAACGTGTATTGGCAGACGGTGTTTATTATCAAGGTAATGAGCCGGGCGATGGTGGCTGTGGTTGGGCTTGGATTAATGCTTCTGCATATAACATGATTGGCGCAAATGATATTGCAGGTTGTTCTTTCGCGGCCATGCGTCATGAAGTCGGGCACAATCTTGGCCTGTACCATAATGGTTCAACCAATATTGGTTCAGGTTTTGCCCATCCGTTAGGAAGTACCGCAATGGGTGGTAATAATATTAATTTTTACTCTAGCCCGTATCTGTATAACCCTAAATATGGTGTACGTTTAGGTGTAGAAGGAAAAATTGATGCGGTTAGTGTCATTAACCTGAATGCGCAGAAAATTTCTCTATATAACTAATCTCTATTTTTAGCTGTAACGAATGAACAAAAATAAATTGTTAATAGGAACTGCTATCGCTTGTGTGGCGTTAGCAGTTTTAATCTGGTTTGCCTTTTCACAGCAAAGTTCTTCTGCTTTAACGTCGCCTTTAGAAGGTCGGCAAGAGGCTGGGACAAAAGTAGCAGATAATCAAAATGGTTTGGTCCGTCAAAATATGCTGAATTTGAGCCCGTCAGAAAAGGAAAAATTGTCTAGGCAACAGATTGTTTTTAATGAAATAGAAAAAGATCAGCTTCCTTCTAATGTTAATTTTCCGCTACTTAAAAATGCGAAAGGTATGGTCATTAAATATGATCCAAATGTGATTGAGCTTAAAAAAGTGGGCGACACTGTTAAGTTTCAAATGTTGGAATATGGCATTAATCGCACAGGAAAAATTGTAGAGATTGAACCTATTGATCAAGATATTGTTCGATGGACTGGAAAATTTGACCAAGGCGATCCAAATCAGGATTTCTTTACTATTACTCAAAGTCAAAAAGACCATTATACGATCATGCAGATTTTTACCGAGAAAGGAAATTATTCGGCTGAAATTAAGGATGGTGTAGGGCTGGTCCAAACCATGGATGAAGGTGTAACTGATCAAGAGCTTCATCATGATCATCCTTAGGCAAATAAATGGTTCTGGTATAGAAAAGAAGCCAGTTCGCAGTTTATCTGTACGGATATGAGCTTTATGCGTTCACACTCTTTTAAAAACAAAGTATGCTTATGCCTGTAACAAGGAGCATACATGTATCAAGTACTTGCTAGAAAATACCGTCCACGTAATTTCAATGAGTTAGTGGGGCAAAACCATGTTTCTCGTGCATTAAGTAGTGCATTGGAACGCGGTCGTCTTCACCATGCTTATTTATTTACAGGAACGCGTGGTGTAGGTAAAACTACAATTGCACGTATTTTAGCCAAGTGTTTGAACTGCGAAACGGGTGTGACTTCTACACCATGTGAAGTCTGTGCAACGTGTAAAGCGGTAAATGAAGGCCGTTTCATTGACCTGATTGAAATCGATGCTGCTTCAAGAACAAAAGTAGAAGATACACGTGAACTTTTAGACAACGTTCCTTATGCGCCAACGCAAGGTCGTTTTAAAGTTTACCTGATTGACGAAGTACATATGCTTTCTACGCATTCTTTTAATGCGTTATTAAAAACACTAGAAGAACCACCAGAACACGTTAAGTTTCTGTTTGCTACGACGGATCCACAAAAGCTACCGATTACGGTTATTTCACGTTGTTTGCAATTTACTCTACGACCTTTAGCTGTAGATGAAATTACCAAGCACCTTGGCGCTATTCTTGAAAAAGAGCAAATTACTGCTGATCAAGATGCAATTTGGCAAATTGCTGAATCTGCCCAAGGTTCACTGCGTGATGCATTATCTTTAACTGACCAAGCCATTGCTTATGGTCAGGGTGCGGTACATCACCAAGATGTTAAAGAAATGCTAGGCTTGATTGACCGTACGATCATTTATGATTTGATTTTAGCGGTTCATCAAAACCAACGTGAAAAAGTGAGTCAGCTTTTATTACAATTTAGACATCAAGCGCTAGATGTTTCACTTGTGCTTGATCAGTTGATTTCGACATTGCATGAATTGGCAATTTTGCAATATCTACCTGATTTGAGTTTGAAATATAGCGATGAAATTAATCGCAAAATCATGCAACTGTCTAAGCTAATTTCTGCTCAAGATTTACAGCTTTATTACCAAATCGCATGTAAAGGTCGTTCAGACTTGCAACTTGCCGTGACGCAAGAGCAAGGTTTTGAAATGTGTATTTTACGCTTATTGGCTTTCCGTCCTTTAGCACCTAATGAAATTTTAGTTTCAGAGCCTGTTCAACAAAATAGACAAGCAGAAGTAGATTTAAATTCGCAAGCTCAGCAAACAGCTCAAGAGATTGCTCCTATAAGTACTGTTCAGCCGGTTGAAGTTATTAATCAACCCGTTATGGTTGAACCTGAACCTGAACCTGAACCTGAACCTGAACCTGAACCTGAACCTGAACCTGAACCTGAACCTGAACCTGAACCTGAACCTGAACCTCAGTCTAATCAGGATTTAATGGTATTTGATCCAAATCATCATGAGCTGATTGGGCTTGAGTCAGCAGTTGTTCAAGAAACAATTAGTGTTCTGGAAGAGGATTTCATTCCGGTACCAGAACAAAAGTCAGTACAACAGGTTGAAACTCAGGCCAAACAAATTGAACCTGAGCCAACTTTTACGGCTGAGCCGCAAGGTTTATTTGAAGAATCTAGCGCTGCTGAATTTTCTCTTGGTCAGGATGCGCCTTTAACTCATGACTTGGTTTCTGAACCTATTATTGAGCAGCAACCATGGGTGCAACCCGAAGTGGTTCTTGAAACTGCTACAGCTGTAGAAGAATCTAGCGCAACTGATAACGGGCAGTTGATGCCTCAGGATATTTTGAAGCTTTCTGCTCAAGTCTTAGAAGGTGAGTGGACACTTGAAAAATGGGAATACTGGTTTAGAAACAGCCAGCTTTCTCCAGCCGTTCAAGAACTTGCTCAACATGGTGTAATGACTGGAGAAATTGGAGGCAATACGATTTTCCATATTCCTCAAGAATATGAAAATATGTTGACCCAATTACAACAAGGCCTCATTGATGCTTTAAAACAACAGTGGCCAAATACACAATTTACGGTTGAGTATGGTTCAGTTAATACATCTACACCTTATGTCATGCAAAGCATTCGTAAAGAAAAAGCTTTCCATAGAGCGACAGAGCTATTACAGCAACAACCCGTTATAAAAAGCCTGATTGATACTTTTGATGGCGAACTCCAAAATATTCAATTAAAGCCTTAAATTTACATAAATTTTGATCTGGTGAGAAATGTGGAAATAATAGAATTTTCATATTTTTCATTGGATTGAAATATTCAAGTCACGCCACTGTCATTGTACTTTTCTATGTTAGCCATTTTAGATTTTAAATGGACTATATATCGTCATGAAAAGGCAATGCACAGGAACACCTTCCTTTAAATATTCTTATTTTTTATTGATCGGCGCCATTCTGCTGAGTGGTTGTAACGACTCATCAAATGATAATTCAAATACACCAGAGACAGGTAAAAAGCCTGTAATGCGCTGTGCTCCTTAAACTTAAATAATAAAAAGAACCTGATCATGATTACACGTCGTAAATTTTTAAATTACTCTTTAAATATGGGTTTTGGTGCTGCGGCATTGGCAGCTTTTCCATCTAGTATTCAAAAGGCTTTAGCAATTCCTGCAAATAATAAAACGGGTACCATTCAAGATGTTGAGCACGTTATTATTTTAATGCAGGAAAATCGATCTTTTGATCATTACTTTGGGACGTTAAAAGGTGTTCGAGGTTTCGCTGACCGCTTTACAATTCCTATGCCAAATGGTCGTAAGGTTTGGGAACAGCTTAGACGCAATGGGCAAGTTTTAACGCCTTTCCATTTAGACGGTACAGCCAACAATGCACAGCGTGCAGATGGCACACCGCATACATGGAACGATAGTCAGTTGGCTTGGGACAATGGCCGTATGGCGAACTGGCCAACTTATAAGACCGACATATCTATGGGTTATTTTAAAGAAAAAGAAATTCCATATCAGTTTGCGCTTGCTAATGCCTTTACGATTTGTGATGCCTACCATTGTTCTATGCACACCGGAACAGATGCGAACCGATCTTTTCATTTAACTGGAACTAATGGGGCAACACCGACCAAACGTTCATTTGTAAATAACGAATGGGACTGGATTGATGGTAATCCCGCTACGGCAGATCGTGGTTACACATGGAAGACCTATGCTGAGCGTTTAGAAGAAGCAGGGGTAAGCTGGATTTGTTATCAAAATATGCCGGATGAATGGGGCGATAATATGCTTGGCGCATTTCGTTCCTTTAGAAAGGCAAACATTGCTTCTGGCTACCCAGTTGCAAGTGGTGGCGAACCGAATAAACCGTATGCCGATACGGGCCAAAAACTACCGTATAAAGCCTATGATGCGGCTACCGATAATGCCAAAAATCCACTCTATAAAGGCATTGCAAATACACTACCAGGCAATAAACCCGAAGAGTACCTTGACGCTTTTAAAAGAGACATTCGTGAGGGTAAATTACCGCAAGTCTCTTGGATTAATGCGCCATCAATTTACTGTGAACATCCAGATCCTTCAAGCCCAGTTCAAGGGGCTTGGTTTATTCAAGAAATTATTGATGCATTAACTGCTGTGCCAGAAGTCTGGAGTAAAACAGCACTGCTTATTAACTTCGATGAAAATGATGGTTACTTTGACCATGTACCGTCACCATCTGCGCCATCACGACTTGCAAATGGTCAGTATGCTGGCAAATCGACATTAAGTAGTGCCGATATGCAGGATGAATATTTTGACCACGCTGCGCCTGAAGGAAGCCATTCTCAGCCTACACCTGATGGTCGTGTTTATGGTCCGGGCCCGCGTGTTCCTTTATATGTGATTTCTCCGTGGAGCCGTGGTGGTTGGGTAAACTCGCAAGTGTTTGACCATACGTCCGTGCTCATGTTTTTAGAAAAACGTTTCGGTGTCAAAGAGCCGAATATTAGTGCGTACCGCCGTGCAGTGTGTGGTGATTTGACCAGTGCATTTAACTTTAAAACACCAAATGCAGATGCTTTACCGCAGCTTGATGGTAAACAAACACGTGTGCAGGCAGATGCATTAAGAGAAAATCAAGAAGCCTTGCCCGCTGTTCCTGTACCTACGGATATTAAGTTACCGATTCAGCAAAGTGGCATACGTTTGTCGCGTGCGCTACCTTACGAATTGCATACCAGTGCACGCTGTAAAGCGGATGGTAAGGTACAATTAATATTCTCTAATACAGGTACGCAAGCTGCGGTTTTTCATGTTTATGACAAGCTCAACCTAGACCGTATTCCAAAGCGTTATATTGTCGAGCCGAATAAAACTTTAGATGATGAATGGGATGCTTTAAAAGATAACCTAGGTCGTTATGATCTATGGGTACTTGGTCCAAATGGCTATCATCGTCACTTCAAAGGAGATACTCAACGCATTGTTGATAGTGGCGTTAAACCTGAAGTTCGCGTCTGTTATGACATTGCCAATGGTGATGTTTATGTCGAACTTATGAATGAAGGAACCAAGGATGCAATATTGACGGTAAAACCTTGTGCATATCGACAAGATGCGCCGTTACAACTTACCGTAAAAACGGGACAGGTTGTTAAACAACATTGGGCTTTGGCTGACGTCGGGCATTGGTATGATTTTGAAGTAACTAGTCAGAGTAATCCGTATTATTATCGACGTTTTGCTGGTCGGGTCGAAACGGGTGAAGACTCTTTTAGTGACCCTGCAATGATGTAATTTTAGGTGGGCAAAAAGAACAGATCATTTTCTTTTTGCCCCATTTTTTATAATAAATAACTTTTTAAAACTTCACGAACTGACTCAGAAATGGGCACAGTCTTACGCGTTTCACGATCAACAAACACATGCACAAAATGTCCTTGAGCTGAGGCTTGATCTTGACCTTGTTTAAAGATTGCCAATTCATAACGTAGTGAAGTCGTACCAATTTTACCAATCGCAACACCTACTTGAATAATTTCTGGAAATGACAACTCTTGAAAAAAGCTACATGCTGAATCAACCACTAAGCCAATTGATTTTGCTTCATGAATATCAAAACCTGTTTTTTGAATGAGTAAAGCATTGGCGGCTGTATCGAAGTAGCTATAGTAAGTCACATTATTCACATGACCGTAAATATCATTATCTGCCCAACGCGTTTGAATGTCTAAAAAGAACTTAAATTGATCTCGGTTTTTTAAAACTGGTTTAGTCATTAATGAATCGCCTGATAAATTGCCAAAGCAGCGGCTTCTGTCATGTCTCGTGGGTTATTTTGTAGTAAGCGAGTTTGCAACATGGCATCTTGAGCAAGCCGAGGTAAACTCGACTCATCAATACCCAAATCTCTAAGTTTTAAGGTCAAGCCACTACGGTCTAAGTGGTTTTGCATATGGTCAATGAACAGATCACACAAGCCATCAGTGCTGCCATTGCTATATGGGTCTAACCATTGCATAAGTTCCGCATAGTATTTTTTTGCATTCGGCGCATTAAATTTTAAAACTTCAACCAGAACTAAGGCATTGGTATGTCCATGCGATAAATGAAAATGCCCACCCAGTGGATAAGCTAAAGCATGTACCGCAGCAACAGGTGAATTAGCAAACGCTTGACCTGCCAGCATTGAACCGAACAGCATGTTTTGACGTGCTTCTAAATCATTACTATCTTTAAGAACTTTCGGTAAGTTATGGTTTAGTAGCTTCAAAGCATTCTTAGCTAAAATATCGGTATAAATATTTTTTTTATGTTTAGAGGTATATGCCTCAATGGCGTGTACCATCGCATCGATACCTGTTGCAGCGGTAATATGTGCTGGAAGGTTTTGAGTAAAAGTAGCATCAAGAATCGCAGTGTCGGCGTACAGTACTGGAGAGACAATCCCCATTTTTGTTGTCTCTCCAGTAGTCACAATTGAAATAGGTGTTACTTCTGAACCTGTACCCGCCGTCGTTGGAATTAAAATAAGCGGAAGGCGAGCTGTGGTGACTTGGTTTACGCCATACATGTCTTGCAAACTTTGAGTCTGGTCGGGGTGGGCGAGTAAAGCGATTACTTTTGCAACATCTAAAGAACTACCACCACCAAAGCCAATAATGGCATCTACATTTTGCAGCTTTGCATAATTGGCTGCATCTAAGACCACTTGTTCTGGTGGGTCAGCCTGAACATCTGCATAAATGTCATATTCAATATTGAGCGTATCTAAAATTTGAAGAATGGGTAGATGTAATTGATTTTTGATCATGCCTGCATCGGTGACTAGCAATAACTTACGGTAAGTTTTTGAAGACAAAACATTTTGTAATTCTTGTATAGAACCTAAGCCAGAAATGATATTTGGAACGGTTTGAAACTGAAAATGGCTCATATACGTTATTTCCTTATTCTTGAACATTATTGTTGAATGGTTCTATAAGATTCAATCTTTAAATAACTTAGCACAGGACACCTTAAAATAAAGTAGTTCTAGGGCAATTATGTTGGGTGTTAGATGACATAAACACTATTGTTATCTGTTTGGGATCGAGACGGATGTGCAGATGATGCATAAGTTATTTAAAAAGGCATTGAATGGTGGGCTTTTTGTTATTTATAGGCTGGTAGAGATTTTCTGGCAAGCTTCTAATTTATATAATGCCTTAACAATTAATAATTTTATTCGGTTCTAAAAATGAAAATTTCTAAAACTTTACTTAGTATCATTGGATGTAGTTGCTTCATGTTTAGCTCAGTAGCGATAGCAAAAAACAACTCTGGTGTATTTTCACCTCAAAAGGGTGTAATTTGTGACAAATACATATGCGCAGACAAAAAAGGTATCTCAAAAAAACTTACAACTAAATACTTAGGTCCTTATAAGGCGAATAAGGCTTTCTCTCAAGGCGATTTTGATACTTCAGCATTTACACTCTCAAATGGTGTGTTCTGTGATACCAAAACAAAACTATGTCATGTCGATCGATACTTTGAAAATGGACATCGTAGTAAAATTGATAGAAATACGACTGATAAGTTATTTAAAAATAAATAAATTTTTTAAAAAATTATATAAAATTATAAATTGAAATAACCTCATAAAAGCAAATTTTTTACCATGTACCCTGCTAACTATCGACTAATGGTGGGGTTTCTTATTATTAAGTATTTCTGTAATATTAATTTAATAGTATAAGTTGTGAAAAGCCAAATAATTGATTTTATAAAGTAAAAGGGAGGAGTTCATTTTTTAATAGTTTGAATTAAATAATTATTTATCTTAATTCGCGTTGAGGTTGTATAGACGTTATTAAGTAGGAAATATGATCAAGTAACTGTTTCTTATTTGAGGTTTAAGCGTCTTTTCCATTAGGACTTTTTAATTAAAAGTGAAAATGGGTCTTTTTATTTTCAAGAAAAAGCATAATTGATTTGAGATGGGATTTTCATGTTGATGTATACAATTAGATATGTTCATCGGAACAATACTTACTATATCGCTTCAAATAGCGAGGGAAAATTTATTATTTTTGAATCACTTGATTCTGAGTTCCGAATGGGCCATCAAATTTCTTATGAGAATGGGACAATATTTAATTTGACACTAAATGACGAAACGGATGCAGTTATTAAGCTAGAGAGTAATGAAAAAGGAGCCTATGAGTACTTACATTCAATTAAGTAAATAAGCTTTGTTTTTTGAGAAAAAACTATGCTATGTTTATTTGCGCTTTAATGATGAGCAAGTTTAATTCATGAACTGTTTACTAAAAAAAATCAATACCACCACCACGACCTTCAGAAAAGGCTGCGTGTGATTTTTTATTAGAGCGACTTAATAAGATAACCAAACCCAGCCAATAATGGCTGGGTTTCTTTTTCTCTGCACATTATTGGTTTTTTTAAAGAGAAAGATTATGGATAAAAGTCATAACTCAAAATCAGCTTTACTTGTTATTGATATGCGAAATGGCCTATTCAATGCAGAGTCGAAACCTTGTAACCATCAACTCATACTTTCAAATATTCTTAAGCTGATAGAGCATCACCGATTGAATAACAGACCTATTATTTTTGTCCGTCATGTGGGCGACAAAAATACACCCTTAGATCCAGATAGTCCGAATACCCAACTAATAGCAGACTTATCTTTTAATTCAGATAAAGATTTTGTTATTGAGAAAACTTATCCGAGTAGCTTTAAGAATACGGACTTAAAAGAACTGTTAGAGAGACTTGATATTGAACAAATTATAGTAACTGGAATGAAAACTGAATATTGTATAGACATGACTATTAGAGCTGCTTCAGAGGCTGGATATAAAGTAATGGTAGCCTCCGATGCACACACTACATTTGATTCAATACATTTAAGTGCCCAATATATAATTGATCATCACAACCAAATTTTTAGGAATGCTTTTGCTAAGGTAAACACTACAGAGGAGCTTATCTTTTAGTTTTAATTTATAAATAAAATCGTAAAGATAAGTGCTCTTATAGGTGGTTGAATAGTCTTACAAGGATATGATTTAGCAAACTCGAAAGGTCTTTTTTATTTTTAAGTATTTCTGTAAGATCATGGAGTTGCTTTAAACAACAATAAACCTTAATGATCAGCGCAAAAGTCATAAGGGGAAGCCTACTTGAAAGAGTAGGCTTTTTTTATTTTTAATATGATAGCTTTCGAACTTGTATCACTGAACTTAAGATGTAGAAATTTATTTTTTAGAATGGATAAGTTTAAGTTCCAAATTATTCAAATCTATAACTTGATTAGATGAATCAACAAGTTTTAATTTCAGTTCTTCATCGGTACTTTTATCAAAAACTTTGACTACATCTTTACCTTCTTCAATAAAATTACCACCTGACTCAAGCATCGCGAGTAGAACAATATTTAGGCTTTTACCCTTTTTAGTGAGTAAATATTCTTTACGCTCTCGTACGCCAACTTCTTTATAAATTGATAGTTCGAATATTTCTAATCGGACAAGATGTTTGAGACGATCGGTTAAAACTTGCTTTGATATACCTGTATTTTCTAAAAAATCATTAAATTTCGTTACCCCATAGAAAGCTTCTCTTAATAATAAGATTGTCCATCTGTCATTCAATATTTCTGTAATTTTGACTATCCCACAGACGTCTACGGGAAATTTATGTTCTGGAATAAATTGATTTGACATTAGAGGAGGCTCCAATTAGGATGAGTCTTTAATTTAGACCTAGAGTTAATTCAGGTAGCATTATGCCATTTATAAATATACAAACTATAGAAGGTTTACTCGATAAAGACAGTAAGGCCGAACTTTTTAAACGCATAACAGACTTATTTGTAGAAATAGAAGGTAAAGGTAATCCTGCTTTTCGGGAACATGTCTGGATTCGTATTGATGAATATCCACCTGAGCAGTGGCAATTAGGTAGCTTAAGGCCAACGAAGGAAATGATCGAGTTAATGAGTTCAGAAAAATGATTTATCTAAAGCCCTATGAGTAGGGCTTTTATAATTGAATATGATTTTATTCAAAATATGATTGCTATCTCTAATTAAATTCAAAATAAAAGTTTAGCGAGTTTATCGCCTGATTTATCAACTTTTAATCTATTGATAAACATTATTTTCCTTTTCAACCCAACTGAGTTTTGACAAAATGCAACAGGACATTAGGGTCAAGAAAGACTTGGCCAGATTTGTAGCTTGTGGGAATTTTGCAATAACTTTGCAAGCAATCTGTTTATTTTTATGTAATTCAAATGTTTGGAACTAATTTCTAATGGAAACACAATATAAGGTTTTATGTGTCTGTTTAGGAAATATTTGCCGCTCACCCACCGCTGAAGTGGTTTTCAGACATTATTGTGATAAGCATCAACTCAATGTAATCGTCGATTCGGCTGGAACGAGTAATTATCATCCAAATAAAGCGCCTGATCAGCGTAGCCAAATGCATGCTAAAAAAAGAGGCTATGATTTGTCATCTTTACGTGCTAGACAACTTTCAACTCGAGATTTTTTAGATTTTGATTTGATTTTGGCAATGGATCATCAAAATTTTGAAGATATTCATGATTTGCTACAAAACGCTATATTTCAATTTGGCAGTCATCAAATTCGAGCAAAAATTGCATTAATGAGTGAGCATGATCCGCAATATCCAAAACAAGCTTTACCTGATCCTTATTATGGTGGTGAGGAAGGCTTTGAGCGTGTACTTGACCAATGTGAATCAAGTACTTTAGCGTGGGTTAATATTTTAAAAAAACAGTTGAATGTTTAGGAATAGGTTTTTCAATACAATGCAAATTCAAAATCAAGTACAGCTTAAGCCATTCAATACTTTAAGTTTAGATGTGACAGCATCTCATTACACTAAAATCACGTCTATCGAAGATATTAAAGCTGCTTTGGATTTTGCTAAACAGCATGAGTTAAACGTACTTGTTTTGTCTGGCGGTAGTAATATGTTGTTGCCGCAGCAGATTAATGCGCTAGTTATACATCTTGACATTCAAGGTATAGAAGTTTTATCTGAAAATCAGGATTTTGTTCAAGTTAAAGTAGGTGCAGGGCAGGTTTGGCACGATTTTGTTTTATATAGTACTAAGCAGAACTGGTATGGATTGCAAAATTTAGCACTTATTCCTGGATTAGTTGGTGCTTCACCAGTACAGAACATTGGTGCTTATGGCGTTGAAGTTGGTGAGTTCATTGAGTCAGTGCAAGTCTATGACCGACAGTTTAAAGAGATCAAATCAATTTTAGCAGCAGACTGTCATTTTTCTTATAGACATAGCATTTTTAAAGATGATCCGACACGCTACATCATTACGCATGTCACCTTTAAATTACCTAAGCAGCCTCATTTAAAGTTAAATTATGGTGATTTAAAGCAGGCAGTTGGAGACAATCTAACTGCTGAAAATTTACAAAATCAGGTTATTAACATTCGACAAAGTAAACTTCCTGATCCTAAAGAATATCCAAATGTAGGAAGTTTCTTTAAAAACCCAATAGTAAATGAGCAAGAATTTGAACGTTTAATCACACAATTTTCAACAATTCCACATTATCCTCAAGCTAACGGTAACGTTAAAATTGCAGCTGGTTGGTTAATTGATCAAGCAGGTTGGAAAGGTAAGCAGTTGGGTGTGGTGGGTATGTTTCACAAACAAGCATTGGTTTTGGTGAATTATGCCAATGCATCTCTTGCTGATGTGAAGAAAACTTATCAGGCTGTACAGCATGATGTTGATCAGCATTTCCATGTTATGTTAGAACCTGAACCTGTGCTTTATAACAGTTTAGGTTTAATTGAAAATCATACGGAATAGTTTTATGCCAAAAGTACATTTAATGGTACGTTTTGTACAAGTAGTCACTGTGCTATTTGTACTATTAGGCTGTTTCGTAGTTTTTTTATATTCACCATTTTATTCAAAACTTATTGTAGCTGGGCTTAACTATTTTGTGCCTGTAGATGTGAATGAAGTGGCTGCGGAAAGCCAGAGAAAAGCTGCCTTAAGTGAACATGATAACTTAGAGCCAGGTTCAAATTTATGGATTGCTCGTCAAGCTTATTTAAAGTTGACCGAAGATGCTTTACGTGAGAAAAAAGCAGCAGATTTGGGCTACATACAAGAAAACTATAAAGCTTTGCAGCAAATTATTCTTTTAGAAGAAAAAGAACAAGAAATAGAAGAAGAGCAAGAAACTTCAGCTGTAAGTGTTCCTTTAGTTGCTAAAAACTCAGAAATAGATGCAGCTGATGAAACAAGTGGTCCTATTGATGAAGCACTTTTTATTAACAGCTCAGAAAATAAAGCGCTTACAGAACAATACACAGAGTTTTTGGCAAGAAAACCTGTATTACCCGAGCATCAAAAAGCGGTAAGCGAGCCTGAGCAGAAAGTTGAAGATGTCAGTAAAAATCCACTTCAACCTCAGCCCAAAAAACTGTCAGAACCTTACGCAATTGTGGTGTTAGGTGGTGGTTTAACTTTAGATAAAAATGGCAAAGACATTGTAGTTAATAGTTATACACGTTTAAGACTGGAAAAAACGTTAGAAGTTGAGCAACAAAATGACCTACCGATTGTGTTGAGTGGTGTTGAGGCACCTTATATGCAGGCATGGCTAAAAAAGCGTGGGGTCGATGCAAAGTTATTAGAACAAAAAAGTATGAATACTTGTGAAAATACTCGTTTTAGTTCGTTACTGCTTCAAAAGAAAGGTGGTGCTCCTACGGTAATGTTAGTCACAGATGAATATCATATGCCGCGTACACGTCGCTTATTTGCTTTGAATGGTATCGAAACGATTCCTGTTATTGCCCCAATGCCAACAGCACTTACACGTTGGCAACCGAGTGTACAAAACTACGATCATAGTCGTCGTGCAAATTATGAATTACTTGCGACAATTCGTGACATGCTATTTGGTTCAAGTGATTGTCGAGAGGTGCCTTAATGTCTGAGATCCCATTTCTCAATCCTGCCGTATTAAAACAATTAGATTTACCGGTGCCTAACCGTGATCTCACTCCGCAAGTTTTAAGTCCTCTTAATTTAAATACATTAGAAGAACCTTCTCGTGAACTTTTAGCATATCGAAAATTATACGGTTTACATTTACTCGACTGTGATCACTGGCAAGGCTATGTCCAAATGCCTTTATTCCGTCTACATGTTCAAGTTTTTAAGCCTAAATTAGACAAAGTACAAGGAACTGTCTGTTTATTACATGGTTATCTTGAACATAGTGGAATATATCAGCCGATTATTCGTGAAATACTTGAACAGGGTTTTAGTGTAATTACCTATGACTTACCTGGTCATGGTTTAAGTAATGGTTCACCAGCAAGTATTCAAAATTTTGATCATTACCAACAGGTTCTGATGGCTGTTTATCGATATGTTAAACACGCAGATCAGTTACCTAAGCCTTGGGTAGGAATAGGTCAAAGTACGGGTGGTGCAATTTGGATGCATCATTTGCTTGAGTATGCAGAAAAACGCCAAGATCCAATTGTTGATAGAGTTTTATTACTTTCACCTTTAATTCGCCCAGCTAAAACAGCATGGTGGCATAATCCAGTGGGACTTGGCATTATTCGCCGCATTAAACGCCAAGTACCAAGACACTTTAGACGTAATAATCATAATCCTGAATTCTTACGTTTTATTCGTTTAAAAGATCCATTGCAGCCACGCATGATGGGTATGGACTGGATTTTGGCAATGTCGAAATGGATGCAGGAAATGGAAGAACGACCTGCTTGTCGTATTCCTGTCTGGTTGGCGCAAGGTGCATTAGATCAAACAGTAGATTGGCGTTATAACATTGAGTTTATTCGCCGTAAGTTTAGGCTTCAAACCTTATTAATGCTTGAAGAGGGGTCTCATCAATTAATTAATGAGCGTGCAGATATACGTGCAGCTTTAACAGGTTTGATTCCAGCCTTTTTGCATGCAAAGCCAAAGCATTTTTATTATTAAAAAAGTAATGCACTCAATCTAGTCAATAGATTGAGTGCATCAGTTAATTAAATCAGATGATTATTTTAAACTCTGATAAAGCTCAACGAAGTTTTTATAGACCGAAGATTGTTTCTGCGGAGAATACATATTGCGCTCAATAATACCTTTGTCAGTTTTAACTAGAACATTAATGTTTTGAGCATTTTTAAATTCCTGTAAGAATTGACTTGGAATAATAAAGTAAGTTGTCGAGTGCTTAGGAACAAGTCGACTAACATTCGTTTTCTCAGTAGCTTGAGCTGGTTTATAACTAAACTGCTTTCCATCGATATCAAATACTAACGAATTAATATCATAGAAGTTGTAACTGCTACTTAAATGAACATCTACACGAACTTGATTTTTCTGTTTTTCATTCCATTTAACCAGTAAGCTTGGACAAAGTTCTGTAGGTAAGCAATTAAGCTGACCAGCTGTTTTTAGCTCAGATGTTGCTGTCGTGGTATTAGACTTATACGAGGTTGTGCTACAAGCTGCTGTAAGTAAACAAGTACCTAATAAAAATAGGGCTTTTTTCATAATGTAATTCCAAGAAAGCACGTTTAATGTTATTTATCTTAAAGATGATAAATTTTACCCCTCATTAAAAAGTTTTTGGACTTAAAAAAGCAAATGGTTTCGTAACTTTAAATTCAGATGTCGCGTCACCCGCATAGATATGGCTCTGCTCAGGTCCAAGATCAAGTCTTCGCGTTTTACCGTCTTTAAAATTTATTTTCTTTAAGTCAACCCAAAATACATTTGGTGATAAGGCTGACTCAAAAAAATAAAGCATCTGTTTATGGTCTGCAACAGTTCTCCAGCGAGTCGATGAAATATTAGGCTCTTCTTGTGTGTTTAAACCGTATGGAACCGATGCATTACGAATCACGCTAAATACAGAAGCCTGTGCTTGTTTCATATCATCATTTTTAGGAATTGCATTGATATAGAATGAAGCGCGAGCAAAACGGTCAGAAGCTCGGTTTGTACCAGGAAGCATAACGGTACCACCAATTTGTTTCCAATATTCTGCCAATGCCAATTGTTTATCAAAAGTAGGTGAGTTAGTCATGATTTGATAACTTCGGCTGTGGTGAATAACTTGTTTGCCACCAATGTATTCAATAATTGCGCTATCACCTGTTTTATCTGAAATAGATAAATGTAGTGTCGTTAATCTCGTTTCACCTGGAACGCTATCTGTCACAATTGTATAAGGTTCTTTCTCAAGCGCTTTCACAGCCTCATCTACAGTTGCGAAATTATCAAGAACATATTGTGCCCAAGCGGCAATACTTAACAGTGGTTTATTTGATTTTTTTACATCAGGATATTGAGATTCAACTAGCCATAAGACATTTGCAACTAAACCAGCTTCATTCATTCCATCAGTCGTAGAGACTTCGTAACCGGTTGCAATAACGCTGCCATACTTAGAAGTCCATTTTATTGATTTAGATCCTGCACTTCCATCGCGGGCAACACCACTTGGCAAAATCCATAAATTCGTACCCGTATCAACCTTCCAGTCCATCGAGCGGGCAGTAATAACATGTTGATTATTGCCTAAATAAACTGCACGTGTACAAGCAACTGCATAGCTACTTAACCCTACAGCCAATGCGACAAAAGATGAAATGAATGTTTTCTTTAACATGAGAATACACCTTCTTGTTATAACAATTTGAGGATATTTATTTAATAAAATTAAAGCATGTATATTATTTATACTTTAATAGTAGGTGAAAAATACATTAAATACAAACTAAAATAAGAAACTAATTTAAGTAGAAATTACATATAAGTTTAAAATAGAAAAGAGCATCACACTTAACTATGATGCTCAAATTATCAAGTTAATATAAATTAAAAATGATTGGCATCAGCCATATTCCACATTCGGTAATAAAAATTATCACCATCATTATTAAGTTCAGATTGCAAAAGCTCTCCGTCTTTTAAGAAAAAGTGCAATTGAGCATAATTCTTAATTTCACGGTCATTTACACGTTGTGCCAAGTGATGGGCTTTAATATCCGAAGGATGACGTAAACCGGCAGCAGCAATCATTTCGGATAAAGCATGTAATGTATTTTTATGGAAATTAAATACGCGCTCTGCTTTGGTAGGTACATGGAGGGCTTTTTGACGGTCTTTATCTTGGGTTGCTACACCTACAGGACATTGGTTGGTATGACAACTTTGAGCTTGAATACATCCAACTGCGAACATGAATCCTCGTGCTGAATTGACCCAATCTGCACCTAGTGCAAATGTGCTAGCAATATCAAATGCACTAATAATTTTACCACTTGCACCAATTTTAACTTGGTCTCTTAACCCTGCACCTACAAGTGTATTATGTACAAAACGTAGGCCTTCACGTAACGGTGTTCCAATATAATCACTAAACTCAATTGGCGCTGCGCCAGTTCCACCTTCAGAACCATCTACTACAATAAAATCAGGAACAGTTTTTGTTTCAAGCATGGCTTTTACAATACTCATAAACTGCCAAGGTTGCCCAATACATAGTTTAAAACCAACAGGTTTTCCGCCAGATAATGTGCGCAACTTTTGTAAGAACTGCATCATTTCAATTGGTGTAGAAAAACTTGAATGTTTTGCTGGAGAAATACAATCGTGATCCCGTGAGACACCACGAATTTCGGCAATTTCAGCAGTAATTTTATGCTTAGGTAAAATGCCGCCATGCCCGGGTTTAGCACCTTGTGAAAGCTTTAACTCAATCATCTTGATTTGTGGTAGTTGAGATTGTTTAGCAAATTTTTGCTCGTCAAATTTTCCATCTAAAGTACGGCAACCAAAATAGCCACTGGCAATTTGCCAAACAATATCACCACCATTTTCTAAATGATAAGGACTGAGGCTACCTTCACCTGTATCGTGATAAAACCCGCCTAATTGTGCTCCTTTGTTTAATGCGCGTATTGCATTTGCGCTTAAACTACCGAAACTCATGGCAGAAATATTCATAATAGAAGCGCTATACGGTTGAAGGCATTGGCTATTACCAATTTGAATCCGAAAGCTCTTTGGGTCTGCCGGTGGACATGGGCTAATTGAATGAACAATAAATCGGTAATCTTCTTGATATACGTTAATAATTGAACCAAAAGGTTTGTCTGCATTTTCATTTTTAGCACGTTGATAAACTAAACTTCTTTGCATGCGCGAGAAGGGTAGTGCATCTTGATCGGCTTCAATGAAATATTGGCGAATTTCAGGACGTATGTCTTCAAATAGAAAACGAAAATGGCCCATGATCGGGTAATTTCTTAAGATAGAGTGCCTATTCTGTAATACATCATATAAGCCTACTAGACTTAATACACCTGTAAGCACCCATAATCCGTTGAGTAAAGTATCAGAAATAAAATAATAGATACTATGTGGGGTATATACAATTCTGAACCAAGTGATGCTAAGTGCAGTAAAAATACATAAGAACCAGAGAGAATGGCGTGAAAAAAATGTATTGAGAAATTTATGTCGAATAATTTGTGCTGGACTCGCCATATGTGAACAAATTCCTAATGTTTTACTGGTAGATACCTTGCCAAGAAGCAACTTAAACTACAAGTATGGAATTGTTAGTTTCAATAAGGTGGAGATCAAAAGTAGTCGATGATGCTTAAGATTAAAAAGTTTAGTATTCTTATATGACCAGAGCACTATTTACTCATTTTTTAAAATTTGGATATTTTAGATATTATTAAGTTTTAGATTAGAAATAAGTCTATTAATATTTATATATTATACTTTTAAGATGAGCGTTTATTGATTTTAAATATGTGAATAATTACAGAAATAATTTTTTAACCAGAGCTTTAATATTATAAAAAATTGTTTTTTTATGTTTATTGCTGTTTTCTTAAATATTTAGCTAGGCTCTTAGAGCCTTGTTTGCTTGTAATTTGATCGTAAGTGTAAATTTTGACTTGTTGATCTGATATTTTTTAGATTTGTTTTTTGGTAATATTTGTAGATTGATATAGTATTTTAGACCGATCTTATTACAACTATATAGCACTCTAAAAATTAAGTAGGGAATTGGAATGAGCTGGAAATTATTAACAATTTCTGTTTTTTTTACTGATGTATTTTTATTAGTTTTAATGTTTTATCTAGGTTATGATTTTGAAACTTTTAAAAAAGTTGCTTTAGTTGAATCTTGTCTAGTTGCAGTTGCTATTATTTTTGATGCTATGGAACGAAAAAAGAAACCTATTTTTCCAGGAAGTATTGTCTATCCCTTATTAGGTATTTTATTTATTTTAGGCTTCACACCTATTCTTGATTTTTTTGCTGTAAGACCTAAAGGATTTCATACTTGGGACATAAAAAATATTTTGATCATTGATGCATATAGTGAAAATTATCCATTTAATAAGTTGGCTTGGTACGGAAAGGCTTATGTTCAGCTTAGCTTTGCGATGGTAGGTGGGGTGTTGGGGTTCATTTTTCATTTGGTATTTAGGAATACTTAAGCAAGTATGTCTTTCTTTATCAATAATTTTATCTTGTTCTAAAGTTAAGGAAATCAATCAAAGCATATTCTAAACTCTTAGAATTCTTATTCATTAAATTTTAATTTCTTATTCATTTAAAATATATAGAATTAAAAAAATGCCTATTTTTTAATCTTTTAATCTAATATTAGTTCTGAAAATAATAAAATATAAAAAATGATGGTAAAATTTAACTAATGAATTTTTTTTGATTTTTTAATAAAACTAATAAAAAATTAAATAAAATTACCGGAAATTTCTTTAAAAAGTGGTACATACCATATAAATACTTATAATTGAGAAATCCATCGAAATTTAACTTGTTAATAGATATTTAAAATGAAATGAATAGCTATATTTTTGTTGTTTTTTTGTATGATGCGCGCACAGTAGAGTAAAAAAAAAGACGCTTTGAAAAAACAGTCAAAGAAGCTAGTGATTGGATTGGGGAAGGCTAGTTTTTACATCTATTAATTCTTATTGGCGTAATGTAAAAAGGTTTTCAATCATGAAAAAATCTCTCATCGGTTTATCTGCAATTGCTATGGGTTTAATGTCTATCACCGCTGCAAATGCTGCAACGGCTACTGGTACATTAACTGTTAAAGCCACTATTACGAATAGCTGTGTACTTAATACTTCAGCTACAGGCACAACTGCAAATGCAATCTTAGACTTCGGTACTTTGAGTTCTCTTGCGAGCAATGTAGATGCAGACACGACTACTACAGGTGGTACTGCAATTAAAGTCCTTTGTAACAACACTGTGCCATGGACTTTGGCGTTTGACGCAGGTAAAAATGCTCAGACTACTCAACGCCGTATGATTGGAGGAGCAACAAGTAACGAATATATCCCTTATAACCTTTTCTCAGATACTAACCGTGCAACAGCAATTGGTATTGCAACAACAGCTTATAGCGGTACAGGCACTGGTACAGTACAAACAGTGAACGTATATGGCCGTATCCCTGCTGGCTCAGCTTTGCCAAGCGCTGGTAGCTATGTTGATACAGTAACTGTGACTGTGACTTATTAATTTTAAATAAGTTCTGTTCATTGTTGTCGCTAGCTCTTTTGTAAGAGCTAGCTCTAGCTTAATTTGAGAAAAGTAATTCTGGGCAAGTTATGAAAAAAAATATCTTTGTTGCTACAAGTTTATTGTTATTTTTGCCTAGTATGTTAAATGCTGCCTCAATACGTCTTTCTCCTGTGAATGTTGAAATATTGAGTGATCAATCTGCATCCTCAATTAGCTTATATAACCAGTCGAACGAAAGTGCTGACTTACAAATACGTATATTTGAATGGACTCAAAATGCTGGGCAAGATCAATTAATTCCAACAGATGATATTGCAGTTAGTCCACCTTTCTTAAAATTAAAACCTAATGATTCTTATAATTTGCGTGTAGTCCGTATTAAGCCAGAACCAATTTCTGGTGAAAAAACTTATCGTATTATTCTTGATGAATTACCAAAACCTATCGATAGTCGTAAAGCATCTCAAGGTGTAAATGTATTACTTCGCTCATCATTACCTGTATTTGTAGTGAATAAAGATGCGATGACTAAACTGAGTTGGTCAATACAGCAAGAACAAAGTAGTGCTTATCTTACTATTAGTAATGTTGGCAATCGCCATGCGCTTTTAAATAATTTAACACTTGTAGATACTACTTCTAATAAAAGTTACCCGATTAAACTAAATACTGTAAATGGTTATATTCTTTCCGGAAAATCAAGAAACTTTAATATTAGCCCGGATTTTAAATTCCAAGCTGATCATAAATATAATATTTCATTGAATATTAACGGTAAGCCAGCATCTCTTTAACGAGGCACATATGAAATATCTCGTAAGTGCTTTGTGTGTTATGTACTTGCCGGTTCATGCTTTTGCTGAATCATTACAAGACAACACTAATGCCGCTTTGCCTAATATTCCGGAAGTTTCAAACGCCGCTTTTCAGACCTCTGGTTCAGATAAAGGCTATATACAACTATTTTTAAATATTTCTATCAATTCTAATACTTCTACCGACTTAATATCGGTACATCAAGATCAAGATAGAAAATTATATATACGCGTCCATGACTTAAAAGCCTTAAGACTGGAAATGGATGAACATATCCCTGACAGCCAATGGGTATGTATTAATGAACTGAAAGGAGTCCAGTTTAAGTATCTGGAAAATGAGCAGTCTCTAAACTTACAAGTTCCTGCGAGTATGTTGAGTGACTATTCTGTTGACTTAACTGGTCAACCGACTACAAACACCAACTTACTAAAAATGAAACCTTTAAATGCTGCAATTCTGAATTACAGCATGTATCACACCATTACTAATAATGAGAGTATTTTCTCAGGTTCGGCAGAAGGAATTTTTAACAGCGCGCTTGGTAATTTTTCATCAGGCGTTTTATACAATGGTAGTAATGAAAACAGTTATAGCCATGAGAAGTGGGTGCGCTTAGAGAGCAAGTGGCAATATGTAGATCCTGAAAAAGTTAGGATATATACCCTAGGTGACTTTATTTCTAATAGTTCTGACTGGGGCAGTAGTGTGCGTCTTGCCGGTTTGCAGTGGTCGAGTGCCTATACTCAGCGTGGTGATATTGTTACTTCTGCGCTGCCACAGTTTTCCGGTTCAGCGGCGCTACCTTCTACACTGGACTTATACGTTAACCAGCAAAAGATTTATTCAGGTCTAGTGCCTTCAGGCCCATTTGATGTTAAGCAGCTTCCATTTATTTCAGGAAATGAAGTCACACTGGTAACAACTGATGCAACAGGTCAGCAAACCATTACTAAAAAACCTTACTACTTTTCATCGAAGATTTTGGCAAAAGGTATCAATGAGTTTTCAGTCGATGTTGGGGTTCCGCGTTATAACTACGGACTGTACTCAAACGATTATGATGATGCCACCTTTGCCTCTGGTGCAATTCGTTATGGTTATAGCAACTCACTGACCTTAAGTGGTGGTGTAGAAGCTTCCACAGATGGTCTTTCCAACGTTGGAACAGGCTTTGCTAAGAACCTGTTTGGTGTTGGGGTGATTAATGCTGACATTGCAGCGAGTCAGTATAAAGATGAAAACGGCTATTCTGCCTTGGTTGGATTAGAAGGGCGTATCAGCAAGAATATTTCGTTTAATACCAGTTACCGCAAAGTATTTGATAACTACTTTGATCTTGCCCGTGTATCTCAAATTCGATATTTAAAAGAAAATCAGCTTAATGCTGAATCACAAAACTATTTAAACTACAGCGCGCTGGCAGACGAGATTATTAGGGCAGGGATTAACTATAACTTTTATACGGGCTATGGTGTTTATGTCGGCTATAACCAGATCAAATACAGTGATCACTCGTATAAGTTACTGTCTGCCAACTTAAGCGGAAGTTTAAACAAGAACTGGGGCTTTTATAGTTCAGCTTATAAAGACTATGAAAACCATAAGGACTATGGCATTTACTTTGCGCTGCGCTATACACCATCTACCAGAGTCAATGCAATTACAAGTGTATCTAATGACAGTGGTAAAACAACCTACAGGCAAGAAATCAATGGATTTACAGATCCGCAAATTGGTTCATTTGGATGGGGTGGTTATGTTGAACGAGATCAAGATGCACATGCTAACAATGCATCGGTCTATGGCTCTTACCGAGCACGAGCTGCGTACCTGACAGGTCGCTATAACCGAATTGGAGATAATGACCAAGTTGCACTTTCAGCGACAGGATCTTTAGTTGCAGCAGCAGGCCGTATATTTGCGGCCAATGAAATTGGAGATGGTTATGCTGTTGTCACCAATGCTGGACCGAAAAGCCAAATTATAAATGGTGGAGTAAATTTAGGAGAGACAGATAAGTCAGGAAGATTCTTAATTGCGAATTTAAGACCGTATCAATCTCATCATATCTATCTAGACCCATCTTATTTACCACTGGAATGGGATCTGACAACGACCAATCGAACAGCACTTGTGGGCTATCGTCAAGGGACTTTAGTTGACTTTGGTGCTCATCGAGTTATTTCGGGCTTAGTCAAAGTTGTAGATAAAAATAACTCGCCATTATTACCAGGTTATAGCGTCCGAATTAATGGGCAACAAGATGCCGTAGTGGGCTATGACGGTGAAGTATTTATTCCAAACCTATTAAAGCAAAATAAACTTGAAATAGATCTTCTTGATCATGGTAGCTGTCAAGTTAATTTCACTTATGAAAGTCAGCAATACAGTGCTAAAAAATTGGGGCCTTATGTATGTCAGTAAGTGTAGTAAGTCATAGATCTTGGTTGGTCGCTAAAAAGTTTTCATCTACTTTAAAGTATGTTTTAGCTAGTTTATTGTTATTGGTGCTTTATGCTTTTTTTAGTTCAGCACATGCTACCTGTACAGTAATTGGTGGAAACACAACTGGTTCTTATAATTATACAGCAGCAAATATTAATAGTGATGCTACTATTACTTATACTGGGAATATCCGCTGTACGAGTGGTGGAAGTAATGCTCAAATATCAAGATATATGTGCATGAAGACAGTATTTACTGGAGCAACTACTTCAAATAGTAATGTTTCATTACCTTATACGGTTATTGCAACTGTAGGTGGAGCAGGTTCTTCTACGACCAATCAAACTTCCAATGTTTGGTATGGTCCTGTTACTACGGTGGCACCAAATAATATTATTAGTTACTCAGTAAGTATTAAAGTTCCAGCAAGATCGGGCTCTTTAACAGCCTATCCCGTAGGGACTTATATTGGCTCCGTTCAAGTATTTTGGGACATGCAAGCAAATTCGAGCAGTGTATGTGAGGGTGATAGTGGCGGTGGCTGGGACTCGGGTAATATGATGATTACAGCTAACTATGTAGTACCAAGTTTCTGTCAGTTAGATTCCACATCAAATGTCGATTTTGGCAATATTAGTGATATTGGTACAACTAGTCGTGACTACACAGCTCAAGGTGCGATTAATGCAACTTGCAACAATGGAACACCTTATAGCATTTATTTGGGTGACGGCAATAACCGTATAAGCGGTGGATTTAGACGTATGACCAATGGAAGTAGTCAATACATTCCTTATCAGTTATACAAAGATTCTGCTTATGGCACAGTGTGGGATGCTACAGGTGGTACAACAACGGTGGGTGGTTCTGGTGGAGTGTCAAAGACTGGATCTGGCACTAGTCAAATTTCAAATGTATATGGAAAAATTCCACAAGGAACCGCTATTTCAAGTACGCCCGGTAACTACTCAGATAGCATAGTTGTTACAGTGACCTATTAATTATTTGCCAACTCACTATTCACTTAAAGTAAGCAGATAGTGAGTTGGTAAGTGTATGTTTGTTATGAATCTTATTTAGTTTGTAGAGAGCTTTGTTTTCGTATTAGCAATATAAACAGTGTGATTAATAAGCTAAATCCGAAAATAGGCAAACTAATTCCTAAAATAATAAGTGTAAGTACCGTGATTATTTTTTGTTGATTGCTTGCGCGCTTCCAGACCAATAAAGTTTGGCTAACAAAATGGTTAGTCGTAAGTTTTAAATTAGACGTTTTAAACCAAGCTTTATATGCATAAATAATCATGATACATAGCCCAAGAGCATATAAGGCGAGTATCAATTGATTGATCCAACCGAATAACACGCCAATATGAGCATCGATCCCCCAGCGTGTAAGTTTTGCAAATAACGAGTAATCTTTAAAAGCCAGTTTGTCGATGACTTTATGTTGATGTACATCAATCGCTATACTGTCTGCTTGAGTTGGCCATTTACGCTGTAGTTCAGTAACAGTCCAAGCCTGATTTGCATCAACTGGTGGTTTGATTTGTATTTGGGCTGAATGAATTCCATTTGCCCTAGCAATTGCTAATGCAGAGTCGAATTCAGTTGGCATGAGCTCTAAATCCGAAGTTTCCATGACCATACCATGATGTTCTTTATGCTCATCATGAGACATTTGGGGTAATGGAGCATTATTTAAAGTTGTGGATAATGTTGGTGTTTGCCAATTTAACCATTGACGAGCGATACGAATATTATCGCCAGCCCATTGAGACCATGTAAGACCGGTAATCGAAATGAACAATAAAAGTGGTAATAGAGTCAAGCCGATAGAGCTATGCCATTTTAATAAACGATTTTTAGATGTTTGTCTGATTTTAAAATTTTGACGACGTTTCCACCAACTATATAGGCCCGTTAGGGTTAAAATGCCCAGCCAGCTTGCAGCAAGTTCACTATAAAAACGACCCCATTTCCCTAATAATAAATTACTATGTAATTGATCTAAGAATGTACGAAATGGAAGTACTCCACTGGTCCCATATATAGTAAGTTGACCTTTTATAGAGAGTGTATAAGGGTCTACAAAAACAGCTTCATTATTTAAATGATGAGCCTTATCAGAAAAAATAACTCGTGTTGTTTGTGTTGAGCTTGGAGCTGGCCTCACTTCTGTAATTTGTGCAGATTCGGGCATCACTTTTTTTGCTACCTCAACCTGTTGGCTTAGTGAGTGGGTATCTTTATTTAAAGGCTGAACATATAGTGTATCTTTATAGATAGATTGTTCTATCTGAGGAGTAATTGCATATAGAAGACCTGTAAACGCCGCAATAAATATAAATGGGGCAATAAAAATACCAGCATAAATATGCACAAGACGGAAAAGACTACGCCAAAAGCTAGGGGTATGAGGCATGTTGAGAGGTATCAAACAAACTTTGGTGTGAAGTATATCTACTTTATTCTTAAATTTTAAAATAATTAAGGGGGTGAGGGTGTTTTGTATATCTAAGCACTTGTAAGAAAGGCTTTTTTAAATAAATAGATTAGAAGATAGAAGTAGGCTATGTTGACTACATTGAATTAGTGTCGAAAAATATATTCATTTATGGTTATGGGGCAAACTTAAGCCTTTGTTTGGGTGAGTATGAGAAATAATTTATCAATGATTAAATTTCTATTAAATTCATAGTTTATAATTGAATTTTATATAATTAAATAATTTATATATCTATGAAAATTCATCATTTGCGAAGTGCAACTTTTATTATAGAAACTGGGCCTTATTTTATTTTAATTGATCCGATGTTGGGTGATAAAGGTTCGCTTCCTGCTTTTTCATACATCCGCTTTAAGGCTAAAAAGAATCCTTTAGTTGATCTACCTTTGAATGCTCAAGAGTTATTAAACAAAGTTACCCATTGTTTAATTACTCATAGCCAAACTTTTGGAATAAAAGCATTTCAACATACTGATCATCTAGATCAAAAGGGCGAGGACTTTCTTGTTCAAAAGCAAATTCCTGTTTATTCCTTTCAAAATGATGTGTCGTATTTATCTAAACATGGAATAAATGTTCAGGCAGGTATTGATTACTGGAAAGAAATCGAGTTTTTAGGTGGAAGATTGGTCGCGATACCGGCGCACCATGGGCATGGCTGGATTAGTAAATTGATGGCGAATGGTTGTGGCTTCTATTTAGAATTGCCAAATGAACCTTCTTTATATATTAGTGGTGATACCGTACTTACTCATGCTGTTAAAAATGCCTTACTTAAATTTCGACCTGATATTGCGGTAGTTGCTGCGGGACGAGCGCAAATGGATATGGGACAGCCGATTCTTATGTCGAAAGATGAAGTACGCGAATTTATTGAGCTTTCGCCTAAATATGTTATTGCTAATCATCTTGAAGCATTAAATCACTGTCCTGTAAAACGAGATGAAATAAAGCAAATTCTGCATGAAATGAATGCAGTTGACCGTGTACAAGTACCCGATGATGGACAAACACTTATTTATGAAAATTAAGACAAGATTTAATCAATATTTATTAAATGAAAATCTTGTAATTCCATATTTTCTATTATGAATAACACTATGAGTTTTTTATGTAAATGATAGAATTGCGACGGTCGGTAAGTTGATATCTACTTTGTCTAACTAATGCACAGTCTACAAAATGTTTAAGATTAAGTTTGTAGACTGTTGAACTACAAGTGAGGGTAAATGTAGATATACATATGCAACCATCTAAAATTTTAACCTATTGAAAATACAAAGGTTTATCACTTGCTCCCATCACTTACAATCCAAACCAGACTTGGTGGATTCTACTTTTTCTATTATTCCATTGTTGGTACATTCATGCCGTATTGGAATTTATATCTTCAAGATCAAGGGTTTAATTATCAGCAAATCGGAATTTTATCATCTATTGCGATTGTGACACGATTTTTTGCACCTTTAGTTTGGGGGTGGATTGCAGATAAATCTGGTAAAAGAATGCTTTTGGTGCGACTGGCAACTTGGATGGAAGCCTGTATATGGTTGGCTATTTTTATAGTTCCTAATACCTTTCAATCTGTCGCTTTACTCATGCTTATTTTTAGTTTTTTCCAAAATGCAATTTTAGCTCAGTTTGAGGGGGTAACCTTATTTTGGTTAGGTGATCAAAGAGCAAAACTCTATGGGAAGATTCGAAAATGGGGATCAGTTGGATTTATTGTAGGTGTATTTACTATAGGTGCCATTTTAGAAATTATTCCAATTTCTATGTTGCCTATTTTATTACTCATAATAGCATCGCTTGCATTTATTTGGGCTTTTACGATTCGTGAACCAGAAGGGGCTCCTACTTCACAAAAGCATTTAGAACCTTTATTGCCTGTGTTAAAGCGTCCAGAAGTTGCTGCTTTTTTTACTATTGAATTTATTCTTCTTTTTTCACATGCCCCTTTTTATAGTTTTTATAGCAACTTTCTAAAATCTTTAAATTATAGTACCACTGAAATTGGCTTCTTATGGGCAATGGGGGTTGTCTCTGAAATCGTAATGTTTGCATGTGCGGCTACTTTCTTCAAATATTTTTCTTGGCGTAGTCTTGTTGCTATATGTTTGGTTTTAACCAGCATACGTTGGTTGCTAGTCGCTCTCTTTTCTCATTACTTTATAGGTCAGCTATTTGCACAATGTTTACATGCTTTTAGTTTTGGTCTATTTCACCTTATTGCAATGCGGCTTATTTTTCAAAACTTTTCAATAGGACAACAAGGTCGTGGACAGGCTTTATACAGTACCATGTGGGGATTGGGAGTGGCATTTGGAAGTATTTTAGCGGGTCATTATTGGAAAACTCTGACCGGTGAGCATATTTTTATGATTGCTGCGCTCGTTGTGCTATTCGGTTTATGTTTTGTATTTTGGTTACCCAAACAAATTGAAAAGCCAGCTTCTTAATCGAAACATCACTAACATTGTTAACATTACGTGGTTAAGTGGCTAAATTGTTTTATGGAAAGTATTTATTCGTTACGGTTGAAAAATATTGTTTTTATATGGTTATGAAGCAATGTTTTTCTAAAAAAATGTGCTAACTTAAACTCATGCGTTTAATGATTAATAAATCTATGAAAAATATTTATATTATGGGATTATTATTAGCTTTTTCTGGTTTTGCTATGGCTGAAACAGCAACGCAAAAGCCTGCTGAACAGCCTGTTCGAACTGCAAGTAATCCTAATGCTATACGTATTGTTACGCGTCCTGAGATTATGGGATTATGGGGAATGGAGATTCCAAATAATAAGAAATGTGTAGAGTACTATAACTTCCGCAGTAGTAATGATGTAGTGATCAAAAGTGGTGAGGAATGGTCATATGGTATTTATGAATACCAGCCATCTGATGACCCTAAAGAGCAGTTATCTGCTTTAGTTATGCAGATTAAGTTTGATAATAATAAAGTAGATTGCTCTGGTCAGCAGCAAGATCAGACTGGTGATGTTTCCCAATATTTTGTGCAGTGGAAAAATGACCATACTATTAATTTCTGCTCAACTGCTAAAGGTGAGCAATGTTTTGCAACTTTACGTCGAATGTTGCCATAAATCTAAATAGATATAAAAAAGCCTCTTATTTAAGAGGCTTTTTTATTATGCATGTTGTGCAGTTTCAGCTTTCTTCTTTTCTTCCAATTGCTTCAACAAGTGCTTTTCAAGGTAATGGATGTCCATTGCCTGTTCACAGAAGCTTTTGTCTTGCAAGATAAGATCTTTATGCAAAGGAATGTTGGTTTTAATTCCAGTAAGAATCATTTCGTCTAACGCTTGACGCATACGAGCAAGCGAAGTTTCGCGATCTTTACCATGAGAAATTAATTTTGCAATCATTGAGTCGTAGTATGGAGGAATACTATATCCAGGATAGATATGAGAATCTAAACGAATACCTGCACCGCCTGGCGCATAGAAGCTCTCAATTTTACCTGGTGAAGGTAAGAAAGTTGTTGGATCTTCTGCATTAATACGACATTCAATAGCATGACCACGAACTTCAATATCTTTTTGTTGAAGCTCTAGACCCAAACCAGCTGCAATACGTAATTGTTGCTCAATGATATCAACACCAGTAACCATTTCAGTTACAGGGTGCTCAACCTGAACACGAGTGTTCATTTCGATAAAGAAGAATTCACCATCTTCGAACAAGAACTCAAATGTACCAGCACCACGATATTGCATTAACTGACATGCGTTAACACAAGCTTCTAAAATATCAGCACGTGCTTTTTCTGGTAGATTTGGAGCAGGAGCTTCTTCTAAAACTTTTTGATGACGACGTTGTAATGAACAGTCGCGATCATATAAATGGATTGCATGACCGTTACCATCACCTAAAACTTGAACTTCGACATGGCGAGGTTTTTGTAAGAAGCGTTCCATGTATACGGTGTCATCACCGAACCACATTTCTGCATCACGTTGAGCCGCTTGAACTGACTCAAGTAATGTGTCTACGCGCTCAACAATACGCATACCACGACCACCACCACCAGCTGCCGCTTTAACAATGAGCGGGAAACCGATTTCTTTAGCTTCTGCTAAAGCATTGTGGATAGTTACAGCATGGTCGCAACCAGGTACTGTAGGTACACCAGCTTTTTTCATTGCAACAATTGCAGAAACCTTGTTACCCATTAAACGAATATGTTCTGGGCGAGGGCCAATAAATGTGAAACCCGAGCTTTCTACAATTTCGGCAAACTCGGCATTTTCAGAAAGAAAGCCATAGCCTGGGTGAATTGCATCAGCACCAGTAATTTCTGCAGCAGTAATAATTGCTGGGATGTTTAAATAGCTGTCACTACTTGCACCCGGACCAATACATACTGCTTCATCAACGAAACGTAAATGCATCAAATCTTTATCAGCATCTGAATAGATACCGACAGTTTTGATTCCTAATGTTTTGCAAGCCCGAGTAATTCGTAAAGCGATTTCACCACGGTTTGCAATTAAAACTTTTTGCAACATAGTTGTCCCCGGGGTATTACGCGCGATAACGGAATAAAGGTTGACCGAATTGGATCACATCACCATTTTTCACTAAAATTTCTTCAATCACGCCGCTTTGAGTTGCTTCAATCGGGTTCATGATTTTCATTGCTTCGATAATACCCAAAGTCTCACCAGCAGATACAGTTTGACCTACTTTAACAAATGGTGCTTCACCTGGGCTTGGAGCAGCATAGAACACACCAACCATAGGAGAAGTTTCAACTGCTCCACGTGGGGTTTTTGCAACAGGTGCTTCAGCAACAGGAGCTGCTGGAAGTGCTACACCAGCCGCAGCAACGACAGGATTACGACGAGTTAAAGCGATTGATTGATCACCTTCTTTAACTTCAATCGCTTGCAAGTCAGACTCAATCATTAAATCGATGAGTTTTTTAATTTTGCGGATATCCATGGGCGACTATTCCTGAACTAGTTTGGGTTAGATGGTTGAATTTTTTCAATGGCGTAATCGAGTGCAAAGCTATAACCTTTTGCACCTAGACCACAAATCACGCCAATTGCTTTGTCTGATAAATAAGAGTGGTGTCTAAACGCTTCACGTGCGTGAACATTTGACAAATGTACTTCAATAAATGGAATGGCAACGCCAAGTAGAGCATCACGTAAAGCAACTGAGGTATGAGTAAGAGCAGCAGGGTTAATAATAATAAGTTTTACGCCTTCTGCTTGTGCCTGATGAATACGGTCAACAATGGCACCTTCCCAATTGCTTTGAAAAGTATCGAGTGTAATAGAGGCTTGTTTAGCTTGAGCAATAAGTTGTTGGTTGATATTGTCTAGGGTAAGATGACCATATACTTCCGGTTCGCGTTTTCCCAGCAAATTCAAATTCGGTCCATGAATTACCAAAATGGTCGAACTCATTCAGATTGCTCCAGCTCTAAAGTTGCAAATAGTCTTTGCAAGATGTCTGCAAAGTTTGCTTATTATGGCATATGTTTCTACAAGTTTTTTATAATTTCTTTTAATTGTCGCAGAAAGGGTACACCAAATTCGGCTTATATATTGTAAATTTTGCGACGAATTAGCAATGTTAAAAAATGACAAAATTTCAAGTAATTTAACAAGGCTCATTTTAAACCGAATTGACAAAAACAGTTCATGTATTTTGTGTAACGACGGTATGGGCATCTTCAATTGTTAACATTTCATTCCAGCGAGTTAGGTAGTTTTTTGAGCGATGGCATTGTTTCATTTGCCAAGATGGATTGCGCGAGTGATATCCCACTTGTAAATAATGACTACCAAAACGCTTACGAACTGTACCTAAAGTTTCCATTAATTGTTGTCTTTGATGAATAAGTTCCAGAGGCTGCCATAAATCATCAATGTGTTGTTGACGCGCGTGTAGACCACAAAATAATACTCCAATTTTTATATAACTTTTATTTTCTTTATATAAAACATCAATTTGATGCATTGCTGCTTTTGTGATTATGCATAAGTCATCTGTTGCATAGTGAAGACCAATGGCCTGAGAAGTGGCTTTTTTATAAGGTGGCTTATCGGTTTTCTCATAAAGCATGACTTGAATGCAGGCACAAAGTTGTTCTTGTTTCATTAAGCGGCGATGCGCTCGATTAAGATGAAAAATAAGTGCTTGTTTAATAATCTCGATACTGGATAAAGCTTGAGCAAAACTTCGTGACGCTAAAATCCTTTTAGTTGGAATACTAGGATCGTCAAGTTCAATACATGATTGGCCTTTTAGCTCACGAATAGTACGTGCCATGACCACAGAAAATGCCTTTGCCATATGATGTTCATTGGCAAAAGTTAAGTCTAGGCATGAATATACTTCATAACTTTGTAGTTGTTTGACTAATTGGTAGCCAATTCCCCATACTTCTTTGACCGATGTCTGTTGCATGAGGTCTTCCATAATTAATGGATCTAAGGTGATGAAATTACAGATTCCCTTAAAACTTTTAATTTTCTTAGCAAAATGATTGGCAAGTTTTGCTTGTGTTTTTGAATATCCAATTCCAATACAACAAGGTAGACCTAACCATTGGAGGAGAGTCTCTTTCACCTTAAAGCAGTAGTCAGATATATCAATAGATTGAAGGTAAGGAGTGAGATGAATAAAGCACTCATCTATAGAGTAAGCTTCTATATCATCTGGAGAGAAAAATTCACCAAGAACAGCAAAAAAACGACGAGACATCTCGGCATATAAAGTGTAGTTGCTTGAATAGACTTGAACACCAGCTTGCACGGCATCTTTCTCAATTTGAAACCACGGTACTCCCATCTTAATACCTAAGAGCTTTGCTTCTTCACTACGTGATACAACACAACCATCGTTGTTAGATAAAACAACTACAGGTTCATCAATGAGTTTGGGGTTGAAAAGTCGTTCACAGCTGACATAGCAATTATTGATATCAACCAGTGCATAAACTTCGCGGTGTGAGATCTCTCTCATTATTTCATCCCCCCAAATTCATCAACTCAAAATTCATATTTTGAATTTGTAACATAATCAAGTTAACAAAATTACGCGCAGATATCTAGGGGAGTTCTGGTTGTTCGTCGAAATTATGAAAAGGATGTAAAAGTAATGAATTGTCAGTTATTGATATGGAAATGTCTGAAAATGATAAGTTTAGATAGATATGATCATTTCCATAAGCGCTATATTTTCAATGGATCAGTTGAGCCTGGAAAATATAGTAATGCGTGTTTCGCATTTTGTCTTATGGGTCTTTCAAGCTGTCTTTTTTATAAAAGACAGCTTTTTTTTATGCTGATTTGACTCTTAGATAGCTTATGAAGAATATCGCTGTTTGGCTTGTTCATAAGCCTCAAGATTAATGCATTGAGCGCCCAAGCGTGTGATTTGTGCTTGGTCAATTTGAAGTTCATCCCACTTTTGCATTTGCTCAAGCAGCCAATAAAAGTCTTCTACTTTTGGAAGTGCACTTTCTTTTACTAGATGTTGAACAATTTCCTGAATCTTAAAATATTTATCAACATGCACTTCTTCTGAGCAATGAAAACGAACAATTTCAAACTCAACCAATAACTTTAAAATTGGAGCAAAGTCTTGGAACTCACTCAATTCTTGTTGGGCTTTCATAATTGCTGCGGTGAGCGCGACTAGTGTTTGTGGGTGCTGATTTGCCCATTCCTGTGTTACGGCTAAAACCTTGTCAGCCACAGGAGGAATAATGTTTTGGCTTGAGCAGATTATTTTACTTAAACCAAGAAGCTCACCTTGGGTATTCCAAGGTTCACCCACACAAAAACCATCAATCACATGTTTATCGAGTGCTTCGACCATATAAGGTGGCGGTAATGTTTTGAGGTGAATAGACTGCGCGATTTTGGGATTTGCTAAAGCCAACCATTCTCTTAAACAATAATGATGAATGGAATGTTTAAATACATGAGCTAAGGACAAAGAATGATCTGCTTCAATATAGCTCGTCACTTTTTGGGCTGTAGCTTGTGCATTATCGTTTTCTTGAATAGCCAGTTGATGAGTTAATTTTTGGCTTAAGCTAATAAAGGCACGGTTTTTACTTAAAATAAGAGGGGTTTGCAGTGCAATACCAATTTGGTCTGCACCCACGGCTGCTGCAGGTAGCATGGCAGATAAACAATGTGCAGCATCTAATAGCCCAAAAGCTAAACGGTCTCGAAGACTTGCCCATGATGCTTCTTTGACTAGGGTAACCTCTAAACCGACTTCTTCGAAAAAACCTTGCTGTTTTGCCCATAGTAAAGCGATGCAATCAAGTAAAGGAATATAGCCGAGTTGCAATTGAGTCTTTTCTAATGTGCTCATTTATTCGTCCTTTAGTTGATCATTTAGTAGTTTTTGAGCGTCAAGTAAACGGCGTGCCATTTCCCCAATGGTTATACGGTGGCTCATGGCATTTTTTCTGAGTAATTGAAAAGCCGTGTCTTCAGGTAAGCCGTGCAGTTGCATGAGTAGAACTTTGGCCTTTTCAACATCCTTACGGTCAGCAAGTTTGGTTTGAGCTTCTTTTAAGTCACCTTCGAGCTTTTTATGTTTTTTATATTGCTCAATTGAAATCTCTAAAATGGTATGTAAGCGGGCAGGGTCTATGCCGTCTACAATATAAGCCGTTACGCCTGCATCTATCGCTTGTTTGATGGTTTCTTTATCTGAATTTTTAGTGAACAGGACAGTCGGTAGGTCATAGCTACTCACACAACTTTCAATAATGTCGCGATGAGGATGATCCATATCGAGCAAGATGACATCGGCTTGTAAATCTTCAAGACGAAAAATATTTAAGTGGTCCAAAGTAAGGCAGGCCACCACTTCAAAGTCATTTTCAAGCAGACTGTTTTTTATATAGTCGGCTCGCGCATGATCATCATCGATAAGAGCTATTTTGAGTTTTGGCATAAGTTCAGAAAATCAGGCTAAGAAAATGCGCCAATTCGACGCGTTTTTTGTTATTAAGTTTTAAGCAAGATTAGTGCCATCCAAAACTAAACTAAAAATCAGGATTTATTGGTAATTTAAGAAGTCAAAAAATCGATATGATCAATCTTAGTGCAAGAGGACGATTCATTTTGTGGCAAGACGTATTTCTATTTAAACCATTTAAATGTAGAGCTTTGGTGCAAATTGAATAAGACTTTGTTTTTATATGAGAAGCAGGGAAATTATATCTATATGAAAATAAATATAAAAATTATAAATTTCGAATCTTAAAGCAATTGGCATGCAAAATGCTTATTTAATTACAGGTCGAAGACGACCATAAGTTTTAAAGACGGCCAACGATGTCCGTTCTGATCGAATTTGTGAGTGCAACTGTACACACAAAGAATTTACGTTCAGTCGGAGTGAAGGCCATGTCTTTATTTTTATTGCATAAAAAAGTTACATCTGAATTATTTAATTTTTCAGTTCCAGCGATGCGAGCCTTCTCTATGAGGGGGCTCGCTTTTTTTATTTCTTTTTATGACTTTGCTGTGCATTGGGTGTCATTAACGAGTGGGAAAAATGGATTCCAAGCAGCTAAATGCTTTGTGAGATTGATTCGCTTCTCGGTAGAACACAAGGCAAAAAAACAACGTCTATTTGAGAACGCAATAACGCAGCTTAAAAGCAACGTGATTTGAGGAGAAACACTATGAAATTGGTAATGATTGGTCATGGTATGGTGGGCCACAAATTCATCGAAGCCATTTTAGAAAAAGCAGATGATGAACTGGAAATCACGATTCTCGCGGAAGAACCTCGTATCGCGTATGACCGTGTACATTTGACAGAATATTTCTCTTGGAAATCAGCAAAAGATTTATCTTTAGCACGTTTTGATTTTGCCGATGCTCATGGCATTGACTTACGTCTAAATACCAAAGCAACTGCAATTGATACAGTTGCACAAACAGTCACCACTAATCATGGTGATGTCATCAGCTATGACAAATTGGTGTTAGCTACGGGTTCATATGCGTTCGTTCCACCAATTCCGGGTAATGACCGTGAAAACTGCTTTGTTTACCGTACGATTGAAGACTTAGACGCGATTCGTGCAGCGAGTCTTAATGCAAAAACAGGCGTAGTAATTGGCGGTGGTTTACTTGGACTTGAGGCAGCCAAAGCATTACGTGATTTAGATTTAGAAACACATGTTGTTGAGTTTGCACCACGTTTAATGGCAGTTCAAATTGATGACCTAGGCGGTAAAGTTTTACGCCGTAAAATTGAAGATTTAGGTGTAAAAGTTCATACACAAAAAGCGACGCAATCTATCGAATGTGGCAACAGCACTACACATGTAATGAAATTTGCAGATGGTAGCGAGCTTGAAGCAGATGTCATTTTATTCTCTGCTGGGATTCGTCCACGTGATGAACTCGCACGCAACAGTGGTCTGGCGATTGGTGAACGTGGTGGTATCGTCATTAATGATTATTGCCAAACGTCAGATCAAAACATTTATGCCATTGGTGAATGTGCGCTTTGGCAAAACAAAATTTATGGCTTGGTTGCACCGGGCTATGACATGGCACGTATTGCAGCAAAACACATTTTAAATGAAGAATGTCACTGCTTCGCTGGTGCAGACATGAGCACTAAATTGAAGTTGATGGGTGTTGATGTTGCTTCTGTAGGTGATGCGCATGCCATGACTCCGGGTGCATTAAGCTATTTCTATGCAGATGAGCATGCACTGGTTTATAAAAAGATTGTTGTAAATGCTGAGAAAACAAAATTGCTTGGTGCAGTTTTGGTGGGCGATGCGAAAGAATACAACGACCTTTTACAAATGATGTTAAATGGTCTGGCTTTACCAGAAGTTCCTGAAAGCTTGATCATGCCGGGCTTTGAACAATCAGCAGGTAAGTCTGGTGGTAGCGGTGTAGATTTACTTCCAGACAGCGCGACCATTTGTTCATGTAACAACGTATCAAAAGCGGACATCTGCCAAGCGATTAGCGATGGTTCGACCTCTTTAGGTGCATTAAAGAAATGCACCAAAGCAGCAACAGCGTGTGGTGGTTGTGCACCATTAGTGACTCAAGTGTTGAAGTCTGAGTTGCAACGTCAGGGTGTGACTGTTAACAATCACATTTGCGAACACTTCCCATACTCGCGTCAAGAGTTGTATCACTTGGTTCGTGTCAATGAAATTAAGACATTTGATGATTTGATTCATCAACATGGTCACGGTTTAGGTTGTGATATTTGTAAACCGGCGGCAGCAAATATTTTTGCATCTTGCTGGAATGATTTCGTCCTTGAGCCAAGCCACGCAGGCTTACAAGACAGTAATGACTACTATTTAGGTAACATCCAAAAAGACGGTTCTTACTCGGTTGTACCGCGTATGGCTGGTGGTGAGGTGACTCCAGATGGTTTAATCGCGATTGGTCAAATTGCGAAAAAATATAACCTGTACACCAAAATTACTGGCGGTCAACGTGTTGACATGTTTGGTGCGCAAGTTCACGAGCTTCCATTCATTTGGGAAGAGTTAAATGCTGCTGGTTTCGAGTCTGGTCATGCTTACGGTAAATCATTGCGTACCGTGAAATCTTGTGTGGGTAGCACATGGTGCCGTTACGGGGTAGACAACTCTGTTGGTTTAGCGATTGAACTTGAAAACCGCTACAAAGGTTTACGTTCACCGCATAAATTAAAAATGGCTGTGTCTGGCTGTACTCGTGAGTGTGCAGAAGCGCAAGGTAAAGATGTAGGTATTATCGCGACCGAAAAAGGGTGGAACCTTTATGTCTGTGGTAACGGTGGTATGAAACCACGTCATGCCGAGTTACTTGCATCTGACCTTGATAAAGCAACGCTCATACGTTACATCGACCGTTTCTATATGTTCTACATCCAAACAGCAGACCGTTTACAACGTACGAGTGTATGGCGCGACAACATGGAAGGTGGCTTAGATTACCTTAAATCTGTAGTTGTGGATGATTCACTTGGTTTGGCTGCCGAGCTTGAACGCCGTATGGAACACATTATTGGCACATATCAAGACGAATGGCGTACTGCGGTGGAAAATCCTGAAGTTCGTAAGCGTTTCCAAACGTATATCAATGCAGATGCAAATGAACAGGCCGATCCACACATTCAATTTACAACTGAACGTGGTCAAATCCGTCCATTGACTGAAGCTGAACGTTCTGAAGACCGCATTCCAATGGTTGAAGCATAAAGGAGAGTTTCTATGAATATTGTACAAGACAAAAATATGCTTCCTGATGATCAGTGGATTGACGTTTGCGCACTCGATGATTTAACCCCAAATACTGGCGCGGGTGCGTTAGTCGGTGGACAAATGGTAGCAATCTTCCGTGTAGGACATGAAAAACGTGTTTACGTGCTGAGCAATAAAGACCCATTTAGCCAAGCGAATGTGATGAGCCGTGGGATTATCGGAGATTTACAAGGCGAGCGTGTCATTGCATCTCCAATCTATAAACAACATTTTAGTCTGGCTACGGGCCGTTGTTTAGAAGATAAAGACCAAAAATTGGCGGTTTACCCGAGCAAAATTGTTGATGGCCGTGTTTGGGTCAATGTGGTGCCGCAAAAAACTTATATTACCAATACAGGTGTATCACAAGACAAACTTAGACTGGTGCTGATCGGGAATGGTTTGGCAGGTATGCGTTGTCTGGAAGATTTACTCGATATGGCACCAGACCGTTATGAAGTTACGGTGATTGGTGAAGAACCTTGGGGTAACTATAACCGTATTATGTTGTCTCCGGTTTTATCGGGTGAAAAAACCATTGAAGATATTATGCTGCATCCACCAAAGTGGTATGACGATAAAGGTATTAAATTTATTGCAGGCGATAAAGCGGTAAAAATTGATCGCCCTCGTAAAGTGGTTTACACCGAAAAAGGCCAGACAGTTGATTATGATCGTTTAATTCTGGCAACAGGTTCGGCTCCGTTTATTCCACCAGTTCAAGGGGTCAACTTAAAGGGTGTGTTAACTTTCCGTGATATCTATGACGTTAACACCATGATTGAATATTGCGGTTCAAAAAACAATGCAGTGGTGATTGGTGGCGGTTTACTTGGTTTAGAAGCGGCGTACGGTTTAAAACAACGCGGTATGAATGTGACAGTATTACATTTGATGGACCGTATTATGGAACGTCAACTTGATGGTCGTGCGAGCCAGTTACTGCGCCATAGTATTGAACAAAAAGGCATTCAAATCATTAGCGAAGCCAATACTGAAGCATTAATTGGTGATGAAAATGGTCATGTGAAGCAAATACGCTTGAAAGATGGCACAGTGTTAGATGCTGACCTTGTGGTGTTCGCTGTGGGTATCCGTCCAAATATAGCTTTGGCACAAAGTGCTGGTCTACGCTGCAATCGAGGTGTGTTGGTGAATGACACCATGCAAACATTTGATCCAAGTATTTATGCCGTGGGTGAGTGTATCGAACACCGTGGTCAAACTTTTGGTTTGGTTGAACCACTGTGGGTGCAAGCTTTTATTTGCGCGACCCATTTGGCTGAACACGGCAGCTTAACTTTTAAAGCACCGACCGTACCGACTCAGTTAAAAGTCAGCGGTGTCGATGTGTTCTCTGCGGGCAATTTTGAGCCGAAAGATGATTATGAAGACATTATCCTGAACGATGAAAAACGCCAGATTTATAAGCGTATTATCATTCAAAGCGATCGGGTAATCGGTGCAGTATTGTTTGGTGATACTGAAGATGGTATGTGGTATGCAGAGTTAATTGCAGACCAAACACCTGTTTCTTCATTTAGAAATAAGCTGCTATTTGGTCGAGATTTTGCATTAAAAAATGCAGGCTAAATAGGGGAAAGGAGCAGTTATGAACAGTATTCCAAGCGTTGAAATCGATAGCTCCGATCATGTTGCAAAAACAATCAAAACAACATGTCCATATTGTGGGGTGGGTTGCGGTGTTAGCGTAAACGTCCAACAAAAACCTCAAGGACCTGTGGTGCAAGTTGAGGGGGATGCTGAGCATCCTTCCAACTTTGGGCGCTTATGTATTAAAGGTAGCCGACTTGCGGATACATTAGGATTAGAAACACGTGTTTTACAACCAATGATGGGGCGCAAAGCTGATCGGGTGGTAACGACATGGGATGCGGCAATCAATAAAATTGCTGATAAATTCCAATCTTGTATCGACAAATATGGTCGTGACAGCATTGCATTTTATGTTTCAGGTCAGCTTTTGACTGAAGACTATTATGTGGTAAACAAGTTTGTAAAAGGCTATTTGGGCACTGCAAATATCGATACTAACTCACGGCTTTGTATGTCATCTGCGGTGGCAGGTCACAAACGTAGTTTCGGTGAAGATATTGTCCCTGCAAGTTATGAAGATTTTGAACATGCAGATATGGTGGTATTGGTTGGTTCTAATACTGCATGGTGCCATCCTGTGCTGTATCAACGGATCATGCAGGCTAAAAGCCAAAATCCAGATATGTTTGTGGTGGTGATTGACCCACGTTTTACCAGTACCTGTGAACAAGCGGACTTGCATTTGCCGATTTTACCGGGTCAAGACGTGGCTTTATTTAATGGCTTATTTCAATATCTATATCAAAATGGTCATGCCGATCAGGCCTTTGCAGATGCCTATACCGAAGGTTTGCAAGAAGTTTTGGCAAGCAGTCAGCCAGAAACTGATATCGAATATGTGGCAAAGCGTACAGGAATCGCACTCGATAAATTACAGCAGTTTTTTGAAAAATTTGCACAGACTGAAAAAGTAATCACCCTATTTTCAATGGGTGTGAATCAATCAAGTCAGGGAGTCAATAAAGCCAATAGCATTATTAACTGCCATTTACTAACAGGCAAAATTGGTAAGCTCGGTGCCGCTCCATTTTCGATGACAGGACAACCTAATGCGATGGGTGGACGAGAAGTTGGTGGCTTAGCCAATATGCTGGCTGCGCATATGGATTTAGATAACCCACTACATCAAAAAGTAGTGCAAACCTTTTGGGACAGTCCATTCATTGCAAATCAAGTGGGCTTAAAAGCAGTTGATTTATTCCGTGCTGTTGAAGCTGGAAAAATTAAAGCCATCTGGATTATGGCGACCAATCCAGTCGTGAGTTTGCCAGATGCAGATCAAGTTAAACGTGCATTAGAAAAGTGCGAATTGGTTGTCGTGTCAGATATCTGCGCAGATACGGATACTACAGCTTATGCTGATGTTTTGCTTCCAGCTTTAGGTTGGGGCGAAAAAGATGGGACCGTCACTAACTCTGAGCGTCGTATTTCACGCCAGCGTGCTTTTTTACCTGCACCGGGTGAAGCAAAAGCAGATTGGTGGTCAGTGAGCCAAGTTGCGAAAAAATTAGGCTTTAAAGGTTTTGACTTTAATAGTGCTGTGGATATTTTCAATGAGCATGCAGCGTTATCTGCACAAGACAATGCAGACATAAATGCTCGTGCAGAAAGTAATAATTTTCGTTATTTCAATCTAAAAGGTTTAATGAACCTAAGTAATGCTGAGTACGACGCTCTACAACCAATTCAATGGCCAGTGTGGAGTAAAAACCAAGACGCTAAAGCCGTTCAACAACTGTTTGGCAAAGGGCAGTTTAGTCATAAAAATGCCAAGGCAAAATTGATTCCGACTGTTGCAACTAATCCGGTACATGCAATTTCAGAAGATTATCCGCTCATTTTGAACACGGGGCGTATTCGTGATCAATGGCATACCATGACCCGTACTGGTTTGTCGCCAAATTTAACCAGTCATCGTGCTGAACCATTCTGTGAGATTCATCCAAGTGATGCATTGAAGTTTGGTGTGCGTGATCAAGGTTTGGTAGAAGTTCGTTCGAAATGGGGCAGTTGTGTACTACGCGTGACATTCTCATCGGGTGTTCGTCGTGGGCAAATTTTTGCACCGATTCACTGGACTGAACAGGTCGCATCCGACGCGCGTATTGGTAAAGTCGTGAATCCAGAAGTTGATGCAATTTCAGGTGAGCCCGAGTTCAAACATACGCCTGTAACCATTCAACCGTTCTATACCACTTGGCAAGGCGTGCTCTATATTCGTGAAGGATACGATTCGCACATTCAAGAATCGCTACATCACTGTGCATGGTGGACCAAAGTCAAAATGGTGAAAACCAATCGCTATGAACTTGCAGACCGCCAAACTTTTCATGATACTCAAAAGAATCTGAAAAGCTTTTTGCCATTTGCTGATGAAACCTTTGAATGGTTAAGCATAGAAGATATTTCTTCACAGCTGAGCCATAGCGTTATTTTGAAAGATGGCATTGTAATTGCAAGTCTATATATTGCACCGCCAGATTTATTGCCAGACCGTGATTGGGTAGCGAGTCTGTTTAAACGAGAGCGTTTAAGCGCCTTGCACCGTAAAGCTTTACTGGCAGGTATGCCAATGTCGGCTACCAATAATGATGGGCCTTTGGTGTGTAGTTGTTTTAAAGTAGGTAAGAATAAAATTATCGAAGCAATAAAAACACAAAACATTACCCATGAAAAACAGGTCACTGCTTGTTTAAAAGCGGGTGGGAACTGTGGTTCATGTTTACCTGAAATTCGTGGCCTGATTAAAGCTTGCCAACAAGAGGTGGAAGTGTGAATAAAGGATATCCCATAACTGATGTAGTCATATTAGCGGGAGGACAAGCCCGCCGTATGAATGGTTTAAATAAGCTTTTGCAACAATTTGATGGCGATACGCAACTACTCAAAATTCATCAAAAACTAAAGTCATCTGTATCTGAAATTTGGGTAAATAGTCATCGTGACTATTCAATCTATCAAAGTATTGTGCCCGATATTAAATGTTTTCAAGATGATGCTTCCGGTTTTTTTGGCCCACTTATGGGAATGAAAAGCGCATGGTCTCATGTAGAAGCAGATTATGTTTTATTTATTCCTTGTGATGTGACCTACATACCTACGCAAGTCGTTGCGAAATTACACAGCACTCTTCGGAAAAATAAACAGGCCCAGACAGCTTATGTTTCAATTAATGGTGATGCCTTATATCCATTTTGCTTATTAAAACGTGAAAGTCTCATCACCATAACGGAGCAAATTGAAAAGCAACGATTAAGTTTGAAAGAATGCTTTAAGCTTTTGCATGCGCAAGTCGCTATATTTCAAAAGCAAAACTTATTTTTCCATAGCATTAATTCTTTAGATGAACTTCAACAATACAAACAAATTAAAGCATTTAAAGAGATTTTTTCGACTAATTAGAACCTCAATCATATCGATTTAAAATTTACATTGATAATCTGAAATCATTTTTTAAATTTTGAGTTATTGACTGTTTAGAATTTAAGTTCTATTTTGGAACTTGTTATTTTCATTCTAGCCAGATGTATAAAAATAAATGGAGCCAGAAAAATGATGGACGCAGCTCAGCAAAGTAAAACAGATGTGACCGCATGTATTTTATGTTCAAGAAACTGCGGTTTGAGCGTAGAAATTAAAGATAACCAATTTGTCAAAATTAAAGGTAATCCTGAGCATCCATTTTCTCAAGGTTACATTTGCCAAAAAGCGGCAAGATTACAGCATTACCAGAAACATGCAGACCGTTTGAACACACCTTTAAAACGCCAACCAGATGGTTCATTTAAAGAAATTAGTTGGGATGTGGCGATACAAGAAATTGCCGATCAATTGGTGCAGATTAGAGATAAATTTGGCGGTACTGCTTTTGCTTCGGTTGGGGGCGGTGGACAGGGTAACCACCTCGGTGCAGCTTATGGTCGGCAACTTTTATTGGCTATGAAAAGTTATTATGCATATAACTCACTTGCCCAAGAAAAAACAGGTGATTTCTGGCTCAATGGCCGCCTATTCGGTAGTCAGGCTTGCCATACGACAGAAGATGTTGAATATGCAGATTACGTACTTTTTATTGGAACAAATCCGTTTCAAGCGCACGGTATTCCTAACGCACGAGACACGCTAAAACATATTAAGAAAGATCCGAACCGAACTATGGTGGTGTTCGACCCGCGTGTTACCGAAACAGCAAAACAAGCAGACATTCACGTACAGCTAAAACCTGGAACAGATGCTTTTTTAATGTCGGCCATGATTGCGATCATCATTAAAGAAAAGCTTTATGATGCAGCGTTTATTGAGCAGCATATACATGGGTTTGAAGAAGTAAAAGCTGCATTTAACCATGTCCCGATTGAAGACTATATTGCTAAAGCTGATGTACCTGTCGATTTGATTTATCAGGTTGTTCGAGAGTTTGCCAAGGCAAAAAGAGGCTGTGTACGTATTGATTTAGGTATTCAACATACTTTGAATACAACATTAAATGGTTATTTAGAAAAGCTTTTATACTTGCTGACAGGGAACTTTGGAAAACAGGGTACCAATAATTTGCATACCATGTTTATTCCAATTTTGACCGATACGGATGAAAGAAAAGCAAAATATCGACGTAGCGTTTATCATAAAATGTTCCCGATTTCCGGGTTTTTCCCGCCTAATATTTTACCCGATGAAATCCTAAAAGCAGGGGAAAATCGAATTCGTGCTGGGTTTGTAGATAGTTGTAATCCATTATTAACCTATCCTGATACACCAGCTTTTGAGGAAGCATTTAAAGCATTAGATTTGTTGGTGGTAGTTGATGTTGCGATGACAGAAACCGCGAGACTTGCACACTATATTTTGCCTGCTCATACTCAGTTTGAAAAATGGGAATTTACTGGTTTTAACTTGGAATTTCCTAAGAATGGTTTTCACCTGCGTCATCCCGTATTGGCTGCTCAAGCAAACACTTTACCGGAAGCCGAAATTTATACTCGATTACTGGAGGCTATGAATGCTATTCCGAAGAGTTTCCCAATTTTAGAAAAAATAGCTGCGGTCGACTCGAAAAAAACCGCCTACTTACCATATTTGTCGGCGCTAGGACTTACCTTGGCACGGCATAAAAAATATATCCCTTTTGCTGCCTCTATTATTTATCGAACTCTTGGCAAACGACTTGGCAATTCTGCAGATTCAGTTGCTTTTTTATTGCCCCTATCTATTCAATATGCTGTTTTACATACCAAAGCAGTACGCCGTGCAGGTTATAAAGGTAATCCATTAACACAAGGTGTCAAAGTATTTGAGCAGATATTAAAGCAACGTTCAGGTATGGTTTTATCGCAACATGAATATGATGAAGTCTGGAAACTGGTGGCTTATAAAGATAAGAAAATACGTCTTGCAATTCCAGAGATGTTAGCTGAGCTGGCAAATTTAAAAAATCATCAGGTTAATGTTGAAGAATTTCCATTCATACTTTTATCAGGTGAGCGACGTAGCTATAACGCCAATCAAATTTACCGTGATCCAGCTTGGCGAAAAGTAGATGCTGAAGGGGCTTTACGAATTCATCCTGAAGATGCAAAGCACCTAAATGTAGATGCAGGAGGTCAGGTTAAATGTATTTCACAACATGGGGAAATTCAGGTTACTGTAGATTTTGATGAGGGAATGCGAAAAGGTGTAGTTTCACTTCCACATGGTTATGGCATGCGCTTTCAAGGTGGTGAACCCATTGGACCACAATTAAATCGACTAATTTCCGCTGAACATTGCGATCCATTATCTAAAACGCCGTACCATAAATATGTACCCATCCGCTTAGAAAAGTGCTAGAAATAATGTAAGGCAAATAAGAGATTAATGCTGCACCAACTTTATACAGTTTTAAAATTACAGTGAAGTGGTGTAGCCAAAGGTCTATCAAAAAACCGAAGAAGTTATGGATGATAAATAGAATTGGAACAAATTTTGCATAAAAATCAGAGCACTATTGAAGAGCAATTTTCTATTTTAATTGCCCAGAAAAAGTGCCAGCAATATTTGAACTGTTCTCGACATGAGTGCAAAAGATGAAACAATACCACTCTGAAAATACGCCATCTGTTCTACAAGACCAATATGGGCGTATCAAGCGAAAGTTACGAATTTCGGTAACTGATCGCTGTAATTTTAAGTGTGTATATTGCATGCCTGAACATCCTGAATGGTTAAATAAACAAGACTTGCTTAGTTTTGAAGCGCTCTTCCAATTTTGTCATTTTATGGTGCAGCAAGGTATCGAAAGTATTCGCATTACGGGTGGTGAACCATTAATGCGTCAAGGTATTGTTCATTTCATTCGAGATCTACAGTCTTTAAAAAGTTTAGGTTTAAAACGTATATCGATAACTACAAATGGTCATTACCTTGCTAAATACGCTAAACAACTAAAAGATGCTGGATTAGATGACTTAAACATTAGTTTAGATAGTCTTGATTCAATTCAATTTAAAGAGCTCACTAAGAAAAAGTTAGAACCCGTTCTTGAGGGTATTCAAGCTGCTAAAGATGCAGGACTGCCTTTTAAAATTAACTGCGTATTAATGAAAGATAAAAATGATGATCAAATCTTACCCATGGTGAAGTGGTCGATTGCTAATCATATTCCGCTACGTTTTATCGAGTTTATGCCGCTTGATGGTGATGCACTTTGGTCAAATAAAGATGTGGTAAGCGAGGCTGAAATTTTGCAGGTATTGCAACCGCATTATTCGGTACAAGTGATCGAGCAGCAACATGAGCCAGCGCGTCAATATCTAATTAACGGTAGCTACCATTTAGGAATTATTTCCACAATTACGCATTCATTTTGTCATCAGTGTGACCGCATACGAATTACAGCAAAAGGCGAACTATATAACTGTTTGTTTGCACCGAAAGGCTTAAATATTAAGCCTCAGCTTGAAGCATTGGTAAGTAAACAACATAGGCCAGAATACGATATGACGGTCCAAAATTTAAATCATTTGGTTCATCCTTATATCTGGCACAAAGCCAAAGGTTTCCATGCCTTACAACATCAACAAACCCGTAAAATCAGCATGCATATGCTTGGGGGATAAATGCAACAATCTATTCAAATTAAAGTCGAAGCATTTGGTGCAATCGAAAAATTGCTTCCTGAAAATCTTTTGTTAGTTTGTCCTAATCATAGTTTGGTTAAAGATGTATTAGATGAAATTGTTTTATTACATCCGGAATCGACAAAAGCCATGGAAAAATGTGCATGTGCAATTGGTGACAATGTCATAACTAGAGAAACTGTCTTAAGTGAGCCATGCACTTTGGTTTTATTATCACCCGTTGCTGGAGGATGAATCATGAAAGATTTCGCAAGAATACAAGAGCAGGTTTTAAGCTTAGATAGTTTTGATCAGATTCAAGCTTTTCCTGAGTGTGGCGGTATCGATATTTTTATGGGTACGGTTCGTAATCACCACGAAGGTAAGGCGGTAAAGGCGCTGAAATATACATCGTATAAACCACTTGCAGAAAAAATGATACGTGAAATTGAACTAGAAATTGAGAAAAAGTATCAGGTATCTTATGTGCGAGTGGTTCATCGAATTGGATATCTGGATGTTGGTGAAACAGCAATCATTGCAATTGCTTATGCAGCCCATCGCCGTGAAGCTTTTCAAGCATGTGAGGAAGCAGTCGAACGGGTAAAACATGAAGTACCTGTCTTTAAAGAAGAGTTCTTTACCGATGGCACAAGTCATTATGTAGAGGGCTGCTGTATTCGTAAGGATGCACCACACGACCATAAGCATCACCATCATGCCGGCCATGAGCACTCACACTGAAATATGTAATACTAGGATAAATAATGAAAAACGTTGGAATGAAGCCGGAAAGTTATCGTGTTGCCGAAGCACAAGCGATTTTATATGCACCGCCGCACTGTATTGAACTATTAAGACAAGGAAACACGGAAAAAGGTGATGCATTAAAAACAGCACGTGTTGCAGGAATTTTGGCAGCAAAACGAACTGATGAGCTGATTCCATTATGTCATCCGCTACCGATTTATCGGGCAGATGTTGAATATGAATTAGAACATGACTTTGTAAAAATTATTACGGTCGTTGAGACCATTGGACCAACTGGCGTAGAAATGGAAGCTTTAACGGCGGCAAGTCTGGCCAGTTTAACCATTTACGACATGTTAAAGCCACATTGTGAACCAGAAGAGCTCTGGATGGATCAATGTAAACTACTGAAGAAAAAAGGTGGTAAATCACACTTCAAGCGAGTTCTTCGTCAACCTGTTTCGGCTGCGGTTATTGTATTGTCAGATACCGTAGCAGCGGGTAGAAAGCCAGATACTGCCGGAAAATCTGTAGTTGAAACGTTAACTGAAGCAGGGTTTGACCCCATTCATTACCAGATTTTGCCAGATGAAGCAGATACTTTAAAAAACTTAGTGCTTGAGTTGAGCAAATCATATGCTTGCATTATGACTGTTGGTGGTACAGGAATTGGCAAGCGTGATATTACAGTTGATACGCTAGAGCCTCTTTTAGAACGTAAATTAGATGGCTTAATGGAAGCTGCTCGCTCATTTGGACAAAAGCGTACACCGTATGCTGCTATGTCACGCGGAGTGGCAGGGTTTATTGACCGTTCGTTAGTGGTGACGTTACCGGGAAGCCGTGGTGGAGCAAGCGAATCAATGGTAGCTATTTTACCTGCCTTAGTCCATATTTTTGATGTTTGCCGTGATTTACCGCATCCAGGAGGCTATGAATAATGTCAGGTTGTGGTGCTGAGCGTGGATTAATCAGTATAGATGAAGCGCTAGATTTAGTGATTAATAAGCCTAAAAACTTAAACTCTATTCAAAAGACTCTAATAAATAGCCTAAGTAGTTATCTTGCTAAAGATATTTACTCTGAAATTAATCTACCAAGCTTTTCTCAAAGTGCGGTAGACGGTTATGCGCTTTGTAGCCATGCAGAAGATTTAAATAATCAAAAGTTTCAGGTTACTGGCGAGATTCGTGCTGGAAGTGAGAGTCACGACATACTCGGTGAAGGTCAGGCAATTCGTATATTTACGGGCGGCAAAATTCCTGAAGGGACAACGCATGTAGCTCGGCAAGAAATTGTATCGGTTATTTCGGCTCAAGAAATTTGTCTAACGGAGCATATACGCCCTCAAGCTGATATCCGTTTTACTGGTGAAGAAATCCAGCAGGGGCAGTTGCTTGCTCAAACAGGACAGTTTCTAAATATTGGAAGCTTGGCTGCTTTAAGTATGGCGGGAGTGCAAGAGCTTACTGTTTATCGTAGACCAAAAGTTGCAGTACTAGTCACAGGTGATGAAGTTGCTCAAACGGTAGATGATTTAATTGATGGAAAAGTCTTTGATGCAAATGGGCCTTTATTAAAAGCTTGGTTTGAAGATTATGGTTTAGATATTGAACTCATTCACGTGGCAGATGAAGCAGAGCAGGTCACCCATTACTTTAACCAATTAAAAGATAGTCATGATGTCATTATAACAACAGGCGGAGTTTCAGTCGGAGACTACGACTTTGTTCGACACTGTGCTTTCGAAGTTGGGTTTGAACAAATATTTTGGAAAGTTAAGCAAAAACCGGGTAAACCTTTATTCTTTGCCGAATATCATAATTCACAAGTTAGCCATTCATGCTATTTATTAGGCTTACCGGGCAATCCAGCTGCGGTATATGTAGCAATGCAAGTTTATGGCAAATCTTTGCTTGATGCATTGCAGGGCAATAGACAGGGACCAGAATGGTTTACAGCAATTTTAGAGCATGATTTAAAAGAAGATGCACGTGAGCGTTTTTTACGAATGTATGCTTATTTTGATGCAGGACAACTTAGAGTAAAAAGTTTAGCGAAGCAGCAGTCCCATATGCTGAGTAATCTTATGCAAGCCAATTGTTTAGTACGTATTCCTGCGAATAGAAAACTAGAGTCAGGTACATTATTAGAAGGAATCTTTATTTCAAATTAGCCTACAAATAAGCTGAATATGATTAATTTATACTTATAAGTTAATCATATTTTATAAATATTTCTATTCATGGTTATTTAAAAAATAAGCGTCATAAGTACATTAAAAACTTATTTTTAAGCTGAATGTTGCATATAACATATTAAGTGGTTTAGGGTATGAATAATAAGGCAAGTAGGCCAGTTCTATATTGAGGAAAGCATAAAGATGAAATGGGATGACATCGGTGATCAACCTTGTTCTGTTGCCCGCATGCTATCAGTAATTGGTGATCGATGGACGATGCTAATATTACGTAATGCTTTTATGGGAATTCGCCGTTTTGATGATTTTCAAAAATCGCTAGGTGTCACTCGTCATGTCCTATCGGATCGTTTAAAGCGTTTGGTTGAATACGAAATTTTAGTCAAAGCTCCTTATTTTGATCGTCAGGAACGCTTTGAATATCGTCTCACCGATAAAGGATTTGAGCTTTATCCAATTATATTATCTATGGCGAACTGGGCAGATAAATGGATGGATCAAGGTTTAGGTAAACCTTTGGAATATCGTCATAAAGCTTGTGGTCATAAATTTGAACCAATCATGGTATGTTCGGTCTGCCGTGAACCTTTGCATGCAAAACAAGTTCAAGTTACGGCTGGACCGGGCTATTTTGCTTATATAGAACAAAAGCAAAAACAAGCTTAAAGCGTTTTCTTTAAAGACTCTTGCTGAAGTGCCTCTGTAAGAGTCTTATAAATATAATCATGATTTGATTGGGTAATATTAAAACGAATAAATTGGCCTGCCGATTGTGCTTGGCTAAAAGCATTGCCCGGAGCAAGAATTACCTCTCGATTCAGACAAAACTGAGCAATCTTCGCTGCATCTACTCCTTCGGGTAACCGACACCACACAAAAATTCCAGCTTTGGGTTCAATCCATGGTTCTATTCCAATCGATTTAAGTTTCGCTATTGTTTCCCGCATGGCTTGAGCTAAACGAACTTTTAACACATCTAGATGCTTACGATATGAACCATCGGTTAAAGCTGTGTGTAAAATTTTAGCTGAAAGGCCATTGTGAGAAAAGCTGGTAGCTATTTTTAAATCGGTAATTTGATCAATCCATTCTGGTTTAGCAATAATGTAGCCGCAGCGAATAGAGGCAGAGAGTGTTTTAGAAAAACTTCCAATAAAAATCACGCGTGAAAGGTTGTCTAGGGCCGCAAGTTGTGGCGCTGAAGTATGTTCAAAATCTGAAAATATATCGTCTTCAATCACAATCAAATTAGACTGCTCAATGAGTTTTAATAATTGATGAGCGATCGAAAGTGAGAGTGTTGCACCAGTGGGGTTGTGTATTCCAGAATTTGTAATGTAAAGCCGTGGATTATGGGTCTCAATCGCTTCTTTAAAGGTTTCTAAATCTGGTCCGCTTGATGTATAAGGAATGCCAATAACTTTAACTTGATGAACTTTAAGTAAAGCATGAAAGTTAAAGTAGCAAGGGTCATCAATCAAAACAACATCATCTGGTTTAAGTAAAAAACGACAAACTAGATCAATTGCTTGAGTACCAGAATCAGTTAAAAGAACTTGGTTCAAGTTTGCTTCTATACCTTTACTTTGCGCTCGCCTAGCGAGTAAATCTCTTAATGCTGGTAGCCCTAAAGGTGACGAATAGCCCATTAAGTTATCATCTTCGTTACGTGTAGCAGATCTTAAAGCTTTACGAATACTTTCAAGTGGCATCCAGTCATTTGGTAACCAGCCACAACCAGGTTTAAATGCATCGGGTTTTGCTTCCAAAGACTGACGCGAAATCCATAACGGATCTATAGAACGATCTAATTTAGGGCCTAATTCACTTAAAGCCAAAGGGGCAAGCGGTCCTACGACATAAAAACCAGAGCCACTACGAGATTCAATTTTACCTACGGCAATTAACCGCTCATAAGCTTCAACAATAGTAGAAACAGAAAAACCTAAATCTTTGGATAGTTTACGTACAGAAGGTAAACGGGAGCCTGGTGTTAAAGAACGATTTTTAATTTGCTGTTCAATCTGTGAAATAACAAGCTCGATTTTTGTTTTTGACTGATTCACGTTAACCATCTCTAACTGTATTGCTTATTTATACATAACAGTTTTTTGAAATTGTACTGCTTTGTATCTGGTTTTGACACCATATCACAGCTTAAATTCTTCGTATAGTTGCGGAGAATAATATGCAAAAGTTTATGAATGGTTGGGTAAATGGTTTTATTGGGGTTGCGATTTTTGCAGGCTCATTACCAGCCACCCGTGTTGCGGTTACCAGTTTTGATCCTGGTTTTCTCACGGCGGCAAGAGCAGCCATTGCGGGTATTCTAGGTTTAATTCTTATCTTTTTGCTTAAAGAAAAAAGACCGGCTAAACAATATTGGGGGGCACTTGCTATAGTTGCTTTAGGTGTTGTGGTGGGTTTTCCCTTATTTACGGCACTTGCTTTGCAATATATGAATGCAGCACATTCAATTGTCTTTGTGAGTCTTCTACCGCTTGCAACAGCGATATTTGCAGTAGTGAGAGGCGGAGAAAAACCAAATTTATTTTTTTGGATATTTGCAATTTTAGGCAGTCTGATTGTTTTTACCTACATGTTTTTTTTATCGGGTGAAGCTTCTTTTGGCATCGGCGATTTATACATGCTTATTGCAATTATTCTATGTGGATTTGGCTATGCAGAAGGCGGAGTACTTTCGAAAAAAATAGGTGGCTGGCAGGTGATTTGTTGGGCGCTTATTTTAGCTTTACCGATTATGTTATTTGCTACTATTTTTTACATGCCTGTTTCTTTCCAAGATGTATCTACATCGGCGATAGCAGGGCTGGTTTATGTATCGTTATTTAGTATGCTTATCGGGTTCTTTTTCTGGTACAAAGGGCTTGCACAAGGCGGTATTGCTGCAATTAGCCAGCTACAGCTTTTACAACCTTTAATGGGACTCGCGATTGCCGCACTGTTATTACATGAACATGTAAGTTGGTCGATGTTAATGGTAACGGCAGTAACAATTCTATGTGTCGCTGCCGCTAAAAAGTTCGCATAAAAAAGTTATAAACAATTTGCTGGTTTAGGAATGCCTGCTAAACGACTGAGATGGCGCGCAACTAAACCAGTATTAAATTTTTGCTGTAAAACAGCATTATTGATATCAGGACTGACAGTTTTCATTAAGAATTTAATGAGGGGACGAGTCGCTGGAGAATGCCCAAATTGCTGATAAAATTGGCGAACCGCAGCTAAAACTTCAAAATGCCAATCTGTTAATTCAAGATCGAGAGATTTGGCAAGTTCCTGTGCGACTTCGGGATTCCAAATCGTATAGTCGACTAAATGACCATCTTGATCTAATTCTAAATTCATAAAAATGAGCCTAACTATATTATTTCAAAGAAATACATCGATTAAATTGTAAAACCAGATCCGCAAACTGGTCATAGTTTAATACCTTAACGTGAGCCAAGGTTTCTGCATCAATTAAATCTTTTTCATGAGACAAACAAGAAACTGAGCCAAACTGCTGACAAATGCTTAGGGAAAGCTGTGCGGTTGAATCGCCCATAAAAATAATCTGATCGTCTTTATGAAAAAGTTTTTCAAGTTCTTCAATAATGCAAGGAGTATGTTGATAAGAAGCTTGCACCAGATAAAGTGTTGATTGCGTCATTAAATTTACACCTTTATCTACCAATATAAGACATGATTGAAGGATTGGATGAGTTCAGTATCTAACTGAACAAACTCTAGCTCCTGCTCACTGTTTTGAACAAAAGGATGCTGTTTATTTTTGGTCTCAACAAGAATGGGGCTCAAGTCATAAAACTCAAAGCTATCCACCATGTTTGAAGCAATTTTAAAAGCATGCTGCAACTGGTCAAAGTTATGTTCATTTTGTAAGAGGCTAAGAGCTGCATCTTTCAATAATACTTTGACTGGTGAGCCAAAGGTTGCTAAAACCATAGTAGCGGCGAGGCTTTCATTGACTTGTAGGCTGGTTAGATTGGCTTGGGTCAAAATAACGAGTACAGTTTTCACACAATATACCTTTTAAAAGCAACAATCTAAGTTAACAAAGTAACTTAGAATTGAAGAAGACGAGAGGCTGACTGTACTGCATCAGCAAGTTCACCTAGTCCAACTAACTCAAAGTTGTCCGCTAGGTTGTGATGACTAAGTTGATGGCGACTCGCATTTTCTGCATCGGTAATACCACGTGCAAGGGCGGCGCTGACACAGACAGGAAGTTGGATCGAGAGCTTTTGCCATTCATGCGTTAAATTACGCTGGTCGTCAGGAACCCACTGAAAATCATTCGCAACCTGAACGCCATCTTGGTAAAAGAATACACGAAAGTCTTCATTTTTACTTTTGAGTGCCTGAGCAAGGCCCAGCGCATGCCAAGCATGGATTGAAGTAGGAGCAGAGGTTATTAGTAGTAATGTACTCATTGAGAATTCACTATGGTCATACGTCTAAATGGGCGTAGATACATTAAGAGAAAGGTAAGTATACAATGATTTTAGTGACAGGTGGTTTAGGCTTTATCGGTTCACACATTGCATTGAGTCTGTTGGCTCAAGGCCAAGAAGTGGTTATTGTCGATAATTTGGCTAACTCGACCTTGCAAACGCTTGAGCGGTTAGAATACATCTCTGGTATGTACGTTCCGTTTGTTAAACTTGATGTACGTAATACACCTGCATTGAATAAGGTATTTGAACAATACTCAATTGATGCAGTCATTCACACCGCTGGTTTTAAATCCATTGAAGAATCTAACTTAAAACCGCTCGAATATTATAACGATAATGTCAGTTGCATCATGAGTCTATTACGTGCGATGCAACGTACAGGAGTTCGTCATTTTATCCATTTATCTAGCTTGGCAGTCTATGGAAAATCTGATTTAGAACTAAGTGAAACACAAGATTTCAACTACGCTTATCCAAATCCATATATCAAATCTCAACAGATGATTGAAGAAATCATCCGTGATACCTATAAAATTGATCATGAATGGAAAATTGCGATCTTACGCCTATCAAACATTGTAGGTGCTTTTGAACATGGTGTATTAGGTGAGTATGTTGCGCAGCTTCCTAAAAATATTGTACCGCTTGCATTGCAAGTAGCAGCCATGCAGCGTGATTTAATTGAATTACAAGACCAAGTGTCTACCGAAGACCATACTGTAGAGCGTAGTTTTCTACATGTCTTAGATGTATGCGAAGCTGTAAGTGCAACTCTACTATGGCTACGTGATCAAACCCATTGCTGTGAAGCATTTAATATTGCACATGACCAAGTACATTCAATTCGTCAGTTATTAGATGAAATTTCACAAGTGACCCAAGCTGAAATTCCGACACAATCGGCAATTTATAAGCATGAAGAATTGGCTCAACTTGGTGCAAATGTAGGAAAAGCAAAAACTTTATTACAATGGAATCCGAAACGAACTTTAAAGCAAATGATTGAAGATGAATGGAGATTCTATCAAAACACATTAAATGGAAGATGAGATAATGATTCTTATTTACAATAATGGAATGCTTGAGTACGATACTAAAATTAACTAGCCAAAGCAAAAATTGCTTCAGCCCGTGAGTTCTTTAACCAGATAACCGAGGTTTCTATGCAAACACGAATTGAACATGACACTATGGGTGAGATTGAAGTTCCAAATGAAGCGCTATGGGGAGCACAAACCCAACGTAGCTTACAGAACTTCAAAATCGGGCAGGAGCGTTTACCCCGTGCCATGATTCGAGCGATGGGATTGGTAAAAAAAGCAGCAGCAATAACCAATGCAGAGTTAGGACAGTTACCACAAGATTTAAGTCAATATATTGTGGGCGCTGCCGAAGAAGTGATTGCAGGAAAATGGGACCCACAGTTCCCACTCGTAGTTTGGCAAACAGGTTCTGGTACACAAAGCAACATGAACTGTAATGAAGTGATTGCCAATATTGCCAACCAAAAATTAGGTGAAGTGCTGGGCGCACAAAAACCAGTACATCCAAATGATCATGTCAATCGTGCGCAATCTACCAATGACTCATTTCCAACAGCTATTCACGTAGCAGCAAGTTTGCAAATTAATGAATTGCTGATTCCAGCTGTAGAGCAGCTTAAAGCAACTTTGCAGAAGAAGTCCGATGAGTTTCACGATATTGTTAAAATTGGCCGTACTCATTTGCAAGATGCTACACCATTAACCTTAGGCCAAGAATTTAGTGGTTATGTTTCTCAGCTTGAGCACGGTTTAGTACGTCTACAACAAGCTTTAACTGGTTTATATGAGTTGCCATTGGGTGGCACAGCAGTGGGAACAGGGTTAAATGCTCATCCTGACTATGCTGTTAAGGCAGCAACTCAGCTTGCAGCTTTAACAGGTTTGCCATTTGTTACTGCTCCTAATAAATTTGAAGCACTTGCAGGGCGTGATGCCGCTGTTTTTGCATCAGGCGCATTAAAAACTTTAGCAGTAAGCTTAAATAAGATTGCTAATGATATTCGTTGGTTAGCAAGTGGGCCACGCTGTGGTTTTGGTGAAATTCGCATTCCTGAAAATGAACCAGGCTCAAGTATTATGCCGGGTAAAGTGAACCCAACACAAAGTGAAGCAATGACCATGGTGGTTGCACAAGTGCTTGGCAACGATACCACTATTAATGTCGCAGGTGCTTCGGGTAACTTCGAACTAAACGTATTTATGCCAGTAATTGCTTATAATTTATTGCAATCAATTCAGCTTCTTGGCGATGCATGTAATAGTTTTAATGATCACTGTGCGGTTGGAATTGAACCTAACCGCGATAAAATTGACCACTTCTTGCATAACTCTCTCATGTTAGTTACTGCATTAAATCCAGTTATTGGTTATGAAAACTCTGCAAAAGTAGCGAAAACTGCCTATAAAGAGAATAAGACTTTAAAACAAGTAGCTGTTGAGCTTGGTTTAGTAACAGCTGAACAGTTTGACGAAGTCGTTAAACCTGAAAAAATGGTTTCGCCAAATAGTAAATAAGCAGTCTATATAGCCATCAGTAGTTTATGTACATTCAGTACAAAATGGCACTACTGATGGCTATTATATCTACGCATTAAATCTATAGCTTTTCATATATGCTCTAACTTATAGGTTGATAATAAAAGCTACATCAGTAGATCTTCTATATATTCCCAACCATTTGCTTTCATTTCTTCAAATTTTCTTTTTAGTTCTTCTTTCGTGTATTCATGAGCATCTTTTGCTAAAAGAATATGATAAGAATTTGAGGCTGGATCTATAGTGACCTCTGTAATTTCTATCGGTTCAATCACACCATTTTCGGTCAGACCAAGATCGGTAAAGCACATTCCTTTTACTGGAATAACGCTGCATTCATATTCTTTTGAAATAAAATAGTGATTTGAATAAGTTGAATAGGTACGTGAAGCTCGAATCTTCATTGATCTCTCCTTTATTTGTAGGGAAGACATCAATAGTTTGGTGTCTTTTAACTGTTAAAACTGTTTAATTTTTATTGTTTATTTACTATGAATCTTTGTTTTTTATAATTTTTAACCTTCTATCTCAAAGTTTCTTATAGAAGCCTTCCATTAAAAGAAGGCTTCAGAATATATAAAAGCTTATTTTAAAATTTTGTAAACTTTCTCTTTGTATTCGTCGTTGGAAATGACTCCTTTATCGTATTGCTGTTTTAATGATCTATATTGTTGAATACGAATATCTCTTTTGAGACCTATATCATCATGATTTCTAATGTAGTAGAGACTTCGGTCATGATCACTCATATTCACAGTTGGATCTGGAGAGTGAGAGTATGTATTTTGTGGTTTCTCATCTTGGTATTGTTTGGCAATTTCAGAAAAATCTACTGCTTTCTTGTTTGAATCGGAACGAAAAGGATTGTGTTGTGATTCGTTAAACTTATGATTTGAATTGTTTATCTCAAGCATACTTCTATGGCGATTCGATTTTTGGTCATAAAACTCTTGTTCAGTTGGGAAGGTAATCGTTTCAGAAAATACAGAAGAAGAAAAAGTACCAATACTTAAAAATAATAAAATTAACTGTGATCTATTCATTTCTTTGGGAGCCAGATGAAATTGAGTAAATCACTGTATTGTAACATTAAATCTTAATAAGAGGCTGAGTTGTAGTGTATTTAATGAGCACTAACTTTTTGAGCTATTAATTCATATCAGCGCTCTTTACAAAGTTAATTGAATTTAATTGTTCTTATATAGCTTAATCAAACTAACTTAGAGTTGAATAAGCTGTCATAATTGTTAAAATGCCCACCTTATCCTGTTTTTGTATTGTTTTTAATTTGCATTTATTTTGCGATATAGAAATTAAACACATAATAAACAGTTGCTTAGCCAAGGATTTTTGAATGCTCTCGATTTATTTAACAGATACCGAACAACATGTGCAGTTTAATGATTACCCAAGTGATCAGCCTGTTAAATTTCTGTTAAATCTTAAAAAGATTTTTCCAAGTACTGGTGATTTACTGTTACCTGTTTTACCCGAAGATAATAATCTGGAAAACGTAACTTGGGAATCAACGACAAAAGACTTTGAAATCTTCAAAAAATTGTTGGCAGGTTGGGGTGTTATTGAGCTTCGTTTAAATGCAATCACAACATATAAAGATAAAAATTTTGCAAATGAGCTCATTAAACAAGCTCAAGCTAAACGTAAAAAAGTAGCACAAAAAAATCATCAACTGTCTTTAGTTTCGTTGGATTATATTTTTATGCACGAAATTCATGCACTAATTGATGCTGAGTTGGTCACAATTGGTGAGAAGTTTTATTTACCAACCTTGCGAGAGCAATGGAAAGGTCTAGTTTCTGACCAAGTGCTTGAAGGAAAGCTCTAATAAATAGCAAAAGGTGAATTTAAATAATTCACCTTTTTTTATAATTAAATCAAATACTTTCTTGTTTAATTGAATTGCTGTACAAAAGTTTACAAGAAAAGAATGCGTTTTTTTAAAAGTGGCAGATACATTGCTTATATAAATACAAAATTATTGCGGGAGAGAGGTTCTTAGGAACCCGCCGAAGGAGCAACAGGCCCGGAAACTCTCAGGCAAAAGGACTGTAATAATTAAAAAATCTGGAGAGCAGCTTAAGATTTATAAGCATGAAGAATAAAAACTTATAAGTCATAAACTCACCGAAGGGGAAGATCGAAATGCTAAAAGGTAGTGTTTAGGTCGAAACTCTCAGGTACAAATGACAGATGGGCTGTACTGATGAAATGTTTTTGCATTTCAGAGGAGTCTGTTATGCCACATGTTATTGTGATTGGTGCAGGAATCACAGGGGTTACTTCAGCCTATGAATTATCTCAATTAGGTTACCAAGTCACAGTGATTGATCGCCATCTTTATCCAGCTATGGAAACATCATTTGCAAATGGAGGGCAATTATCTGCTTGTAATGCAGAAGTCTGGAACCAGAAAGCGACCGTTATAAAAGGTTTTAAATGGATGAGGCAAAAAGATGCTCCTCTATTACTTAACCCTTCTTTTAGTTTGCACAAATATAGCTGGTTAGTTGAGTTTCTATCTCATATTAAAAATTATGAGGCTAACACCATAGAAACTGTTCGCTTAGCATTGCTCGCTCGTAAGCGCTTGTTTGAAGTCGCTGAAAAAGAGCAGCTTCAATTTGATTTGGAGAAACGCGGTATTCTTCATATGTATCACAGTAAGGCTGATTATGACGTTGCCAAACAGGTGAATGACGTCTTAAACAAAGGTACTTTGGAGCGCTATTCAGTTTCACCAGAGGAAATGAAGACAATCGAGCCATCTTTAACTGGTGATTACTTTGGGGGGTATTACACTCCAAGTGATGCAACTGGAGACATTCATAAATATTCAACAGCTTTAGCTGAAAAGACTAAACAATATGGTGTTCAGTATAAATTTGGACTTGAAGTGACTGATATTAAGTGTCACACAGATAAAGTAGTGTTGAATTGTCAGCCAAGTGCTGAACATCCTCATCTTTCTCAATCAGATAGCTTTCAATTGGAAGGTGATGTTCTGGTTGTTTGTGGTGGTGTCGGAAGTTATCAGTTGGCTGATATGGTCGGTGAGCGTGTAAATGTTTATCCAGTTAAAGGCTATTCAATTACTGTCCAATTGAAAGATGAGAAAAGTATTAAAAATGCGCCATGGGTGAGTTTGCTTGATGAAAGCGCCAAAATTGTAACGTCTCGTTTAGGCCAAGATCGTTTACGTATTGCAGGTACTGCTGAGTTTAACGGCTATAATCGAGACATTCGAGCGGATCGTATTCAACCCCTAGTGAATTGGGTGAATCGTAATTTTGACATTTCAACTGAGCATGTTGTTCCATGGGCAGGTTTAAGACCGATGATGCCTAATATGCTGCCAGTCGTAAAACAGTCTAAACAGCCACGGGTTTTTTATAATACTGGACATGGCCATTTAGGTTGGACTTTATCAGCAGCGACTGCTGTTTTGGTGAGTCAAGATATTCTGCAGAAATATCCAGCATAAAAAAGAAAAGCCAGTGTATATTCACTGGCTTTTTTGTTTTATATCAACTAATCATATAGTCTATAAACACCAGTAAATCGTTCACAGCCTTTTTGTTGGGTTTTCACTACAAGTAAGGCCTTTTGGAAATCGAACTTATATTTGCAGTTATGTTCGTTGTCTAAAATTTCACTTTTTTGTTCAGGAGAGCTATAAGCCATGAGTGAAATAGTTTGCGTATCTTTTCGGTTATTCGGATTACGGTAAGCTAATCCTTCGATTTTGATTTTATCTTTAGCAAGTTGATGAATTTGTAAATGAACAGGTTGAGCTGCAATATGCCCATTTTCAAATTTAAGATAATGCTGCGTTAGGGTTTGCTTAAGTGATGCATAAAAGTTTAAATCATCCCCACGTATATCAAACTGTTGTTGAAAACATGAAGTGTTTTTGCATTGTTGAGTATGTTTAAACCACAAAGTCTGTGTATCTTGTAGAAGTTTTAAGGGGGCATCTGTAACTAAGTATGCAGAAAGATATTGATTGTTAAGTTGCTTACGCGCTTCACTAAAGGTTTTTGAGCAGATTTTGAGCTCAGATTTTGAATTTGAGCAGTCGATAGATTCCGCAAAAACAAATGGTGAGCATAAACAACTCAATGTCACGACAAAACTTAATCTTTTCAATTGATTCATATCAGTATTCGACGGCATGATCGCTTATACTTTCAGTCTACTTTGCTAAGTGTACTATAGCGAAACACAACAGCTGAATACAAGATTTCTTAAGTTTTTATAGAAGGGAAGAGTTGATATGGTCGCTCAAATTCGTATTGGACAAGGAATGGATGTACATGCCTTTGAAGAGGGTAACTTCGTAACTTTGGCTGGCGTTCAGATTCCACATACGCATGGCTTAAAAGCACATTCTGATGGCGATGTTGTGTTACATGCGCTATGTGATGCTTTACTCGGTGCACTGGCGCTTGGTGATATTGGTCAGCATTTTCCAGATACCGATCCCGAGTTTAAAGGAGCGGATAGCCGTGTACTGCTAAAACACGTTTACCAATTAATATTAGACCGTGGTTATCGTTTGAATAATGCTGATATTACTGTAGCTTGCGAACGTCCTAAATTAGCGAAACATAATTTAGAGATGCGCCAAAGCATTGCAGATGTTTTGAATGTGGATTTAAATCAAATTAGTATCAAAGCGACCACCACCGAAAAACTTGGGTTTACGGGTCGCCAAGAAGGAATTTTAGCAACAGCGACGGTATTAATCTCTAATTAAACTAAATCATCAGTTTGTTGCAGAGACTGTTGAAGTTCTAAGGTAGCCTTACGGCCTTGTAGCTGTAAGGTAATACTATGGATCAGTCCTGTCCAAGTTTCATTGGGTTCCCAAATTTCGTGTAGTAAATCTTGAGAAGTTGGCATGTCCATATTCATATAAAATTGTCTGTATACGTACATGAGACAACTTACACGTTTGTTTTTGGCACAATGTAACCAAACGATTTCATTTTGAACCAAATGATCAATTAAATCTAAAACCAATAAGCATTGGTCAGAAGAAGGTGTTTCCCAGTCAATTGGAATATGAATGTAATTTAAACCATGCTCAAGACAAACCTGATCTTCATTTTCAATACAATTCGATGAATTTGTCAAAGCTAAATTGATAACAGTACTACAGCCGTACTCTTTAATGAGTTTGAGCTGTTCAACGGAAGGTTGTGCTGAACTAAATAAGTGTTCATGAATAATTGAAAATGCAGGGATTTGAGATAGTGATTCTTCAAGGGTTGTCATAATCGCACTCTACAAGAGTAGGCTTGGCTTATTGTGTAGAATGTTATACACGATTCTAGAGTGTAGTTGAAATATAGACTGTTTATATATTCAGCAACATCGTGAAAAATTTTAAAAAATAAACAAGAAAAATAAGAGTTTTATGGAAATAAAAAAAACAGCACCTTAAAGATGCTGTTTTTCTATCGAGATTAAGCTTTTTTCAAATTTTCATTCAATAAAAATTCCATTAAAGCTTTCTGAGCATGTAGGCGGTTTTCTGCTTCATCCCATACGACTGAATTTTTATGATCAAGCATGGTTTCTGAAATTTCTTCACCACGATGTGCTGGCAAACAATGCATAAATAAACAGTCTGGATGTGCAAGACTCATCAGTTTTTCATTGACTTGAAACGCTGAAAAAGCATTCTTACGTAATTTTTGTTCTTCTTCTTGCCCCATGCTTGCCCATACGTCTGTAACGATAAGGTCAGCATTTACAGCGGCATCTTCAGCATTGTCAAAAAGCTCAACACAATGTCCAAACTCTGCTAAAAATTCAGGTTTAGGCTCAAAACCCTTTGGCGAAGCAATTTTTAATTTAAAACCCATTAAATGTGCAGCTTCAATATATGAATTACACATATTATTGCCATCACCAATCCAAGCTACGGTTTTACCTTCGATACTACCGCGATGCTCAATATAAGTTTGTAAATCTGCAAGTAACTGACAAGGGTGGTGGTCATCAGTTAGGCCGTTAATCACAGGAACTTTTGAGTAAGATGCAAAGCGTTCAACAATATCGTGACCAAAAGTACGAATCATCACAATATCAAGCATGCTTGATATAACACGTGCTGAGTCTTCAATAGGCTCACCACGACCTAGTTGTGTGTCGCGAGGTGACAAAAAGATGGCACTGCCACCAAATTGGTTAATACCAGCCTCAAAAGAAATACGAGTGCGTGTGCTCGATTTTTCAAAAATCATTCCCAATACTTTACCAACAAAAGGCTGATAAACCTTATTGCCTTGTTGCATTTTTTTTAGTTCACTTGCGCGTTCTAAGATGCGGTTAAGTTCTAATGTGGATAGATCACGTAAAGTCAGGAAATGTCTTAGAGCCATGTAGCTACTCCATAATAATTGTCTTTGAAATACAACAATTATCTGTTGTTGGCTGGGTGGATGTGGAGAAAAAGAAGTCTACTATACTATAAGCATTTCAAAATGCAAAAGAATTAGACTTTATGGTGGCCTTTTAAGAAAATTTCTACACAATATTCAATATAATCAAATGCTTCTTTCTCATTGGGTAGGGCAGGCATACCCATAATCATACGCCACTCAATATCGCGTATAATCCCAAAGTACATGAGTGAAGAATGATAAGGAGAAGGACATGTGATTTCTCCTGCATTGTGCGCAAACTCTAATGCTTGAGTAAGAGTATTCTGTAAGTTGTGTACCCATTTGTCATAAAGGTATTGTATGAGGACTGTATTGCATTCGGTCTGTTCGATAATAAGTCGTAAAAACGCGATATGTTCCGGTTGAATGATATGAACGTAAACACGTTCGAGCGTTTGAATTAGATATTCTTTTAAAGTACTTTTTTCAGGATTAAATGGAATACACACATCTTTAAAAAACATTTCACGTTTATAGTCACAAATAGCGGTAAAAAGTCCTTCTTTGTTTCCAAAATATTTATAAATAGAGGCCTTTGAACCACCTGCATGATTTACGATATCGTCCAGAGATACGGCATCATATCCTTTTTCCAAAAACAGCTCGGTTGCGCTTAGCAATAAAGCTAAACGACGTTCGATACCGCGGCGCGTTTGAGGTTTGTCACATATAGGATGATGTGACTCAAGGACTGGATCATGCATAAAATTTAATAACAACGATTAATACTGCTTAGCTAGTATATCAAAACTATCTTTACCGATGGACATTGCTATATTCTTAGATTGTCTGCTAAACAATCATATAAGTATGAAACTGAATAAATATTTTAAAATATAAAACCTTACACGATCTTTTGGAGTTTTTTAGTGATGTAACTATATGTTCACGTTTTATTTTAAAGATTAATTTCCTTATCAATAGATACAAAGAAAAAGCGGCTAAAATCAATTAGCCGCTCTTGTTGTGTATTTTACAATTAAGCTTCAGACAACGTTGCTTTATGTTCGTCCTCATCATCGTCATCAGCAGAATCCATTCCTAGTTCCTTTAACTTTCGGGTTAGGGTGTTGCGTCCCCAACCTAATAGTTCAGCTGCATGACGTTTGCGTCCACGAGTTTGTTGTAGGGCAGCATTAATTAATGTGCGTTCAAACATCGGTGTTGCAATATCCAAAATCTTCATTTCGCCATTTTTTAGCTTTTGAATTGCCCATTGGTTTAGCAATTCATCCCAATGATGTAAAGAAATACGCTCAAAAGATGGGGCTGGCTGACTAGTTTCACTAGTTTTTTGAAGTGGTACTTGTTTTAGTTCAGAAGGTAAATCTTCTGGATAAACTTCACGACCAGTAATCATGACAGTTAACCAACGACAGGTATTTTCAAGCTGACGTACGTTACCTGGCCATGGCAGTTGTTGCATATAGTCTGTTGTTTCAGTACGTAAAATCTTTGGACTTACACCTAACTCTTTGCCTGCACGGGCCAAGAAGTGTTGAGCAAGCATTGGTATATCTTCGCTACGATGCGCAAGCTTAGGAATATGAATACGAATTACATTTAAACGGTGATATAAGTCTTCACGGAAGCGTCCTTCATTCACCAATTTTTCTAAATCTTGGTGTGTCGCAGCGACAATTCGGACATCCACTTTAACAGGGATATGTCCACCAACTCGATAAAATTCACCATCTGCAAGTACGCGAAGTAAACGAGTTTGTGTTTCAAATGGCATGTCACCAATTTCATCAAGGAATAATGTTCCACCATTGGCTTGTTCAAAACGACCTTGATGTTGAGTGTTAGCGCCCGTAAAAGCACCTTTTTCATGACCAAATAATTCCGTTTCGATTAAGTCTTTCGGAATTGCTGCCATGTTTAGTGCAATAAATGGTTTGGCACGGCGCGGTGAATGCTTGTGTAAAGCATGTGCAACGAGCTCTTTACCAGTTCCTGACTCGCCATTAATTAAAACGGTAATGTGTGATTGCGATAACCGCCCAATTGCTCGGAAAACCTCTTGCATGGCAGGAGATTCACCAATAATTTCTGTCGATTGTAGCGGAGAAGCAGTTTTTGTAGCTTCTTGCTGCTGCAATTTATTGATATGCAAAATCGCACGATTGACTAAAGCTAAAGCTTCATCAATATCAAATGGCTTTGGTAAATATTCAAACGCACCAGTTTGATAGCTTGATACAGCTGACTCTAAGTCTGAATGAGCTGTCATAATAATGACGGGTAAGTCGGGGTGTGTGTTTTTTACTTTGGATAAAAAAGTCAACCCATCGATACCAGGCATACGGATGTCAGTTAAGATGACATCGGGAGCATCATGATGTAAACGTTCGAGTGCTGTTTGAGCTTCTTCAAAATTGGTGACGTCAAATCCTTCTTCTTTAAAGGTCTTTTCAAGTACCCATCGCATGGCGCGATCGTCATCAATAACCCATATTTTATTTCGCGACACGGTCTGACTCCCAAGGTAAATATAAGCTAAACATTGTTTTTCCAGGAACTGATTGGCATTCAATCATTCCGTTATGTTGATGCATAATGTTCTGTGCAATACTTAGGCCAAGCCCTGTACCTTTTGCTCGTCCTGTAACCAACGGGTAAAACACAGATTCTAAAATGCTTTCTGGAATACCCGGTCCATTGTCTTCAATATCAACTCGAACAGCCGAGCGGTTGAGCACACCATTAATAGTGACTAGACGTTGAATTCGGGTACGTAAAATTAATTCGGGTTCTTGATCTATAAAAAATGACTTATTTTCTGTAATCGCTTGAATGGCATTAACGCTAATATTGAGCATAACTTGAATTAATTGGTCTCGGTCAGCATTCACATCTGGTAAAGACAAATCGTAGTCACGCGTAATTTTAATTTTTTTCTTGGTTTGGTTTGCAATTAAAGACCGAACACGTTCCAAAGGTTCATGAACATTCACGTTCTCATAACTCGGCAGTTGTCTTGAACCTAACATAGTGTCAGCCAAGTTAGTAAGACGATCTACTTCATTAATAATAACATCTGTAAATTCTGCATAACTCTCGTCATTTAAGCTCCGAGCAAGTAATTGAGTAGCACCTCGTATCCCAGCCAGTGGATTTTTAATTTCGTGAGCAACGCCTCGAACCAACTGTCTAGCCACTTGATGTTGTTGAATTAAGTTTTCTTCTTTAGAAATTTTCAACATACGGTCAATTGGATTTAACTCAATAAGTAAAAGTGGATGATAACTTTTACCTGCATTTAATTGTGAAACCGTATAATCAACATGTAAGTCTTTAAAGTTGACATTAATCACAGCTTCACGACGTGTATAAGGTTGTCCTGTTTTTAAAGTATTGAGTAAGGCTTCATGTGTATTAAAGGTATCATCTGGCGCATGAAGTAAATTTAAAACCGGCTGCCCAGAAGCACGTAGCAAACTAATGTCGAAAAGTGCTTCGCAAGCTGAATTCAAATAAAAAATATTAAAATTACTATCGATTAATAAAATCGCAGTAGTTAAATTGTCTACCAAAAGGCGATAGTCGATAGGTGCGTGTTGATCCATTAGCGAATCGTTCCTGTCTTAAAATGGCGCAATGGCATCTTCATTGGTTATCGGTATTCACCGTTATAGAACATGAATGATGCAAAATGTACGCCAACTTTGTTTATGGATTATTTTGAGGTTTCAAGCGTAATTAAAGCGCGCTAAAATCGTTCTTAATATCTTTTGGTCAAAAATAACAGACTGCTTTCTAATAATAACATGTTCCAACTTGGTGCAATATTGGGTTTTGGTGCAAATATTGGTTGTATTTTGGTGCATTACACAAAGAGTGGGGTTTCCACCTATGCGTGAGACGAGAAAAGACATACAATACGCGCATTCAAGTGGAGCGCAGATTCATGAAGACCCCCAAAGTCGGTTTTGTTTCTTTAGGTTGTCCTAAGGCATTGGTAGATTCTGAACGAATTTTAACTCAGTTAAAGACTGAAGGTTATCAAGTTGCATCAGATTATGATGGTGCTGATTTAGTAGTTGTTAATACCTGTGGTTTTATTGAATCTGCGGTACAAGAGTCGCTAGATGCAATTGGCGAGGCCATGAGTGAAAATGGTCGAGTAATCGTTACAGGATGCTTAGGTAAAGACGAAGATAAAATTCGTCAAATGCATCCGAACGTTTTAAAGGTTACTGGTGCGGCAGCTTATCAAGATGTGATGCAAGCTGTACATGAATATGTACCAGCACCGCCAAAACATAATCCTTTTATTGATCTTGTTCCTGAACAAGGTATCCGTTTAACGCCTAAGCATTATGCTTATTTAAAAATATCTGAAGGCTGTAACCACCGTTGTACCTTCTGTATTATCCCGAGCATGCGTGGTGATTTAGTATCACGTCCAGTTGGTAGCGTGTTAGAAGAAGCAGCTGCGTTAAAACGCGCAGGTGTGAAAGAAATATTGGTTATTTCACAAGATACTTCAGCTTATGGTGTAGATACTAAATATAAGTTGGATTTTTGGAACGGGCAGCCAGTAAAAACCAAATTCTTTGACATGTGTGAAGCACTTGGTCAGCTTGGAATTTGGGTGCGTCTACATTATGTATATCCATATCCACATGTTGATGCAGTGATTGATTTGATGGCTCAGGGTAAAATCCTGCCTTATCTAGATATTCCATTCCAACATGCGAGCCCACGCGTTCTTAAATTAATGAAGCGTCCAGCGCATAGTGAAAATACTCTAGAAAAAATTAAATTGTGGCGTGAAAAATGCCCAGATCTTGTGATCCGTTCTACTTTTGTGGTTGGTTTTCCAGGCGAAACTGAAGAGGATTTCCAGATTTTGCTAGATTGGTTAGTTGAAGCTCAACTTGATCGTGTAGGCTGCTTTACCTACTCACCAGTAGAAGGCGCTACGGCCAATGATTTACCAGATCATGTGCCAGAAGAAATTAAGCAAGAGCGTTACGAGCGCTTTATGCAAGTGCAGCAGCAAATATCTGCTGCCAAATTACAAAAACGTATCGGTCAAACGATGACTGTGTTAGTCGATGGTTTGGAAGATGAATATCCTGTTGCTGTTGCACGTTCTTATGCCGATGCTCCGGAAATTGACGGTAATGTCTTCGTAGAAGATATCGATAAGAGCACGATTCAACCAGGCGATATGTTGGAAGTCGAAATTACCGATGCGGATGAATACGACTTATTTGCAAAGTTAATTAAAATTAAATCGGTCTAATCGAATCACGATTCAAAAAGCATTCAGTTTAAGAGGTCTTGGAGCAAAATCATGGCGGAAACAATAAGCCCCCGTTATTCACGAATTTTATTAAAATTATCTGGTGAGGCATTATCAGGTAATAAAGATATGGGTATTGATGCTCAAGTTTTAGATCAGATGTCACTTTCTATTGCACATTTGGTGGGCTTGGGTGTGCAGGTAGGTATCGTTGTTGGTGGCGGTAACTTATATCGTGGTAGCCAGTTACAAAAAGATGGCTTGGTTGGCCGTGTAACAGGTGACCAGATGGGTATGCTTGCAACTGTCATGAATGGTTTGGCAATGCGTGATGCATTAGTGCGTCGAAACATTAGAACTCGTCTTATGTCTGCATTACCAATTGGTACTGTTGTAGAGTCATATTCAAGTCGTGATGCAATCCGTCATTTAAGCCAAGGCGAAGTTTGTGTTTTCGTTGCAGGAACAGGTAATCCATTCTTTACAACTGATACAGCAGCATGTCTACGTGGTATCGAAATTGAAGCAAATTTAATTTTGAAAGCAACTAAAGTAGACGGTGTCTATAATAAAGACCCAAGCAAATACGAAGATGCAGTCAAATATGATCATTTAACATTTGATCAAGTGTTAGATGAGAAGCTAGGCGTTATGGATTTAACAGCAATTTGTCTATGCCGTGACCATAATGTTCCATTGCAAGTATTTGATATGAATAAATCTGGTGCGCTTTTATCTGTTGTGATGGGTGAAAAAGAGGGTACGCGCGTTACTAAATAATGTACGTGTGCTGCAAAGCTCTTTATACTAGCGCTAAATTAAATTTGTTATATACATCCTTGAATAAATAAGTAAGGAAGATCATATGATTAACGATCTGAAAAAAGACAGCGAACAGCGTATGATGAAAACTCTTGAGTCTTTGGAACAAGGGTTTAATAAAGTTCGTACCGGCCGTGCACACCCATCAATTTTAAATGGGGTAATGGTTCCTTACTATGGTTCTGATGTGCCTTTAAACCAAGTAGCGAACGTTGGTGTTGAAGATTCACGCACGCTTATCGTTCAACCATTTGAACGTACAATGGTTTCTGCAATTGATAAGGCAATTCGTGAAAGTGATTTAGGTTTAAACCCTATTACTGCCGATTCAATTCGTGTGCCTTTACCAGCTTTAACTGAAGAAACACGCCGTGATATGCAAAAAGTTGCACGCAGTGAAGCTGAAAATGCAAAAGTTGCTATTCGTAACATTCGTCGTGATGTTTTAGGTGATATCAAGGCACTCTTGAAAGAGAAAGAAATCTCTGAAGATGATGAACGTCGTGCAGGTGATGATATTCAGAAAATTACTGATAAATATGTTGCAGAAGTAGATAAGCGTCTTGCAGCGAAAGAAGCAGAATTGATGAAGGTCTAATTTTATGACCGAATCAGAAGAGTATCATCTTCCACAGCATGTTGCCATCATCATGGATGGCAACAACCGCTTTGCCAAGAAAAATCAAATGCAAAAAGGCGATGGGCATCGAGAAGGTAAAAATATTCTTGATCCTATTGTTGAGCATTGTATAAAAACTAGCGTCCGTGCTTTAACTGTTTTTGCATTTTCGAGTGAAAATTGGAATCGACCACAATATGAAGTCGATCTGCTTATGAAGCTTCTTGAAGAAACGATTCATGAGCAAATACCTCGCATGAAAAAATTCAATATTGCTTTGCGTTTTATAGGGGATCGTTCTAGATTACCTTCACATTTAGTTGCCTTAATGGAAGATGCAGAGCAACAAACAGTACATCATGACACCATGACATTAACTATTGCGATTAGCTATGGTGGTATGTGGGATATTGCAAATGCAGCTAAAGAGGTTGCACAAGCAGTTTCTCGTGGTGAAATTGACGCTGATCAAATAAATATTGATTTGTTCGGAAAATATGTCAGTCTAAATGATCTGCCAGCTGTGGACTTGTTGATCCGTACAGGTGGAGATTTCCGTATATCTAACTTCTTGTTGTGGCAAGCAGCTTATGCGGAACTGTATTTTACGGATACATTATGGCCGGAATTTACAGTCGAGGAATTCGATCATGCACTGAATGTGTTTTCAGGGCGTGAACGTCGTTTCGGTAAAACATCTGAACAAATTCAGCAAGAGAAAATCGAGAAATTATAATGTTAGAGCGGATTGTTACCGCATTGGTACTTGTTGCAGTTGTTTTGGGCTGTATGTTTGCTACGCAATCACATTATCCAATGTTGGTACTTATGATTGTGGCGGCAGCGGTTGCGGGGTATGAATGGTATAAGTTAATGCCTCATGAAGCTGGTGCGGTAGTAAAGCCTAAAGCATGGGGTTATGGTCTACTTGTTGCCTTTGTTTCTGGTGTTGCCTTATTCTTTCATGACATTGCATTGTTGCTATGGTCTGCTTCAATTTTAACTTGGCTCGTTAGTGTATATTGGGTTAAGTCTTTTCCTGAATTTGATGGTTGGTATAACGCGACTCTCTATATTATTGGTTTAATTCTTATCTGTGCAGCAGTGACTGCAATCTTTGTAGTATGGCAAAGCTCACCATGGTGGTTGATGTATTTGTTCTTGCTTGTATGGGGTGCAGATAGTGGAGCTTACTTTGTAGGTCGCAAATTTGGTAAAAGAAAATTGGCACCCACAGTAAGTCCAAATAAATCGGTAGAAGGATTGTATGGTGGTATTTTAACTACAGTGATTGTCATGCTTGTAGTGCAATATCAATATTTAAACCTAACTTGGGTTCAACAACTTTTATTCCTGATCTTATCTTTAATTACAGTATTTGGTTCAGTATTAGGTGATTTGTTTGAATCAATGATCAAACGTCGTGCTGGTATTAAAGACTCTGGCCGTGTGTTGCCTGGTCATGGTGGTGTGTTGGATCGTATTGATTCTTTACTCGCAGCAGCCCCGATTTTTGCAACGGGAATGTATATATTAAAGCTTATTGGTGTAGATTTATAGATGACACAATCTGTTTGCATATTGGGTGTAACTGGTTCTATTGGGCAAAGTACCTTAAAAATTTTAAGTCAGCATCCAGATAAGTATTCAGTCTTTGCAGTTTCGGCACATAGTCGAATTTCTGAACTTGTTGAAATCTGCAAACAGTTTCGCCCTAAAGTTGTTGTTGTTCCTGAACTGAAGATAGCTGAATTAAAAACATTATTTGCGCAACAAAACATACAAGATATTGAGATTTTAGTTGGGCAAGATGGTCTGATTGATATTGCATCACATTCTGACGTTGATATTGTAATGGCTGCAATTGTAGGTGCTGCAGGTCTTTTACCTACTTTGGCAGCTATTAAAGCAGGTAAACGAGTATTGCTTGCAAATAAAGAAGCATTGGTGATGTCTGGTGAAATCATGATGCAAGCTGCTCTTGATCATCAAGCATTGTTATTGCCAGTGGATTCAGAACATAATGCTATTTTCCAGTCATTACCTCATAATTATTTAGAAGTTGAGAGAACTGGGCAACCACAATTAGGTGTATCCAAAATACTACTGACGGCATCTGGTGGTCCCTTTTTAAATCATTCCCTAGAACAATTGGAACATGTAACACCACAACAAGCATGTAAACATCCAAACTGGTCTATGGGCCAAAAAATCTCAGTTGACTCAGCCACTCTTATGAATAAAGGGTTAGAGTTAATCGAAGCATGTCATTTGTTTTCAATATCTGAACATTTTGTTACAGTTGTTGTTCACCCACAAAGTATTATTCACTCTATGGTGCAGTATGTTGATGGTTCAACATTAGCACAAATGGGTAATCCTGATATGTGTACGCCAATAGCACATGCATTAGCATGGCCTGAGCGTTTACAAACAAGTGTTCCTGCTTTAGATTTATTTGAGTATTCTCAACTTAATTTTCAAGCTCCGGATACCCAAAAATTTCCTGCACTAAATCTTGCAAGACAAGCAATGCGTGCAGGAGGTTTGGCGCCTACCATTTTGAATGCAGCGAATGAAATTGCTGTTGAAGCATTCTTAAAGGAAAGGATTGGATTTACACATATTCCGCAAGTGGTAGAGCATACTTTGCAAGATTTAGAGAATGCAGCCGCTGAGAGCATTGAGAGCATTTTAGACAAAGATAAAATGGCTCGCTCAGTAGCTCAACAATATATATCAAGTATTGGAGGCTGAAATGAATGCTCTTTTTATGATTGCAGCAGCGGCTCTTTTACTTGGTCCGTTAATTGCAATTCATGAGTTTGGTCATTACTGGGTTGCACGTAAACTTGGTGTTAAAGTTTTAGTTTATTCAATTGGATTTGGTCCAACTTTACTCAAATGGACCTCTAAAAAGTCTGGTATTAAATATCAGCTTTCTGCTTTACCTTTAGGTGGCTACGTTAAAATGTTAGACGAGCGAGAAGGTAATGTGGCAGAACAAGATTTACCATATGCCTTTAACCGTCAAAAACCATGGAAACGTATTGCTATTGTTGCGGCAGGGCCATTAATTAACCTAATTTTTGCCATATTGCTTTTTTGGGTTTTATTTTTGCCGGCGCAACAACAATTAAATACTAAAATCGGTAAAATTATACCAAACTCGCCAGCTGCAGCTGCTCAGTTACATGTAGGTGATAAAATTATTGCTGTTGATGGCAAAGAAACAGCAACTTGGGAAAAGTTAAATTTTGCTTTGATCGATCGGGTAGGTGAAACCGGTACTGTAAATATCGATGTAAATCGTGCAGGCACCGAGAAAAATTTTGTATTACCGATAAAAGATTTTTTAAAAAACCAAAATGAATCTGCACTCGATGTATTAGGCTTCTTACCTTATCGACCTGTAATTCCTGCTGTTGTAACAGATTTAACAGCAGATGGTGCTGCAATTCGTCAAGGAATGAAAGTGGGTGATCGTATTGTTGCGATTGATGGTCAGCCTATGAAAGATTGGTTTGATGTTGTTGAGGTTGTTCAGCGCTCTCCAGAAAAGTTACTTAATATTGATGTGTTGCGTCATCAACAGTTGGTTCATTTGCAAGTGATGCCACAAGGAAAACGCGATAACATGGGACAAGTAAATGGTGTTCTTGGTGTAAAAAGTGACGCTGGAAAAATTACAATTCCTGACGAATATAAGCAAACAATCCAATATACTCCAATACAAGCTTTTGAAATGGCTCTTGATAAAACTGGCCAGATCTCTAGCATGATTTTGAACTCAATAGTGAAAATGGTAAAAGGACTTATTGGATTAGAAAATCTTTCTGGACCTATCACTATTGCAAAAGTAGCTGGGCAAAGTGCAGAAATGGGATGGCAAACTTTTATCTCTTTCATGGCATTGATGAGTGTAAGTCTTGGAATTTTAAATTTATTACCAATTCCAATGTTAGATGGTGGTCATCTAGTGTATTACATCATTGAAGCTATTCGAGGAAAGCCTGTTTCTGAACAAATACAAATGTTTGGTCTGAAAATTGGTATGGTACTGCTCGGTAGTATGATGCTTTTAGCTTTATTTAATGATTTTATGCGTTTGTAAACGTGTATGGATTTATAACTTACTGGAAAAAACTGGCATGCGGCACACACATTTTTTAATGCCTTTGGCACTTGTTAGCGCTATGGCAGCGGTACAACAAGCATATGCAGCTGATGATTTCGTTGTTAGAGATATTCGTGTAAACGGTTTAGTCCGTCTTACTCCTGCAAATGTTTATACCATGTTGCCAATCAACAGTGGCGATCGCGTTAATGAGCCGATGATCGCCGAAGCAATTCGAACATTGTATGCCACGGGTCTTTTTGATGATATTAAAGCGTCAAAAGATAACGATACTTTGGTTTTTAATGTTATTGAACGCCCTATTATTTCAAAACTTGAATTTAAGGGTAATAAACTTATTCCTAAAGAGGCGTTAGAACAAGGCCTTAAAAAAATGGGTGTTGCAGAGGGTGAGGTTTTTAAGAAATCTGCTTTGCAAACCATTCAAACAGAATTAGAGCAACAATACACACAACAAGGTCGTTATGATGCTAGCGTTACTGTTGATACCGTTGCGAGACCAAACAACCGCGTTGAATTAAAAATTAATTTCAACGAAGGAACGGCAGCAAAAGTTTTTGATATCAATGTAATTGGTAATACTGTTTTTAAAGATAGTGAAATCAAGCAAGCATTTGCTCTTAAAGAAAGCGGCTGGGCTTCAATCGTTACACGCAATGACCGCTATGCGCGTGAAAAAATGGCCGCAAGCCTTGAAGCATTACGTGCTATGTACCTTAACAAGGGTTATATTAATTTCAATATTAATAACTCTCAGCTTAATATTAGTGAAGATAAAAAACATATCTTTATTGAAGTTGCAGTTGAGGAAGGTAATCAGTTTAAATTTGGCCAAACTAAATTTTTGGGTGATGCACTTTATAAGTCTGAAGAATTACAAGCCTTAAAAATTTATAAAGATGGCGATACTTATTCTCAAGAAAAGGTAAATGCTGTTAAGCAATTACTTTTGCGCAAGTATGGTAATGCAGGTTATTACTTTGCTGATGTAAATATTGTTCCGCAAATTAATAATGAAACTGGTGTTGTTGATCTAAATTATTATGTTAATCCAGGTCAGCAAGTTACCGTACGTCGTATTAATTTCACTGGTAATAGTAAAACTTCTGATGAAGTATTACGTCGTGAAATGCGTCAGATGGAAGGCGCTTTGGCAAGTAATGAAAAAATTGACTTGTCTAAAGTTCGATTGGAGCGTACAGGTTTCTTTAAAACTGTTGATATTAAACCTGCCCGAATTCCAAACTCACCTGATCAAGTCGATTTGAATGTAAATGTTGAAGAACAACATTCAGGTACCACAACATTGGCGGTAGGTTATTCGCAAAATGGTGGTATCACGTTCCAAGCAGGACTTAGTCAAACCAACTTCATGGGTACTGGGAACCGAGTTGCAATTGATTTGTCTCGTTCAGAAACTCAAGATTATTATAATTTAAGTGTCACTGACCCATACTTCACCATTGATGGTGTAAGCCGTGGTTATAACGTTTATTATCGTAAAACTAAGTTAAATGATAACTATAACGTTAATAACTATGTAACCGATAGTGTGGGTGGTAGTTTAAGTTTTGGTTATCCTATTGATGAAAACCAAAGTTTAAGTGCTTCGGTTGGTGTTGATAATACTAAAGTCACCACTGGTCCTTACGTCTCTACCTATGTACGTGATTATTTATTAGCAAATGGTGGTAAAGCAACTGGTAAGTCGACTTGGTGTCCAAGTGGTAAGACAGAGACAGATCCTAAAACAAATGAATCAATAGCTGATACATGTCAAGGTGGATTTGAAGACTACAATAGTGCTTTTGATGGTGAATTCTTTACTTATAATTTAAACTTAGGTTGGTCATATAACACGTTAAATAGACCAATTTTCCCAACATCTGGTATGTCTCACCGTTTAGGCCTTGAAATAGGCTTACCAGGAAGTGATGTTGACTACCAAAAACTTACTTATGATACGCAAGCATTCTTACCGATTGGTAATTCAGGCTTTGTACTTCGTGGTTATGGTAAGCTTGGTTATGGTAATGATTTACCATTCTATAAAAACTTCTACGCGGGCGGTTATGGTTCTGTTCGAGGCTATGACAACAGTACTTTGGGGCCTAAATATGCTAGTGTAAATTTACAAGAAACAAAACAAAATGATCCTTCACCTGAAAATGTGGGTGGTAATGCTCTAGTTCAATTTGGTACTGAGTTAGCATTACCTATGCCATTTAAAGGAGATTGGACTCGTCAAGTACGTCCTGTACTGTTTGCTGAAGGTGGTCAGGTCTTTGATACTAAGTGTAACATTAATAACTCTGTATATGGCGATAAAGGCATGAGGATTAATGGTCAGACAATTACAGACGTTAAGAAGTATTGTGAAGATAATTATGGCTTCGATTTAGGTAACTTACGTTATAGCGTGGGTGTGGGTGTAACTTGGATTACTATGATTGGGCCACTGTCACTTAGCTATGCATTCCCGTTAAATGATAAACCGGGTGATGAAACTAAAGAAATCCAGTTTGAAATTGGTCGTACTTTCTAAGTGCGACTTCATTGAACAACGAAATAAGGAAAGTGATTATATGAAAAAATTAAATGCATTAATGTTAGGATTGGGTTTAACGGTAGCTTCAGTGGCAGCTAATGCAGCTGGTTATGGCGTAATTGATCTAGCTAAAGTTGTTGAAAGTAGTACTTATTTGAAACAACAAAATGCAAGCTTAAACCAGTCTGTAAAACCTACAACGACTAAACTTGAGCAATTGGGTAAAGAGTTAGAGGGACTTCAACGTCAGGCCCAAACTCAAGGCCAAAAAATGAAAGAAGATGATATTAAGAAATTGCAATCTCAGTATCAATCGAAATTAAATGAATTTAATTCAACACAACAAGGCTTACAATCTAGAGTTCAAACTAGCTTACAAAGTATGAATACAACGTTTGAAACAAGAGTTAAGCAAGCTGCTGAACAGTTACGAAAAGAAAATAATCTTGACTTTGTTTTGAATAAAAATTCAACTGTTGCCTATGACCCTAAGTATGATTTAACTGATAAAATGATTCAAAAGGTTAATTCAATGAAATAAATTAATGAAAGTGCAACAATATCGTTTAGATGAATTAGCTCATCTGGTTCAAGGTGAGCTAATTGGTGAAGGCAGTCTTCAACTTTCGAATTTGGCAAGTTTAGAAAAAGCTAATTCAAACCATATTACTTTTATAAATGGTGAGAAATATCTTGAGCAAGCCAAAATGAGTAATGCTGGTGCCTTCATTGTTACAGCTACTTTAAAAGAACTTCTTCCAGAAAAACATAATTTCATTATTGTTGAAAATCCTTACCTTGCATTTGCAATTTTGACTCATGTGTTTGATAAAAAGGTTTCCATAACGGGGATAGAAAGCACTGCTCAAATTCATCCTTCTGCTATTATTTCGGAAACCGCATATATTGGTCACTATGTGGTTATTGGTGAAAATTGTGTGGTAGGTGATAATACGATCATTGAGTCACATACTAAACTTGATGATTATGTAGAAGTTGGAAAAGATTGTTTTATCGATTCTCATGTCACCATTACGGGTAGCTCTAAATTACAAGATCGTGTGCGTGTACACTCGAGTACTGTGATTGGAGGTGAGGGCTTTGGCTTTGCGCCATATCAAGGTAAGTGGCATCGTATTGCTCAGCTAGGTTCGGTCTTAATTGGAAATGATGTTCGAATTGGATCAAATTGTAGTATTGATAGAGGTGCACTTGATAATACAATTTTGGAAGATGGAGTAATTATTGATAACCTTGTGCAAATTGCACATAACGTTCATATTGGTTCAAATACTGCTATTGCAGCCAAGTGTGGTATTGCTGGAAGTACAAAAATTGGCAAAAACTGTATTCTAGGTGGAGCATGTGGAGTATCAGGTCACCTTTCAATTACCGATAATGTGACTTTTACTGCAATGTCAATGGTCACAAAAAATATTTCTGTTGCAGGAACTTATTCATCGGGAATTGGATTATTTGAAAATAGTCATTGGAAAAAGACTGTTGTACGCTTGCGACAATTAGCAGATGTGCCATTGACCCAAATCACTAAACGACTTGATCATATACAGGCTCAAATAGAGTCTCTTGAATCAACTTTTAATTTGCGTAAATAGAATATTATGACCGAGTCAACTACCCCTAAATTTGCCATCCCTGAATTACCAATGCAGATTCAAACGATTCGTCAATATTTGCCGCATCGTTATCCATTCTTGTTGGTTGATCGTGTGACTGAAGTTACTGACAATAGTATTGTTGGTTATAAAAATGTTTCTATCAATGAAGAGTTCTTACAAGGACATTTTCCAGAATATCCAATTATGCCTGGTGTTCTAATTGTTGAAGCACTTGCTCAAGTTTCAGGTGTTCTTGGTTTTATTATGAACAATGAAACACCAAAACCAGGTTCTTTGTTCCTGTTTGCTGGTGCTGAAAGAGTTAGATTTAAAAAACAAGTAGTTGCAGGTGACCAACTTGTATTAAAATCTGAGTTGGTAATGCAGAAGCGCGGCATTTACAAATATAATTGTACAGCTAGCGTTGATGGCATTGTAGCAGCAACCGCTGAGATTATGATTTCACACCAAAAAACAGAGCAGGCATGAGTAATCACGATTTAATCCATTCTACCGCCATTATTGATCCATCTGCAGTAATTGCTGCAGATGTTCAAATAGGACCTTATTGTGTTATTGGTCCTCAAGTGACTATTGGTGCTGGTACTAAATTACATTCTCATGTGGTAGTAGGTGGTTTTACCAGAATAGGCCAAAATAATGAAATCTTTCAATTTGCAAGTGTTGGTGAAGTTTGCCAAGACCTCAAATATAAAGGTGAAGAAACTTGGCTTGAAATTGGTAACAATAATTTAATTCGCGAACATTGCAGCTTACATAGAGGCACAGTGCAAGATAATGCATTAACCAAAATAGGTAGCCATAATCTATTGATGGTAAACACGCATATTGCACATGACTGTATTGTAGGTGACCATAATATTTTTGCTAATAATGTTGGTGTCGCTGGGCATGTACATATTGGTGATCACGTTATTGTGGGTGGGAATTCTGGAATACATCAATTCTGTAAAATTGATTCTTACAGCATGATTGGTGGTGCTTCATTAATTCTTAAAGATGTACCTGCCTATGTGATGGCTTCTGGTAATCCTGCTCATGCTTTTGGTATAAATACTGAAGGTATGCGAAGAAAAGGTTGGTCTAAAAATACAATTCAGGGTTTAAGAGAAGCTTATAAATTGATATTTAAGTCTGGACTGACTTCTGTTCAAGCTGTTGAACAAATTAAAAGTGAAATTTTGCCTTCTGTTCCAGAAGCTCAATTATTAATTGATTCTATTGAGCAATCAGAGCGTGGAATTGTACGCTAATTAATATGACATAAAAAAGACACTGTTTAACAGTGTCTTTTTTTATGCCTAAATTATTTTTTAAAGAATTTAACTTCTTCAGATTTAGGATATTGCGTAAGTAATTTGTTCTTATATTGGTTTGCTGATGCAGTATTCTTATCAACATCCTTTGCAATGCTATACAGTTGATACAATGCTCGAGGAGCTTTACTAGAGTTTGGATATTGATTCGCAACAATATTATAGTTTTTCTTCGCTTCATTGTAGTTCACAGGGTCTGTGGCTAAATGAAATTCAGCTAACCAAAAGTAAGCATTACCTGTATAAATACTATTAGGGTGGTTTTTAATAAAGTTTTGCATTGGGGCAATAGCTTTTTTCGCTCCGCCCTGTTTGTAAGCATCTAAAGCTACTGTATAAGCGGCTTTTTCTAATTCAAGTGGATTTGACTGGTTTTGAGCAGCGGTGGTTGGTTGAGCGTTTGTTACTGGTGCGCTAGGTTGTTGTTCAGAGGTGGTTGGAGTAGGCGGAGTTGCAACTACTTTGTTGCCATCTGTAGGCTGAGAAGAAGGTGCTGATGTATTTGTAGTGGCGCTACTATCGGCAGTCGTATTTGAGCTATCATCTTGGGTCGCACTGTCTGGGTCAACTTTTTGATGTAGTAGCTCTAAACGTTGATCTAAGTCTGTATAGCGGTTGGCTAGCTCTTTTTTTAGTTGCTCAATATCATTTGCTTGTTCTTCTAATTGACCTCTTAATGTGCGGATATCATTCTCTAATTGTTGATTTTTTTGCATCAACTCCCAGTTTAAATTGGTGGGAACTGAAATATTGCTTGAAGAAGTATTAGATGCACTACCATCATTTTGACTTAAACCACGAGACTCGATAGGAATATTTGCGTATAGAGAAGTGGTACTCATTAAGGCAATAAATAATAAAGAATGCTTCTTCATTTGCATGTGTATAAATCCATAATTTTATATAAAAGCCACCTTGAACACCGGAATATAAAAATCAATTCACTAAATATCTAAGGTTTTTCATTGATCAATGCAATTAAAACAGTTAACAGTTTAAATGCAAGGATAGTTTACAATCTTCAAGCATATTTTATGCAAAATGAAAAAGGAACTTAAGCTCATAAAATTACATTTTCAAATTTTAAACGATTGTTGTTGATGAATTAATCAATCGAAACAAAAACTTGCTGAAAACGGTATAGAAGGGTTGCATCTCTTTTAAAAATCTCTATACTTTGTTTTGCAATGGTAGCCCCGCTGGTGGCTTCGCAATTGTACTCTGTGAACCCCGCCAGGACCGGAAGGTAGCAACGGTAGCAGATCTATGATGTGCCGAAGTTTTGCTAGTGGGGCTGCCACCTTTCTTTTAATCCAATTTTCTTTGGATTGCTTTTAAAATTACATCTAAATCAAACCCTCTATACTGTAAGAATCTAATTTGTTTTGCTTTAAGCTTTGGATCCTTTTCAACAACTTCTCCAAATTTCTTAACTTTAAGCTGATAAGCTTGCTCTATCCAATCAATTTCGTGAATTTCATCAGCGATTAAATCGTTCTCAATCTGTTTGGTTTTTAAAGCTTGTTGAATGCGTTTTGGACCTTTACCTTTACGAATCTGACTTGCAAGCATTTGCTCTGCAACACGTTGGTCACTTTGATAGTTTTGCTCAGATAACTCTTCAACGAGTTGTTTCACTTCTTCTATATTTTGTGCATAACGGGCTAATTTTTCAATCAGTTCTGCTTTAGAGTAGTCTCGGCGAGTAAGTAAAGCAAAAGCATATGATCGTAAACGCTGGCCAGTAAGAGGGGAGCGCTGTTGAGATTGCTCATCGTTTCTTTTGAACATATAGGTTTCCTTGTAAAAAACGCCCCGAAGGGCGTTTTATGACTCATCTATAATTAAGATTCTAATAATAGATCTGGCTCTTCTTCGTCATCTTCAACTTGTACTGCGCCATTTGTACCTGTGGTCAGCAATTGCTCTCGAATATTGCGCTCAATCTCTTCAGCGATTTGCTTATTTTCTTCAAAATAACGAATCACGTTATTCTTACCTTGGCCAATTTTATTACCTTGATATGAATACCATGCACCAGCTTTTTGAACGATATCTTGTTGAACTGCCAAATCTACAAGTTCACCAAGTTGGTTGGTACCTTTGCCGTATAGGATTTGGAAAATAGCTTCTCTAAATGGAGGAGCCATTTTGTTTTTAACGACTTTAACTTTAGTTTCTGAACCAACGATTTCGTCGCCTTCTTTTACTTGACCAATACGACGAATATCTAAACGAACTGACGCATAGAACTTAAGAGCGTTACCACCCGTTGTAGTTTCTGGGCTACCAAACATAACACCAATCTTCATACGGATTTGGTTAATAAAGATAACCATACAGTTTGAACGTTTAGCGTTACCCGTAATTTTACGAAGCGCTTGGCTCATAAGACGAGCTTGTAGACCCATGTGAGAATCACCCATCTCACCTTCGATCTCTGCTTTAGGTGTAAGGGCAGCTACCGAGTCCACAACGATTAAATCAATTGCGCCTGAACGGACAAGCATATCGGCGATTTCAAGTGCTTGTTCACCATTATCAGGTTGTGAAACAAGTAGATTGTCAATATCTACACCAAGTTTACGTGCATATTGAGGATCTAGGGCATGCTCGGCATCGATGAATGCACATGTACCACCAGACTTTTGACATTGGGCGATTGCTTGCAATGTCATTGTGGTTTTACCAGAAGATTCAGGACCATAAATTTCGATAATACGGCCTTTTGGTAAACCACCAATCCCCAATGCGATATCTAAAGTTAAAGAACCTGTAGATACGGCTTCAACTGCTTGAACAGTGTTATCACCGAGACGCATAACCGTATTTTTGCCAAATTGCTTTTCAATCTGACTCAAAGCGGCTTGTAATGCTTTGCTTTTATTCTCATCCATCTCAAAAACCTCAATACTCTATGTTCATCACGTTTAACCCAAGTGGATGCATTGAATCTCAACTTGTTTCACAGGGCTAATAGTGACAGATTTTTTCTTTAGCTTCTATATCTTATATATGTGAGTGCGACATAACTCGACGTTTCTATTCATCATTATAAGACCAATGGTCTTCATAATGTTGATCGTTATCCTGTTTAAACCGATTGATTTGTCGCCGATCTTTCTTACTTGGTCTATGGTCAGGTCGAGCTAGATTATGCAATTTTCGTTGGGAAGCAATCAACTCCCGTCTCGCAATACTTACTTCAGTTTCTTCATAAAGTTGCTGCGCAACTGGAGCTGGTCCTCGGGTGTTGGAAAGTGCTTTGACAACAACTGTCTTTTTTTCGAAACTTTGTTGAACAACAAGTTCCATTCCAACACGAATTTCTTTAGAAACTTTTACACGCTCATTATTGTGATGTACTTTACCACCTTCAATTGCAGCTTTAGCAATAGAACGAGTCTTAAAAAAACGTGCTGCCCATAACCATTTGTCGACACGCATTGTGTCTACAGCATCGTTTTCATGCAATTTTGACATCATTATCCTTTCTATCAGTTTGATTCAAAACAGACAGTAGCTCTGTAAGCTGATCTAGAGCTTTATACTCTAAATCTTGTGGCTGTCTTTTACTCTTAAGAGTTGAGGGCTGTAATATAGTAAACAAGTGTCTTATACCAAATTTTTCTGCAGTTTTTAAAACTTGAAGAGTATCGTCTAAAAAAATAGTGGTTTTTGGTTCAAAATAATGCAAGCGTTGTAACTCTTGCCAAAACTGAAGATCTTCCTTCGCATAACCCATTTGTTCACTAGATACAATCACATCAAAAAAATCTTGAATAGGGATGTTATCAAGTTTTAATTGTAAACTTGCGCAGTCTGCATTGGTCACTAACCAACATTGATAACCTTGTTCTTTTAGAGCATTAAGTAGCTCCATACATCCTGATCGTGTTTTAATTTTGTGTTGAAATTCTTTCTGAAGATTTAAAACATCTACTCCAGTAGTTTTCGTCCAATAATTTGAGGAGTACCATGAAAGCGTGTGCTTATTACTAAGATAAAACTGAGTCAATATTTCTTGGCTTTTTGTTAAAGAGAGTTGATGCGTCTGAGAATGCCGTACAGGTAGACATTCGTTCCAGATAAAGTCGTCAAAAGCCAAATCTAACAAAGTTCCGTCCATATCGAAAAGCACTATTTTAGCCATGTTTTAAGGACTCCAATTTGAATAGACAAGGAAGAAAGTTAGGCTAAGATTATAAGCATTAAAGCCTATAAAAACGGATTGATTTGTTATTATTTCATCATTTAGAGGTCTATCGAGGCTGATTAATAATGATTGTTAAAAGTGATAAATTCAAATGCTGCCAAGGACTTGATTGTTATTTTTTAGATGGAGAGTCTAATGAAAATTGAGTGATCGCAATTCTGATCAATTTATTCAAAATAATAAATGGAACTTTAAATGATGGGAATCTATCAATAGTACTCTTATGTCTATAAAAGTAGTAATCGCACTATTTTGATTTACATAGTGTACGTATTGACGAACATTTTATAAATTGAACTGTGCATGTTTAAAGTTATATTAAAAATTATCCGAACAATAATTTAGAGTAGGCAATGAAAATTGGATTTATTGGAGGAGCCAATGATGGCATAGTTATCAATGCCGCAAATGGCATTGATACTTATAAACTTGAATGGCATTACAAGGCTGAAAAGCACTGTCAAGAACCATCACTAGGACTAAATGGTCCTGAATATGACTATTACAATTTATTAATTTTGAGAAAAAACAAAGAGGCAAAACTTTTCTATGTTTTAACTACAATGGACAAAGAAGCTATTGCAGATAAAATTAATGAGTATTGGGAGCATTCAACTTCGGTAGGTTATGACTTTGATGAATAGCTCTGGTTTAAATTTATTAGTAATCTTTGATCATATCACTATTTAATATACTCATAACTCAAATTAAGGATTGTATATTTCATAAAGAACGTGTTCTTGAAGTGCGTGCCCATCTGGAAGCTTGGGATGATTGAAGTGTTTAACTTTACGCATTCCTAGTCTTTCCATTACAGCTTGAGAAGGCTTATTCACTGTTGCTGTAAAAGAAACCACTTTATCTTTATTAAGCACATTGAAAGCATAGTCTAATGCTGCTTTTGCTCCTTCTGTGGCATAACCTTTTTTCCAGTGTTTTGTAGCAATCCTCCAGCCAATTTCAATGCAAGGGGAAAAATCAAATTGTTCTGGTTGGTCGTGTAGGCCAATAAAACCAATAAAGTCGTGGCTTTCTTTTAATTCTACAGCCCAAAATCCCCAATCTTTTTCATCAATAAGGGCCGATGCTCTTTGAATTAAATTTATACTTTCAGTAGCAGATAAAAGCTTTGGAAAAAAACGCATAACATCTTTATCCAATCCCATTTCGATAAAGGGGGCAGCATCAGTTTCTTTCCATTGTCTTAAGATTAAACGTTCGGTTTCGATCATAGTAAAAGCTCTTTAAATATAATTTTAATTTAACCATATAGTCTACAGTGGCTTTTGTATAATTTTCTGTAAGATAATCTTAGAATTAATGCTTACCACTCCTTTAATTTTATTGAGTGTATTAATAACAAAGTGAGAAAAAGAATCTAGATCTTTAGTGGCGACATGCAGGACATAATTAGATTCGCCTGTAATGATATAAGCATTAATAACTTCATCAAAATTCTTGATCTGGCTTAAAAAAAACTGGTGATCATTTTCAGTGAGTTGAGCAAGTTTAATTTCAACTATGGCCTCAATTTTTATACCTAATTTTTCGTAGTTAACTTTCGCTTGATATTTTTCAATGATCCCGTTGGTTTCTAAAATCTTGACACGTCGGTGACAAGCAGATGCTGAGAGATTGACTAGATCAGCAAGTTCTTGGTTACTTAAGCGGGCATTATCTTGTAAATACTTCAAAATTTTTAGATCGATTGCATCGATATTCATTTTCGAATTCCATCCATATTTTTTAATTTTAATTAGAATTTTATACGAAATTAGTCATTTTTTATCAAATATTATCGAATAAATCGCAAGAATTGGCGTGATAAAATTCAAATACAAAGGAAATGTTGAAATAGGTGCAATACCAAATGATTACTCGTGAACAGTGTTTATATTGGGATCAGGAAGATGAACTCAAAAAATTTAAAGATGAATTTGCATTGCCAGAAGGTGTCATTTATTTAGATGGTAACTCTTTAGGTGCTAGACCAAAGAAATCTTTGGCTGTCGCCCAGCACATTATTTCCCAAGAATGGGGAGAAGATCTAATCAATAGCTGGAATAAGGCTGATTGGTGGGGGCTACCTACTAGACTGGGAGATAAGGTAGCCACATTGATTGGTGCTGAGCAAGGCGAAGTTGTTATTTCAGATTCAACTACACTGAACTTATTTAAAGTTTTATCAGCAGCGGTAAAAATTCAGGCTGAAAAAAATCCTGAACACAAAATCATTGTGGCAGAAAAAGATGCTTTTCCAACAGATATTTATATTATTGAAGGTTTCATTGATTTAATTCAAAAGGGCTATCAAGTTGAATTGATTGATGGCGTAGAAGACTTAGCTCGAGCGTTAGAGAAAGATGTTGCTGTAGTGGTACTTTCTCACGTGAATTACCGTACTGGGTATTTCTACGATATGTCATCTATTAATGAGCAGATTCACTCTAAAGAAGCTTTGGTGATTTGGGATTTATGTCACTCCGTTGGTGCTGTTCCAATGGACCTAAACCAAAGCGGCAGTGATTTTGCGATTGGGTGTACCTACAAATATTTAAATGGTGGTCCTGGTTCTCCAGCAATGTTGTGGGTCAATGAAAAGCACCGTGATCAGTTTTGGCAACCTTTATCTGGCTGGTGGAGTCACAAGAAACCATTTGATATGGCACAGCATTATGAGCCTGCTAATAGCATTCGTCGCTATTTATGTGGAACACAGCCCATTATCTCTATGAGTCTTATTGAATGCGGCGTAGATATTTTCCTAGATGCAGATATGCAAAAAATCCGTGAGAAATCTCTGAAATTAACTGATTTATTCATTCAACTGGTACAGCAAGAATGCTCTGAATTTGGTTTTGAGTTAATTACGCCTTTAGAACATAAATATCGTGGTAGTCACGTTAGTTATCGCCATGAATTCGGTTATGAAATTATTCAAGCGCTTATTGCACGTGGTGTGATTGGTGATTATAGGGAACCTGCGGTGTTGAGATTTGGTGTTACACCTTTGTACTTAGGATTTGAAGATATTTGGAATGCAGTACAGCACTTAAAAGAAACTATGTTGAATAGTGAATGGAAAAACAAGCGCTATTTAGTTCGCGGTGAAGTGACCTGATTTTAAGGAATCAAAATAAAACAAATGGCTAGGAGGGCTTATGAGTAGTTTTGATGAAATACAAAATAGAGAAGCTGGGCTGCATAAAAAGTTATCTGCAAAACAGATGGGTATGATTGCCATTGGTGGAGCAATTGGAACCGGATTGTTTATGGGAAGCAAATTTGCAATTAGCTTTGCAGGTCCTGCAGTCATTGTCAGCTATGCGATTGGTGGTTTAATTGCATTTGCACTTATGGCTTGCTTGGCTGAAATGACGGTTCAGCATCCTACTTCGGGCTCATTTGGGGCGTATGCAGAACATTATATGAGTCCACTTGCTGGCTTTTTAGTTCGCTACTGTTATTGGGCTTGTATTGTACTGGCTGTAGGTACCGAGATTACCGCTGTAGCTGACTATATGAAGCTTTGGTTCCCCAATGTAGGCTCTTGGGTCTGGATTGGTTTTTTTTCACTAACTTTACTTGTTGTAAATGCCTATAGTGTTAAAGCCTTCGGACTAGTTGAGTACTGGTTTTCTACAATCAAAGTTTTTGCCATTATCGTGTTTATTCTTTTGGCTATTGGTATCTTGACTCAAAGCAATCAGGGAATGAAGCAAGTTGTGACTAATTTGTCAGGGCATGGAGGCTTTTTCCCCAATGGCTTTAGTGGGGTATGGATTGGTGTCATTATTTCAATATTTAGTTATTTAAGTATAGAAATGATCGCCGTCGCAGCTGGTGAAGCAAAAGACCCTGAAAAAGCAGTAAAAAAGGCATTTAAAAGCACAGCACTCCGACTCATTTTGTTCTATTTATTGTCCTTATTTCTCATCGTTACTTTGGTGCCATGGACGGTTTTGATTGGAGCAGATGCAACAAGTCCTTTTGTTATGGTCATGAAGATTGTTGGTATTCCATATGCCGATAGTATTTTAAACTTTATTGTAATTGTAGCTGCCTTATCTGCAATGAATAGCATGCTTTATATTTCAACTCGTATGTTGTTTAGCTTGTCCCGTGCAGGTGATGCACCAAAAGTTTTTGGCCGAATCAGTAGCAACGGTGTACCTGTAAATGCACTGTTGTTATCAGCGGTGGGGATTGGTATTGCTAGTATTGTTTATACGATTAATCCAGCTTCTGCGTTTCCAATCATGATTGCGCTATCGATGTTTGGTGCATTGTTCACGTGGGGCAGCATCTTTGTAACACATATGTTTTTTAGAAAACATATGGCTCAGCAAAGCATCGAGCTGAAATTTAAAATTCCTGCTAGTCGATTCATCTCACTATTTGGTTTTATTGCGATTTTGAGTATTACAGTAACCACTTGGTTTACGAATGAGTTTAAGTCTACTTTACAGTTTGGCGTACCTTTGGTGCTTGTTCTGATATTTTGCTTCTACTTAAAACGTTCAACCTTAAAAGTAAGTCTTAAGTCTACTGAAGAGACATTGAAGTAATCGCGATATGAGACAATATGACAATGCTACAACGGTAGCAAATGAAGGTGAAATATTAGCAAGCTTTCAATATAGAAGCTTGCTAAGTTATCAGGCCTATCATAACGTAAAAGATATTAAGTATGGTTCACAGAACCGATCAACGATGGATTTTTTCCCTTTAGAACATGCCAATAAAACAGTGATTTTTATACATGGGGGATATTGGCAGTGGTGTGATAAATCGGACTTTGCCTTTATAGCACCATATATTTTGGCAAAAGGAGCGCAGTGTGTACTTGTAGAATATGACTTGGCTCCTCAAAGCCATATTTCACAAATTGTGGCTCAGACTCAAAAAGCCCTAGATTTTATTGCACAGCAGAATTGGAAAACGGATGAGGTTTTATTAGTGGGCCATTCAGCAGGGGCGCATCTCGGAGCATTATGTTTAAGCCACCCTTTGTTATCTGAGGTGGCTTTATTAAGTGGAATATATGATTTAGCACCTATACAAGCGACTCATTTAAATCATGCATTAAAGTTATCACAAGACGATATTTTAAAATATAGCCCTATTCATCGGGAAGAGAATGTTGATATTCCTTGTACGCTTTTGTGTGGAGAGTTGGAGCTAAGTGAGTTGAAATGGCAAAGCCAAAACTATTTTGATCATAAGTGCAAACAAAATCAGAATCTTATGTCATTAGATATTATTTCGGAAGTTAATCATTATTCTATTTTAGATTATTACTTTAAGTATATATTTTAATAAAATAGAAAATGCGAAATATAAAACTTTGGGAATTAAATTGGATAAATTATAGATTTTAAAAATCAAAAACTTATCCTTGCTCTATAAAAGAGAATACCTCTATCTCAATTGTTAACTTAAGTGTATAGACGGGTTTAAGTGATTGTTAGACCCTCTATGGTAAATCAATTACTTGAACCTAAAGCTAGATTATATATATTTATTTAAATTTTAATAATATATATTCATTGTTTATTATATGTGGATTGAACTGTAAACTTTGTCACATTTAATTAACTTTTTTATTGATATATATGCTTAAGAGTTGACCTAAACTAATATCTCGATTAGATTAAAAAGATAGTGTTTTCTCTCTACGCGACAAATTGTTTAGCTGTTGCTTAGCTGAGTTTTATAGTCCGTAGCTTCCCAAGATACGGACTTTTTTATTTTTAAACTTTGCTGTTGAAAGGTGTTTTAGTACATAAAATCATCAAATTTGCTCATGCTTATAGTCATAAGTCACTAAATTGATCAAAGAGGTATTGAAAATACATCTTTAAGCGATTATAGTAGTTCAAGCATATACTGCGTCTGTAAAGTTATTTATTTTTTAATACCCTCATATTTTTTAATATGGGGGTATTTTTTATTAAGAACTAAATCAATAATTAATATATTTATACATTTCTGATACGAAAAATTTGTAGTTGAATAAATTGTAAAATTCTTATGGTTGATAATTTGATTGAATTTTTAAATAATTTTTAAAAGTTTGGTTGTTTCTAAGATTTTATGGATATTTTGAAGTTTCTAAAAAGTTTTAATACAGTTGGTACTTATTTGACTGTTATGCTAGTTGTTTTAATAAGTATGCTTTTATATTTTTATATAATTGCTCCTCAAACGTAAAAAGAAAGGTCCTGAAGGATCTTTTTTAAATTTTTGCATGAGTACCATAATTATCTATCATAATTGAGCTCGCTTCATTTAGACCGCGAACAGTTACTTTAATATTGTTCTTTTGAAATTTATTTACTACAGAATCTAGCATAGCAACTGAAGTCACATCCCAAATATGAGAATGGGTAAGGTCAATAATGGCTTCTTTAATATCTTCTTTAAAGTTAAAGCTTTGCATAAGTCTTTCAGATGAACTAAAAAATATTTGACCACTTAACTTATACAGACGAGCTTCACCTTCTAAGGAGGTTTCTATACGAATATCATTTTCAAGTTTATTTGCTTAGAAAAGTGCTGAAAGTAATACGCCCGTCAATACGCCTAACGCTAAGTTATGAGTGGCAACTACCACGATAACTGTAGCAATCATAACAACATTACTGCTTTTAGGATTGTTTTGAAATTGTGTTAGTGAACTCCACAGCAGAAAGTAGATAAACGTGTGCGGCCACCCGATTTTACATTAATTATTGATTGACCAATCATGGCACAACCGGCCATACCACCCATGAAACCCGAAGCAATATTAGCTGCCTTCACACGTAACTACACCACATCACTAAACAGTGATGAGTTATTTACACGAAATAAGAGGATGTAAACTTAAGGTGGCGTAAGCATCATGGATATTGAGTTTGAAGCATTTAAGAGTGCCTGAAGAATAGCGTAAGATTTAAAAATTAATAAAAGAGATCAAAATAAATTTAAGTTGTTTAACTTAAAAGAAGTTTATAAAGATGTTGAGTTCTTTTGAATAGCTACTTTTATGCAACAGAGCCTTTCATAAATTTGGATTTTAATAAATGTGCTATTCATCATAATACAAATCATATAGAGAGCATGTACCAAACTTTTGCTAAAGGTTTAAAAATTCTCGTAAATTTTGAAATTTATAAGGTGGACATATGAATAAACATTTATTGGCTAAAATTGCTTTAATGGGTGCTGCCCAGATATTCGCATTAAATACAGCGTTTGCTGATATTCCTCTTACCCCTGCACAATTTGCTAAAGCAAAAACAGAAAATTTTGATAAAAAAGTTATTTTGTCTAACTTAAATAAACCGCATGCTTTGTTATGGGGGCCAGATAATCAGATTTGGTTAACTGAACGAGCAACGGGAAAGATTATAAGAGTCAATCCTGAGTCTGGTAGTGCAAAAACAGTGTTTCAGGTTCCTGAAATTGTGAATGATGCAGATGGACAAAATGGTTTATTAGGCTTTGCCTTTCATCCTGACTTTAAACATAACCCTTATATCTATATTTCGGGTACTTTTAAAAATCCAAAATCTACAGATAAAGAACTACCAAACCAAACGATTATCCGTAGGTATACCTATAATAAAACAACAGATACATTTGAAAAACCTGTCGATTTGATTGCAGGTTTACCATCATCGAAAGACCACCAGTCTGGTCGTCTTGTTATTGGTCCCGATCAAAAAATCTATTATACAATTGGTGACCAAGGTCGTAACCAGTTGGCTTATTTGTTTTTACCAAATCAGGCGCAGCATACCCCAACTCAGCAAGAGCTTAACGGCAAAGACTATCATACTTATATGGGCAAGGTATTACGCTTAAATCTGGATGGAAGTATTCCTAAAGATAACCCGAGCTTTAATGGGGTAGTTAGTCATATCTATACTTTAGGGCATCGTAATCCACAAGGTTTAGCATTTGCTCCAAATGGAAAGCTTTTACAATCTGAGCAAGGTCCAAATTCTGATGATGAAATTAATCTCATTTTAAAAGGTGGGAACTATGGTTGGCCAAATGTAGCGGGTTACAAAGACGATAGTGGCTATGCATATGCCAACTATTCAACTGCAACTAATAAATCTCAAATTAAAGATTTAGGCCAAAATGGGATAAAAGTAGCCGAAGGCGTTCCAGTGACTAAAGAGTCTGAATGGACTGGGAAAAACTTTGTAGCACCTTTAAAAACGTTATATACCGTACAAGATACCTATAACTACAATGATCCAACTTGTGGTGATATGACTTATGTCTGCTGGCCAACGGTTGCACCGTCATCGGCATATGTATATACGGGAGGCAAAAAAGCGATTCCGGGATGGGAAAATACATTATTGGTACCATCTTTAAAACGTGGGGTAATTTTCCGTATTAAGCTAGATCCGACATATAGTGCGACTTTGGATGATGCTATCCCGATGTTTAAAAGCAATAACCGCTATCGTGATGTGATTGCAAGTCCTGAGGGCAATGTTTTATATGTACTGACCGATACAGCGGGGAATGTGCAAAAAGACGATGGTTCTGTAACGCATACTTTAGAGAATCCTGGTTCTCTTATTAAATTTACGTATAACGGAAAGTAGTTTATGTAAAAAACCCAGCTCTATAGCTGGGTTTTTTATACAAGTTTAGATTTATTTATTCAGTTACGACTAATACTGGTACATGGATTTCTCCTAACAGTGCTTGAGTCACACTTCCTAGGAAGAACTTTTTAAAACCTTTTCGCCCATGAGAACCAATCACTAATAAATCAGCTTTTAGCTCAGTTGCTGCTTTGATAATTTCTGTGTGAATTGTTTGACCTTCAACAATCTTTGTTTCAACAAAGATTCCGTGTTGACTAAATTGCTCTTTAGCTTGATCTAAAATGCCCTGAATCGAAGCTCTCGCTTTATTAAAGTAATCTTGCGCGATTTCTGTACTATCGATGATTTCAACTGAAATAAAAGGATCAATAGTGAGCGCATATACTAAAGTGACTTTACTGTTAAATACTTTTGCAAGACTTGCAGCATGGTTAACGGCAATAAGTGAAGTAGGAGAACCGTCGACTGGAACTAAAATATGGTGATAACTCATATATTGCTCCTTATTGCCTTGTGGCAATATTTATTGTTGAAGAACTAAAAATTCATTATCGTTATGATTATATTATCGCCAATTTTATAATTTTTATTGTGTGCTTTTAGTGTGTAAAGCGAGCGACTTCTTTTGAATATTCAGACTAATTCATAGAATAGTGGCTTTCTATATAAGCCTGACCTTGTTTAAGAATAGATATAACCTGATTCGCATCAATAGCTTGTTCAAATAAGAAACCTTGTCCAATGTTATATCCGAACTGGAGCAGTAACTCTTGTTGTTCAGGTGTTTCAATACCTTCTGCTATTAGCCTAAGGGAAAGATTGGGTGCAAGTAAGCCGATTGCTTGGACGATTGCATAAATTGATGGGTCATGTTGCATCTTTTGTATAAAGCTACAATCGACTTTTATGCAATCAATTGGATAGTCTCGTATATGCGTTAGAGAAGAAGATCCTGTTCCGAAATCATCTAAAGCAATGCGTACACCATGTTGTTTTAGTTTATTGAGTGCACGAATAACATATTCAGAACCTCGATCACCAAGCATATGCTCAGTAACTTCTATTTCAATTAAATGTGTAGGAACGTCAAACTGATATATCTTTTTTAATAGGCGTTCAGCGTAATTGTCTCTTAAAAATTCAACTGGTGCTGCATTTAAAGATACAGGAAGTGGCTGAAAACCTAATTTTATCCATTTAGCCATATCATGCAAAACTTGATGCTGCATAATTTCACCGATCTTACTGGCTAAATCATAATCTTTAAATGCTTCAGCAATCTGGGAGGGTAATCCTGTTTGAGCTGATGTTGTGTGCCAACGCAATAATGCTTCAAATCCTACGACAGTATGGGTTTTTAAATCAACTTTGGGTTGATAGTAAGGTTGGATGGTATGGTGACGAATAAGCTGTCGAGCAATGTTAAGTTGAGATGCGATTGCTTCGGTTAATTGCATCATACTGGGGTTATACATACGTATACCACCACGACCTCGAGCTTTTAAGTCATGTAATGCCATGTCTGCACAGCTCAATAAACTCGACTGATCAACAGCATCTTGCGGGTAAATGGCACAGCCGATACTCATTCCGCCGTTGAGCACATTGCCAGCATATGTAATAGGGTGATTGAGTTGTTGAAGTAATACTTCAGCGATACCTCGAATATCATCTTCATCTTTTAAATGACTAATAATGACCGCAAATTCGTCTCCACCTAATCTAGCAACAATACATCGTTCATGATCTACGCACTGATTAAAACGTTTCGATAGAATTTTTAGCAAGTGATCACCAGCACTATGACCTATAGTGTCATTAATGTGCTTGAAATGATCTAAATCAATTAAAAGTAACCCTACGCTGGTTTGAGTTTCTCTTGAGTAAGTTAATGTACGTTTTAGTTGTAGTTTAAATGAACGTCTATTAAATAATCCGGTAAGTTCATCTCGCTCACTAATGTCTCTAAGACGATTCTCAGTAAGATATTGCTGAGTAACGTTCCGAGAAACACACAATATTTGAATAATTTCGCCGTTTGTATGTTGGATTGGGGTAAGTATATTGTCCCAATGTTCAGGATCCTGATTGGGTAAAGAACTCATGCCAGCGAATCGAGCTACTTTACCTTGCAAGGCTTTTTTTAAAGCAACTCTTCCACGTTTACGTATATGAGGTGGTAAAAGGTCTAACCATGGCATTCCAAATTTTTTTTCATTTTCAGGCACGCCTAGAGCAACGCATCCTGATTTATTCATATGAGAGACTGTGCCATCTGTATTTAAAACTTTAATACAATCGACACTGATATCAAGCATTTGATTTTGTATATCAATATCTTTACGTAAGTTTTGTTGTTCTTGAATGTCTTGATCAATATCTAAAAAACTAATAAACCATTCATTTTCAGGCAAAGATTCATGATACTTTGACAATTGAATTGAAAGCTTACACCATCGATAGTGATGGCTTTTATGTAAAAGACGACATTTAAATTCAATTCTTGATTGGAGTCTTATAGCATCTAACCATTTGTTTTTAACTTCTTCTAAATCGGCAGGGTACACGAAATCTAGCCATTGTTGAGATAATGGGGGAGAAGTATCGTGCCAGTATTTTGTACACTCCGTATTGCAATATAAAATTAAGCCTTTTTCATCACTAACCCATGTCGGTAGAGGAATCTGCTCAACAATAAAATGCTTTTGGGTAGTGTTCGACATTGAAGTCATAACATGCCTAAAAATTGCTGAAGAATTAAACTATTTATAAACTGTATTGTAATAGTTGTGTCGTCAGCACAAAAGCTATAAAAACTGGACATTTGGTGTTTTTTTGAGCTTAAATAAATATTTTTCTAAAATATAATTGTAATTACTCATGTATGCGTATGTTATTTATTAATTTTTAATTCTATTTAGGTTACTAAAAATAGAGTTTTAACTTTAAAAAATTATGCTTATTTTTGTAAAAAAATTGTTATAAACAGTTGTTTATATATTAGAAAAAAGAAGAGATTATGGAGGTATATAAATGAGATAAAATATTTTTTAAGGCGCAAGTTAGGTTAGATTCAATATTTTACTTAGAAAAATTTATATAAATAATTAATTTAAATTATTAAGTACAAATACAATAACTACTATTAAGTTTACAAAAGTAACATAAAATAAGGCCTTATATTATCGTAGAATTCTTTTTGTCGAAAAGGATATATACATCCTTTTTGTGCATTTTATAGCCTACATTTTCCCCAAGATGTAGGTTTTTTTTATGCCATAATTTTATCATCTTACTGTTTATTAACTTTTAAATTATATAAAAAAAAGCCATGATGGCTTTTTATACGGTTTCTGGTTTTTTCAATTGTTGTTGAATATAAAGGTTCATATAATACTGCTCTATATAGTCATCAGCATAATTGTTAGCTAAAGTTTTTGTAGCTACCTGTTCATGCTTATTATAACAATTAGTTTCTAAATCTTTCTCAAGTACCCACCATTGACGGTTAATACGACGTACCTGAAACTTATCACTTTTATATTTTCTTTTAGCCATTTTTCCAAAAATTACGATGTAGATAATAGAAGAGAGTTTCTACTGGAGTTGAAAGAACAAGTCAACACGCATAGTGTTTAATTGACTACTTTATGAAATTTAAGTTTCGAGTCATAGTCAGTAAATGTAAAAAAGCCCTCATAAGAGGGCTTTAAAATTCAGTAAGTTATAGAAAGTAATTAACGAGATAGATTCTTTAAAAGCATTTTTAAGCTTTCCATCATTTTTTCTAACTGTAAAGGGGTTATGCCTTCAAAAGATTGCTCAAGTACGACGCTGGTTAGGTCATTAATTTTATTTATCATTTCTGTGCCACGTTCAGTAAGATATACACGTGTAATACGTCCATCAGTTTGGCAAGAATATGTTTCAACTAAACCTTCGTCTTTTAAGCGATAAACAATTTTGGTTGTTGTCGACATCTTTGAAATGATCATGTCAGATAACTCAGAAACGCTAGCATGTGGTTTGCTACTGAGTGCAAGCATAATCCGTCGACGAGAATTATCTAGGCCATATTTTTTGAGGGCATTGTCAATATTCTGAACATATTGAGCATGGACCTGAGTAATCCAATAATATGGAAAATCTTCAAGAGTGAAAGATTCTGTTGTAGGTAAAAAACGCGCATACTTCTTTGTCATTGACTTTTCCCCATACCTTGGTGGATCGCATTTTATGAAACTAATCTTAATAGTTGAAAAATATAGTTTCACTAAGCAAGTTATATCAGGACTTTAGGTCGTGAGCAAAATTTATATTGTTTGATTTAACAAGGACAAACTATAAATTTTACTAATCTGATAAAACTTATTTCTTACCGTTGATTTGAACTTGGCTGCTCGCTTGTTCGTAAAATGAACGATATCTCTTTGCCAGAGAATCCTAGAAAAAAAAATTTGTTTTGAACGTGACATTTCTCTAAATATTTTTTGTCTACAAAGTCATAACCATAAAAAATAAATGCATTTAATAATAAAATATTAAATATTATCAACAACTTAATTAATGTTAAAAGCTAAAAAATTTACCAGACATTTAACACGATTGATGAATAATCTATAAATTTTATTGGATATTTGTTTTTATGTTATTGATTTTTAAATATTAAAATATTTTTTTAAATAGGGCGATTCTTTCAAATTATAACTTAAATATGTAAATAGGGTTCTAAAAGCTCAGAAATTAAAAGAAGAATCTAATAAAAGCTAACTCTTGCAGTGGTATTAGCCCAAGATCTTCCAGAAGAAATTATGGCGCGAGCAGTTCAAATTCAACATTAAAAATTAGCTAGTAATAAAAAGGGAGAATTAATATTCTCCCTTTTTATTAACTTATGAGTTTGTTAATAGTTTTTCTTCTTGGTTCCTTTTTAGGATGGCATAACTTACACCTGTTACGATGCTTCCAGCTGCAATTGCTGCTAGATATAACCAAGCATGATTAATTGCATTTGGAATTAGAAGTACAAATACACCGCCGTGTGGGGTAACGAGTTCACAGTGAAATAAAGCAACCAGTGCTCCAGTTACTGCGCCACCTAAAATACAAGTTGGAATAACACGCATTGGGTCTTTTGCTGCAAATGGGATTGCACCTTCTGAAATAAAGCATAAGCCAAGCACGAAAGCAGCTTTGCCAGCATCTTTCTCGCCTGTACTAAATTTATTTCTAGCGAGGAAGGTTGCAATTGCCATACCTATTGCAGGAACCATACCACCTGCCATAGTGGCTGCCATTGGCATATAGGTATTGGTTGTAAGTAAACCTACCGTAAAAGCATAAGCTGCTTTGTTAATTGGGCCACCTAAATCAATACACATCATACTTGCCAGAATAATTCCCATTAATATGGCATTTGTGGTGCCCATGTTATTGAGAAAATCTTTCATTAACTCAAAAATATGTGCTACAGGTTGACCAACCACATAGAACATAATGAGACCAACAAATAATGTTCCTAATAGTGGAATAATTAAAATAGGTTTAAGAGACTCTAAGCTAGTTGGTAGTTTAAGTTTTTTGGCAATAAATAATGCGATATAACCAGCAAGGAAGCCAGAAACAATACCACCTAAAAAGCCCGCTTGTAGCTGTGCAGCCAATAATCCACCAATTAAACCAGGGGCAAGACCAGGGCGGTCTGCTATGGAATATGCAATGTAACCTGATAGCATCGGTACCATTAGAGTAAATGCTGCTGCACCAATCTGTTTTAATATAGCTGGCAGGCTACCAGCTTGTTCTGCTGCATTCAGGCCAAAACATAGAGAGAGTGCAATTAACAGACCACCTGCAACAACCATAGGTAGCATATAAGAAACACCAGTTAATAAGTGTTTATATACTCCAACTTTTTCAGTTTTCTCTTTATTTTCCGTTGTAGCTTGTTGTTTACCTTGTTCTAAAACTTGTGCATTCGCAATTGCCTCTGCAAATGCCTTGTCGGTTTGTTTTAGGGCAAAGCCAGTACTGCATCGATAAACACGTTTACCTACAAAACGGTCTGTGTTGACTTCAATGTCAGTTGCAAGAATAACAATATCGGCATCTGCAATCGTTTGTGCTGACAAAATATTCTTCGCACCTACAGAACCTTGAGTTTCTACGTCGATTTGATATCCAAGTCTCTCTGCACCTTGCTGTAACGCTTCGGCCGCCATAAATGTATGGGCAACTCCAGTTGGGCAAGCAGTAATTGCAACAAAGTGAGTTGCTGTATTTGAAGCCTGCTTAGGTTTTTGAGCCCATTCGTTTGCAGGTTTCGAGTGTTCAAGTGCTGTTAAAAATGCTTTATCTGCATCTTCTTTAATATCTTCAATAGATACTAAAGCTAAATCGCTTTGACCAAAAATATTTAGGTTTTTAGGCTCTTGCCCAATAATAATCACATGATTAAAGTCATCATTTGATTCAAATTCATCGAGTGAAATAACACTGTGTTTATAGCCATGTTGTGTTGCGACTAAAGCAAGTTTACGAGCTAAAATCAAAGCATTGACTTGCTGTTGCGGACTATTCGTGACAAATAATAAATGTTTAGCAGTTTGCATCAGATTCACTCAATGAATTGATAGTAGTTTGTGCTTTTAATTGGTCTAGAACTTCTGGATTAGGAATTCGAAAACCAATTTGTGTTACAGCATGGCTTGCAATTGCTGTCGCAGTTTTTAAAGTTTCTTCAGGAGAAAGTTGGTTTACAAGTCCGTGAATCATACCTGCTAAGAGGGAGTCACCAGCACCGACTGTACTTTTTACAATAACTTTTGGTGCTTGAGCATGTAGGGGGTGTGAGGCATGCAGCCAATTTACGCCACCTTCACCCATTGAAATAACCACATGCTCAATATCGCTTAAGCTGTCAAAAAGTTTTCTTTGTTCAGCATAGCTTGTTGCAGGACGTTGATAACTTTCTAAGAGCTCATCAGTATTAGGCTTGATCATCCAAGGTTGACATGCAATTGCGGCAACCAAAGCTTTACCACTAGTATCTAATGCAACTTTTTTATTTTGTTTTTTGATTAATTGAATAAGTTGTTGTAACTCATCAATACTAAAACCTTGGGGTAGGCTACCAGCTATTGCAACCACTTCAACTTGTGGTAACAGAGCTTCAATCTTATTAAATAGGCTTTGTTTGTCTGTTTCAGAAACAAAGAAACCTTTGCCATTTAAATCGGTCATCCGCCCAGAATGCTCAGCAATTTTTATATTTTGGCGTGTTTCGCCATAAATATAAATAAATTCGGGTTGAAATTGAGCTTGGGCAAAATGTGTATCGAAAATTTGTCGATTATGTTCGCCTAAAAAACCAGTTACGATGACATCGTGACCTAAGTCTTTTAATACTTGAGCAACATTAAGGCCTTTACCAGCCGCATGAATTTCTACCGACTCTTGTCGGTTCACTTCACCTACCTGTAACTCATTTAGTTGGATGGTTACATCAATTGCAGGGTTTAAAGTAACTGTTAAAATTTTGGCCATTACTATTCCCAATTTTATAAGTCTTGTTCAGAGAGCTGGCGTACAGCAGGGGCGCTATCACACAGTAAAGCTTGTTGCGCAAGTTTTTGAGCATGACTATAACTCAGCGTACGAATTTGGGCTTTTACTAAAGGAATGCTATTTGGTGACATACTCAGTTCATCTACGCCCAATCCCATGAGAATAGGTACAGCTTTCGGGTCTGCTGCGAGCTCACCACAGATTCCCACCCATTTGCCATGTTTGTGGGCAGCCTTAACAGTTTGATCAATCAAGTTCAGAATACTTGGGTGTAACCCATCTGCTTCAGCTGAGAGTATTGGATGGCCTCTGTCAATCGCTAAAGTATATTGAGTCAGGTCATTTGTACCGATACTGAAAAAGTCGATTTCTTGTGCAAGAATTGGTGCAAGTAAAGCGGCAGAAGGAACTTCAATCATAATGCCAACTTGTAAATTGTCACATGGATGTTGAGCTCTTACTTCATCAAGAATCGCTTTCGCAGCACGCCATTCTTCAACGCGCCCAATCATAGGGAACATAATTCGTAATGGACGATTATCTGATGCTTTTAATAAAGCAGTTAATTGCTGTCTTAAAAGCTCAGGGCGTCTTAAAGTTAAACGAATTCCTCTTAATCCTAAGAATGGGTTCTCTTCCTCAGCAATTGGTAGGTAAGGTAAAGGTTTGTCACCACCTACGTCTAATGTTCGTACAACAAGTGGGCGGCCAGCAAGTGCATCTAATACCACTCGGTAGTCAGCTTCTTGAACAGTTTCACTCGGTGCACTGCTATGAGACATGAAAACCAGCTCTGTACGAAGTAATCCAATCGCTTCTGCACCACATTCTACCGCTTGTGCTGTTGCTTGAACTTTACCTAAATTTGCCGCAATTTCGATTTGGTGTTGATCTAAAGTAATAGCAGGTTCTTGGCTATGACGTTCGGCTTCTTCACGAATTTGACGCTGTTGCTCACGCTCTTGCTTGGCTTGTTCGATTTGAACTGTATCTGGATTTAAAACAAAAGTTCCCGTGTCACCATTAATGAGTAGGGTACTTTTCTGATCAATTTCCAAGACTTGTTCACCAGCACCAACAATAGCCGGAATACCTAAAGCACGTGCCACAATTGCACTATGAGCACTTGCACCGCCTATAGCAGTCAAAATGCCTGCAACGCGGTCTTTGTTAAGACGAGCGACATCGCTTGGCCCAACATCATGCATAATTAAAATATACGGCTCTTTAGGCTCTTCAATAACCACTTCACCACATAGTTGTGTTAAAACACGGTCACCAATATCACGTAAGTCTGTTGCACGTTCAGCGAGTAAACGATCTGGTAATGCTTCCTGCGCTTTAGCCGCAGCCTCAATGTGCTCATGCCAGGCAGCTGGTGCTGATAGATTGTGGTTAATTTTTTGATAGACACCATTAATCAAATCAGGGTCATCAAGCATTTCTAAGTGAGCTTGAAAGATTTGCTTAATTTCAGAAACATCTGATTTGGCAATAACTTGATGGATATTGTTTTTTACGGCATGTAATGCAATATCTAAATTTTCTTTTTCAGCTTTTACGCTTAAACCCATACGTTCATATTGATAAACCTTTGGTTTAATCACATGTACTGGTCCAAAAGCCAAACCGCTCGATGCCGCGATTCCTGTGTTGTTGTTTCCTAGTGTTTTTACGCTTGATGTAGATGGTTGTAAAGAAACCTGATCGGATACTTGACTGGTTATTGCTATGGCTTCGACTTCTTCGCCTAAGCCTTGCTCTACTGCAAAAATCACTTTATCTAATGCATCTACTGCATCGGTTTCTGGTTCTGCAATAAAACGTAGAGTTTGACCACGTTTACAACCTAAGGCTAAAAGACGAGTTAAACTTTTAGCGGAAACAAAGTTGCCATCATCTACAGCAACTTGAATGTCGCCTTGAAAAGTTTTGGTCAAATTGACTAAGTGCGTAGCTGGTCGAGCATGTAAGCCATGTGCATTTGCTAATACAACTGAACGTTGAGGCCAGTCTGGAATAACATCAGCCCCAATAATTTTTGCAATTTCGTTTGGAGTTTGGGTTTTATCTAACTCTGCAACTTGTTCTGGGTTGAATAAAATATCAATTAAACGATTAAATCTTGCATTATCGAGCTGATCATTCGCTGCTATACAAACTAATGTATTTAGCTTTTTCCCATTTAGTTCTAAAACGTTTGATGGTTTAGTAATGCTAATAGCAGGTTGTTGAACAAATTGATTGCTAGAAATGGACCAAATTTGATCTTGCAGTTGAATGGCTTGTTCTGGATTGAGTGAACTTAAGAAACCACATTTTACAAAATTATGTTTTTTTAGTGTCTGAGAAGCTGTCCAAAATAAATCTTCGATATCTTGTGCATCAATTTCAGTTTGGATGAGGTTTTCATGAAGTGCTAAAGATAGAGGCTGAGCTTGTAGTAACTCAATAATTTGTTCAGGTTTTGAAGCATTTTTTACTTGTTCACTCACATCATGCATTAATGCGCGAGTAAGAATTTGCAAAACTTGCAAATGTTCATCAGATTTTGCTGCAATAACGACGGCTAAATATATTTTATTTTCCCCATCCCAAATTACGCCTTCCGGAAAATGGGCTAAGCGAATACCTGTTTTTAAAATATATTCACGTGATTGGGGAGTACCGTGGGGAATGGCAATACCTTGGCCTAAGTAAGTCGCGCTTTGTTGTTCACGATTGATGAGTCCTGTTATATATTCAGGTGTAACTAACCCATCATTTTCTAATATATCTACTAGACACTTTAATGCATGTGTTTTATCAACAGCATGTTGATTCATATGAATATGTTGAGGCTCTAGTGCTAGCATAATTATCCTTGAACAATTTCTTTGGCTTTAGCTAAAACAGAAAAAAAGAAGCTGTATGCATTAAACAAGTATATTTACTTATTTTTGACAACAGCTTCAGATGAATTACCTTAGCAGAACTTTAAATGTATATCGACGCATTTAAGTAAAAAGTAGTTCGTTTTTAATACAAAAAAACCTCTAAGTAGGATTACTGACTTAGAGGCGAAAATAAAACCAGTGATTAATGATTAATTTCTTGTTCTAAAATAGACCAAAGTTTTTGATGTGATTTTTTGAATAACAACATATGGCCAATTGATTTATATCCTAAATCTTTTGGAGTAAGTTCAATCATTTTTTTATTTGCATTTGGATATAGACTTAATAATTCTTTTACATTGCATTTGGTTGCAATCTCATCGTCATCAGCCCAAATCGCAGTAATTGAACACTGAATTTCTGAATGAAAATCATGAAAAATAGTCTTGCCGATGGCATTTTTGACATATCCGGGATGGCTACAAAATTCTCGCCATTGTTGAGCAACTTTTTTAGGTAAGTTTTCTCCCATACCAATGAATTGAGTTGCGCCATAGCCTTTAACGAGACTAGAAATAGGGAAGATAAGATTAAACATCACTGGCGCTAGAAACTTAGTTTTTCCTTTAAGACCTTTAATATTTCCTGTTGAACATGCAACAGCTATAACCTTTGCGACTTTATTATAATTAGGCACGACCCCAAGTAATTGTCCGCCAGCACTGTGTCCAATAAGAATAACCTGATCTGCTCCAGTTTTAATTAATAGAGCATCAATCGCAGCTGGTATATCGAATATGCCCCAATCGGTAATGCTTGCACTACTTTGCTTTAAAGTACCATGTAATGATTCACCAATTCCTCGGAAGTCAAAACTCAATACATCGTGGCCTTGTTGGCTTAACCATGCCGCAAAGGAGTGATAAAAGTTTTTAGTAATACCCGTTGCTGGACAAATAAGAATAGGGTAGTCAGCTTTCTTTTCTTGAGCAGGATAAAATTGTGCTGCAAGTTGATAGCCATCTTTACAGGTAATCCAAAAAGATTCAAAAGTCTTATCCATATATTTAGAGCTAATTATTTAATCATTCATCTTAATGTACATGAGTTCTGAAAAGGTACTTGATTAAAATGTGACTATAAAGTCAAGATTTATGTTATACAGCTCTTCAAATTTTAATAAAACGAATAAAGGAAATGATGGAAATATCGAAAGCTGTACAGTTGGCTGTTGTCTTTAGTGGTGTCTTTTTATGGATAGGAATGTTAACAGGAGTATGGAAATATTGGCAAATTCGCCGTTCTGAATTAAGCCGTGCACATTATTATGTAGACATTGCACATAGAAGTAGTTTGCTTTATGCAGCAGCTACACTCACTTTGGCTGCATTAAGCTATTTTACCGTTTTAAGTGAAGATATTGCTCTATGGTGTGTATTGGCAAATATACTATTTTTTAGTTTCTCAATTTTAGTTTATATCATTCATGGTATTTTGCAGGATACGAGCAATCAGTTTAAACAACCACATAGGTTAGGGCATTTAAGTTTACCGACATGGTTGATGACTTTCATGATGATTGCTTTAATTATTACTGAGTTATTAGCCACTGCTATTTTGCTAATGGGAACCATTCTATTATTTTTAGGTAAATAAAAATGGATGATCGCTCATCCATTTTTTTAAATTCTATTATTTCTGTCGACTCATTCGTCTTTTAGCTAATTTTCGCATTTTGTGATCGACAAAGGCCCATACACAAAATACAAAAGAAACAACCATGGCGTATACAAAGTACTCGGGTTTCAGATTCCCTTTAATCATACCTTGAAACAGTAAAGTGAGCATAAGAGCAAGCGTGGTTACTCCATACACAACTGAATCTTTACTGTTCAGAGTGTTAATGAAGACTTGTTTGTTGAAATGTAATGATAACATCTCCATCCCTCCTTGTGGTTGCGCTAAAACCAAATGTTTTAGTCAAGAATAAGTTTAATGTTGTACTTGTATTTTTAGCTTAATTCAATAGTCAATTGAAAATTTTTTGAACAGTTTTATGAAAACCTCTATATTTATAAATAGTTAAGGTATAAGAAAGGTAAATATTAAATATTTTTGTATAAAATACTTAATATTTTAGAAAAGAGAAATTTTTAGGTGAAAAGTAAAATAATTTCTCTTTTCTTACAATTTGCTTTAGTTGCTTTGTTTCTTTAAAAACACATCAATGGCATGTTGTGCAATTTCAGCATCTTCAAAAGATTGGACACCAGAAACACCAATTGCGCCTAAAATCTGGCCTTCATAAATAATCGCTTTTCCGCCTTCTAGCATACCTTTAGCACTTGGCAGACTTAAGAAACCAAGACGGCCATTTTGAAGAAGTTCTTCGTAAAATTTTGAAGGGCGGCCGCTCATTGATGAGCATTTAGCTTTTTCTAGACAGATATGTGTACTGAGAGGAGAAGCGCCATCTAGACGTTTCATAAGTAATAAAGAACTTGTTTCATCAACAATAGCGATACTCACTTTAAAGTTATGTTCTATTGCATATTTTTGAGCTTCTTCCATTAAAAACTCTGCATCTGCTAATGTCAGATAATATTTACTTTTCATTTATGCTCTTCTTTCCTGAGTAAGCTAAAAATTATTTTAGTGTAATATTACAGTAAAAATTAATTATATCTATAGTTGAATTGTCATCAAATACTGGTGTTTGAAATAAAATGCTGGTTGGGTAAACGCAGCATTTTATTCGATATATAAAATCATGTTTGGGTAAAACTCGATTTCAAAAAAACACCAGATTAAATGTTTTTATGTTTAACTTTGTCGATAAGGGTTGTTACCGCAAGAACAATTAAAGATGGGATCAGCCATGCTAGGTTTTGTTCATTTAATGGTAAATGCTGAAGGAACGTAGGAAGATTATCTCCAAAACCTGCAACTTTAAGCCCATCGATGATTCCGAAAATGAAAGCAATACTTGTTACCGAACCAACAATAAAAGACGGCTTATGCCAAAATTTCCAGAAGAAGCTAAGCATAATCACCACAATAGCAGGTGGATAAATTGCACTTAAAACTGGAACAGATACGGCAATCAGTTTGGTCAATCCAAGATTAGAAATAATGAAAGAGAAACCAACTAGAATGAAAACTAAAAGCTTATAAGGTAACTTGGTCAATTGGGCAAAATATTCACCACATGCACAAGTTAAACCAATTGCAGTCACCATGCAGGCTAAGAAAATGAGGCCAGTTAGGAATAATGAACCCATATTACCAAAAGCATGTTGAACATAGGCATGTAAGATTACAGCACCATTTGCTGCATTTGGTGCAACTTCGTGGCTACCCAAACCTAATTTAAATAAGCTTAAGTAAACTAAAGTAAGACCAACACCTGAAATAAGGCTAGCAATAATTGCATATTTGGTTACTAGTCTGTTATCGGTAACACCGCGCGAGTAAATTGCTTGAATAATTACAATACCAAATACTAAAGCGCCTAAAGTGTCCATAGTGAGATAACCATTTACGAAACCTTCTGAAACAGGAGAGTTAACGTAATGATTGATTGGAGCAGGAACATAGCCCGAAGGAATCATAACCGCTGCAATTCCTAAAATTGCGAGAGCAATAATTTTTAGGGGAGCGAGTACATGTCCAACAGTATCTAAAAGCTTGTTTGGATATAACGAAACTACAGTTACAAAGGAAAAATAGATTGCGCTATAGATTAAAAGGCTACTACTTGATGTTCCAAAATATGATGAAAAACCGATTTCATATGAAACAGTTGCAGTACGTGGAGTCGCAAATAAAGGACCTACTGATAAATAACAAACAACAGTTAAAATCAGACTTGCTATTCGGCCTAAAGGAGAACTAATAATTTCAATGGAACCCTGCATGCGAGAGAGTGCCATAATCGTAATGACAGGTAGGCCAACTGCAGTAATCAAAAATCCTATGGCTGCCAACCATACATGATCACCTGCTTGTTGAGCGACTATGGGAGGAAAGATAATATTGCCAGCTCCAATAAAGAGCGCAAAGGTCATAAAACCTAAAGCAATAATATCTCCAGTACGAAGTTGTTGCATAAATCAAATTTAACAAAAAAGAAAGAATTTTAGAGCAAACGAGAGCATGATCAAGCGCTATTTTATGTGAAAAAGCTTTTTTTCCGACCTTATAAATCATTCAGAGATATGAAAAATATCAAGTGGTTAAGTTATCTAGTTGAAAAACCTTTGAAAGAAATAAAGAAAAGATTTTTTATATCTGACTTTTTAAGAAAATTATGTAAAAATAAAAATATCAATTTCTATTATGAATGTTGAATATTTGGGCATTTACAGCTTCCTGCCTACTCTACATCCGTTCTAAAATATTCGAAATTAACTTACATTTTTGTAGACATGGTAAAAGCAATGTCTACGAGGATAAAATTGAATGAGAGCTTCTACTGTTACAATTAAAACTGAACAAGACCTGGAAAAATTGCGGATTTCTGGCCGTTTGGCTGCACAAGTTTTAGAAATGATAGGTGAGTATATTAAACCCGGTGTAACAACCGAATATTTAGATAATATTTGTAATGATTACATCATAAATACGTTAAAAGTGATTCCTGCCAATGTGGGTTACCACGGTTTCACAAAAACAATATGTACCTCAGTTAACGAGGTGGTTTGTCATGGTATTCCTTCACCAAATAAAATTTTAAAAGATGGTGACATTATTAATATTGATGTAGCGATTATTAAAGATGGCTACTTTGGTGATACAAGCCGTATGTACTATGTGGGTAATGTAAATCCACATGCCAAAAAACTAGTTGAAACAACTTATGAAGCAATGGTTGCTGGTATTCACACAGTTAAACCTGGGGCGACTTTAGGCGATATTGGTTACGCTATTCAATCAGTTGCTCATCGTGAAGGGTATAGCATTGTTCGTGAATATTGTGGGCATGGGATTGGTAAAGTCTATCATGAGCAGCCTAATATTCTGCATTATGGGCAACGTGGACAAGGATTAGTTTTGAAGAAAGGTATGGTCTTTACGATTGAACCTATGGTGAATGCAGGGAAACCTCAAGTTAAAGAATTAAACGATGGTTGGACGGTTATTACTCAAGATCTTTCTTTATCTGCTCAATGGGAACACATGGTTGCTGTTACAGATACAGGTTTTGAATTGTTGACACCATGGCCAGAAGGTGTGGGAAGCTATCCGAAAATTTAATCGCTAAAAGTATAAAAAGTTCGATGTCTCATCGAACTTTTTTATTTTTTAATATTATGAATGCTCAGAAAGATGCTCTACCAAATAGTCAATAAATACGCGTACCGCTGGAAGCAATCCTCTACGAGACGGATAAACTGCATGAAATATACCATGAGCCGCTTTCCAGTCTGGCAAAATTTGTACAAGCTGGCCGGATTTCACAAAATCTTCAGCAGCTGTTTCTGGTAATAAGGCAATACCGCAATTTTGACTTGCGAGTTGGGCAAGCATATAAAGATTGGTCCCCATCACAGTTGGACTGACTTTGACTTTTTTCAATTGGTTGTCTGGTCCATGTAAGGTGAATTGTTGGTCTAAATGCTCTTCAGATAAGCTTAAAATACGATGCTCACTCAATTGTTCTGGCGTCTTGATATTGCCAAATTCATTTAAATAAGCCTGACTTGCAAATAGACTTTGCTCTATAAGTGAAAATTGTCTTAACACTAAGCTTGGATCATCATCTAATTTAGATCTGACACGTAAAGCAACATCAATACCTTCATTAATCACATCAACACGGCGGTTACTTACGATAAGTTGTAAGCGTATTTCAGGATATTTTTTTAAAAAGGCCGGCAAAATTTTAGGTAGTTGGTTTTGGGCAATATCTACAGGAACACTTACTTTGACCACACCTCTAGGTTGAATACTCAAGTGGTCGACTAGATCATGAGCAGCTTGAGCAGCATTCATCATGACTTGAGCATGTCTATAGATATCCATACCAATGTCAGTAACGGCGAAATGGCGTGAGCTGCGTTGTATTAGACGAACTCCTAAATTTTCTTCTAAATTATAAACACGACGACTTAATTTTGATTTTGGGATGTCAGTAACACGTTCAGCGGCGCTAAATCCACCATGCTCAACAACAAGGGCAAAACAATAAAAATCATCAAGATCGGTGAGCATTAAAATATCCTATTTATGCAACACTAAAGATTTTACATTATTATTTTTGCAACGATAAAGTTTGATTTTAATTTTTTGTAAAAAGCATATAAAAAGGACTCGAAAAGCAAAGTTAGATGGTTTGAAATGCAAATGTAATTACATTGAAATTGTTTTGTGTGTCGTTTTTCGAATTAAAAATCAAATATGGTGTTCATACGTTATTTTTCATAAAATATATTTTTATCAAATTTTTTTAAAGTATGTCTTACCAGTTAGTTGAATTAAAAGATGCAACTGCAAATATTCTTTGCCCAATTTGTAAGCTTGCAGTTATTGATTGGTCACAAGAGCAATACGTCCAACCTTGTGAACATACATTGTTTATTGCAATGGATTTAGGCTTTGAATTTGTGGCTGACCGTTTTGAAGAATCTATGAATCAAAACGTAGATGAGTTACATGAAGATCCAAATATGAATGTTTTTGAAGCGATAACGAGCACATCATATAAAAATTTGACTATTTTAAAATCAGATCTTGGTGTTGATGGTTTGTTTCGTTATGTCGGCATAAGTGATTGTTAATTTGATGGGTATAAAAAAGCCAATCTTTCGATTGGCTTTTTTATTATTAAGCTTCTGGAGCTGCGCTATATTGTTCAACTAATGGTTTTAATTCGCCATTTTGGAACATTTCAAGCATGATATCGCTACCACCGATAAGTTCGCCATTTACCCATAACTGTGGGAAAGTAGGCCAGTTTGCAATTTTTGGTAAAGTTGCACGAATATCAGGGTTTTCTAAGATGTTCACATATGCGAATGGACGACCAATTTGACTGAGCGCCTCTACTGCACGTGCAGAGAAACCACATTGTGGAAACTGTGGAGTGCCTTTCATGTAAAGTAAAACGGGATGCTTCGCAATTTGATCGCGAATTAACGCTTCAGTATCACGTGCTTGTTCAGTCATATGTAGATCCTCAACTAATCTTGCAGCATTATAGGGGGTGTTCACATTGGTTTGCAAACCACCTTGCTGTCTAAAGTTGCATAGAATATTCAATATTTTATTGTATAAAACGAAGTGATAGTAAAAAGCAGACGAAATTTTAGATAAATGAGTGATGAGACTTTTCATCAGCGCAAGTTTTTGTTTATATAAACCCTTCTTAAAACCTCATAAAGACAGAGTTCGTGATGACTGATATTACCCTAGCTCCAGTACAACCTGATCAACCAACACACTTAATGGCTACTTATGGTCGCCAAGCGATCAGTTTTGTCCGAGGCCGAGGGGCATATCTATACACACAAGATGGTACAGAATATTTAGATGCATTAACGGGTATTGCTGTCTGTGGTTTAGGACATGCTCATCCTGCTATTGCTGAAGCAATTGCTGAACAAGCAGCAACGCTCGTACATACCAGTAATTTATTTGAAATTCCTTGGCAAACTGCTGCTGCTCAGAAGCTTGCTGAAGTTTCTGGTATGGAAGAAATCTTCTTTTCAAATAGTGGTGCCGAGTCAAATGAAGGTGCAATCAAAATTGCTCGTAAATTTGGTACTCAACAAGGTATAAGTCTGCCAAAGATTATTGTGGCTGAACAATCATTTCACGGTCGTACTTTGGCGACACTTTCTGCAACAGGGAACAAGAAAGTACAAGATGGTTTTGCTCCTTTAGTAGAAGGCTTTATTCGAGTGCCATTTGGTGATATCGAAGCGATTCAAGAAGCTGCTCTACAACATCCAGATATTGTTGCTATTTTGATTGAGCCGATCCAAGGTGAAGGTGGTATTAATACTGCACCACAGGGATTTAGCTATTTAGAAGAAGTTCGCCATCTTTGTAATCAGCACAACTGGTTGATGATGTTAGATGAAATTCAAACTGGTAATGGTCGTACTGGTAAATACTTTGCATATCAACATACCAATATTATTCCAGATGTTTTAACCACTGCTAAGGGATTAGGGAATGGTTTTCCTGTGGGTGCTGTAATGACCCAAGGTAAAGCTGTAGGGTTATTAGGGCCTGGAAGCCATGGTTCGACTTATGGTGGTACGGTATTGGGTTCTCGTGTGGTTTATACGGTAATTGATACGATCCAGAAGGAAAATGCAGTAGAGAATGCAGCAGTAGTGGGTAACTATATTGTTGATCAATTACGTGCTCAATTAGCAGATAAAGGCGTACAAGTGCGTGGTTTTGGTATGATGATTGGTATTCAATTACCTAAAGATTGTGCTGAACTCGTTGCGATTGCTCGTGATGAATACAAGCTTATTATTAATGTAACAGCAGGTTCTGTAGTTCGTTTATTACCTCCAATTAATATGACTCAAGCTCAAGCTGATATTTTGTTAGAACGTTTAGTTGCTTTAATTACCAATTATCTGTAAGTTTTAAAGGCAATAAAAATGGGCGATTAACGCCCATTTTTATTTTGTACGTTTAGCCAGAAATATATTGCTTTAATTGTTCAATTAAAACTTTTTGGTCTTCCATTGCTGCTTTAACTAAGTCACCGATTGAAATAAAACCAACTAGTTTTCCATTTTCTAATACAGGTAAGTGACGTAAATGACGATCGGTCATGAGCTGTAAACATTCTTCAACTGTATTGTTTAGGCCTACAGTGATTACTTTTGCTGTCATAATTTCAGCAACTGTTGTGCTATAAGACGAGCGTTCCATTAGAGTTACTTTTCGAGTGTAATCACGCTCAGATAGTATTCCGACTACTGTTTCACCCTCTGCTACGACTAAAGCTCCAATTCCTTTTTCAGCCATAATCGTAATTGCTTCAAGGACAGTTGCTTCGGGCGAGATTGTGAAAATAGCTTGTTGTGATTTGTTCTTAATTACTTGTGCAACGATAGTCATTTCTTCTGTCCTGTTGTTTTATCATTTTGATTTAAATTAGCCTGATTTTAGAAAATTGCAAAGACTCCATAGTCACTCAAATACAAGTTTTATGCTCAAGCGTTCAAAAAGCACTCTATATTTGGTGGCTTAAAAATTAAGCTACCTGCCATTTAGGATGATTAAAAAAGAAATGATGCATTTGCTGAGTAGATAGCTTTAACTTGCGGTGAGATGAATTAAATAAAGCAGGGGTAACTTTTAACCGTGTTAAGGTTGGTAGTAGAGATTCATGGAAGTCTTTTGGAGTGATTTTTCTAGGTTTGTAATTAGGCCAGTGAGTTTTAGCATATCGATGCGCCTGAACTCCATTTAACCAAAACGGGAAAATGAAATCTTCCTGATCCGATTTAATGGCCCATCCTTCATCAAATAGTCCCCAAAGAACCCCGCAGTACATCATGGTTCTTAAAATATAAATCTTGATCATCAAGTCTTTAGAAACCGGTTGTAGATTACTTAAATTATTCATTTTTCAATTTAAAGGTTTTAACTTATCTAGCTTATTATAAGAGAATCACATGACATTTCAGTTTAAACAGGTGTCAAAACGTAAACAAATATTGATGACTAGAAATATCAATGATAAGTACCAAATGAAAATATTGTTTTCGTAGTTATTGAAGAACCTTATTAGGCTTATGACATTTTGTTTTTTATAAACGTAAAAAAACTCCACCTGAGCCACGACTAAAGTGGCGAAGCAAGGCCTCTAATAATTGATAACTTTGGTTTTTTATAGACGTAAAAAACGCCACCTGAGCAAGACAAAGCGACTAAAGCTTTGGCGAAGCGTAAGAAAAACAACAGCTAAATTTGTCTATATCGAATTTTTTTTACAGGTATAAAAAAACGCCACCTGAGCCACGACTAAAGTGGTGAAGTAAGGCTTCTAAAAAATTGATAACTTTGGCTTTTTATAGACGTAAAAAAACGCCACCTAGGTGACGTTTCTTTATGCTTGCATGGTGGCCAGTTTCTGCCAATATTGTGCTTTCAGGGAGTCACGTTCAACACGGAAACCTTGATAGTATAATTCTGCTAAGAATAGTGCAGCTTTACCGTGACCAGCACGAGCAACTTCTTCTAACTGTGCAACCGCATCTTGGAAATTCATTTGAGAGTGAATTGTGTTAACCGCAGTTGCGTATACATGTTCTAAATCATGATGAGAGATACGTTGAATCATATAAAACTCCTTATTGTAATTATGATTACTTTTTCTAAAGGTCGCTGCCTTTAATCTAATTTAACTTAGAATTGTTAAACTAATATTACAGATTAATTGATTTGTCAACTATTGATCAGCTTTCTTTATTTCACTATTAGGATACATGATTAAACATTATTCGCAAATAATTTTGAGTAAAATCAATATGAGAATAAAAGACAAGGAGAATAACTATGACAAATACAATCGATGGCTTTGTTTTTGATACTCCTCCTAAAGAGGACCAAATAATAGAGCTTGCTCATTATCATCGTAAATTATTAGACGAAGCAATTTTTCATCAAGAAATACATTTAGGTGATTATTGTTTGGCACAAAGGAAACGCGTTTTTGATTACGCTAGCCAATTAGATCCTAGTCAAAAAGCTCAGTTCTATAATATATATGATGGTGAGCTTAGAAAAATTGCAGATGAAGATGAATTGCACCCGGCAGATGCAGAAGAAGGTTTGAGCATTTTTGCTATGTTCCTTGTTTTAGTGATTATTGCTGCAATTTTATACTTCTCTGTAATTCGATCTCTCATCAGCTAAAGTTTGTGATCCAGTAAGGATAAAGAATATTAGCCTTACTGGATTTTGATCTTGTGCTGAAGTGCATTGAACCCTACACTACATAAATTAGAGGTAGGTCATGCTCACATTCAAACAAAATTTTCTTAAATTAAAGTCTGAGTTAAAGGCAGAGCAATGTTTTAATCTAGTTGTGATTATTATTATTGCCTGTATTTTTGTACTTTCTTATTTAGCATTACTTCGTCCTGTCAATTCAGAGCAATACCAAAGAATTGTACAACTTTCTCGACAGGCGACTTATCCTAGAACTCAGGATATGGCTGAGTTGATTATGACTCAATCTGAGATTCATCGAGCAGAGTATCTGAAATTAATGCATGCTTATCAATTTGAACACAATCATATCAAAGAATATCCAGCATTAGCGCAAGAAGATACTCAATAAGTATTGTCTTTATTTCAACAAGGTTTTGCTCGCTATTGGAGCAGGCAAAAACTTGAATTTATGCTAAACTTTCCGTTTTTTAACACGCTGCTTTTCAAGGAATCGGCATGCAACAACAATCGAATATGCAAAATAAATTCTTGATAGATGCTGAGATCGGGGATGACGATGTCACATTGCCTAATTTACCTGCTATCGATGTTCCTATCGTTGAATCACCTGTTAAGCAAGAAGTAAAAGTTGAAGAAGCTGTTGAAACTGCACCTTCTTTAGAGTCAGAAAAGCCAAAATCTGGTTTCTTTGGACGAATGAAAGATGGTTTGACTAAAACCCGTCGTAATTTCACTGATGGTATGGTTAACATCTTAATTGGTGGTAAAGAAATTGATGATGAGTTGCTTGAAGAAGTAGAAGAGCAGTTATTGGTTGCTGATATTGGTGTTGAAGCAACCAAAACAATTATTACCAACTTGACTGAACGTACCGCTCGTGGCGATTTGATTTATTCACATTCACTTTATAAAGCTTTACAAGAAGAGTTGGTTGCTTTGCTTGCGCCTCGTGTTAAGCCTTTACATATTGACCCAAATAAATCGCCATATGTGATTTTAATGGTTGGTGTGAATGGTGTAGGTAAAACAACGACAATTGGTAAACTTGCTAAGCGTTTACAAGGCGAAGGTAAAAAAGTAATGCTAGCTGCAGGTGATACATTCCGAGCAGCTGCTACTGAACAATTGCAAATTTGGGGTGAGCGTAACGATATTTCTGTTGTTGCTCAAGGCCACGGTGCGGACAGTGCTTCGGTTATTTTTGATGCTTTTGAAAGTGCGCGTGCAAAAGGTATTGATGTACTAATTGCGGATACCGCAGGTCGTTTACATAACAAAAGCAACTTGATGGAAGAGCTTAAGAAAGTTAAGCGTGTTATGCAAAAAATTGATGCAACCGCGCCGCATGAAATTATGTTAGTAGTGGATGCTGGTACAGGGCAAAATGCAATTAACCAAGTACAAGAATTTGACCAAGCAGTGGGTTTAACTGGTATTACTATTACTAAGTTAGATGGTACTGCCAAAGGTGGTGTACTGTTCAATATTGCAAGCCGTACTCATGTGCCAATTCGTTTCATTGGTGTTGGTGAAAAAATTGATGATTTAAGACCGTTCTCGGCGAAATCATTTGTAGCAGCATTATTTGAAACAGAAAAATAATGTTTAGTTAAGTTGATAAGACCTCACGAAATAGTGAGGTTTTTTTATATTAATATCTTTTTTTATTGTTGCGAAAATAAAACGAACTGTCATATTTTTAATGCTGATTATAAGAAATGAGTTTCATAGACTATATTCATTCCCAAACAACGGCCAATGGTCAATCAAATAGGTAGGAAATAACAAAATGTCTACTTTCTTAGATAAAATTAAAAACCGTCGTACTATTTATGCAATTGGTAAAAATGTTGCATTAGATCGCACTAAAATTGAAGAAACAATTCGTGAAGCGGTTAAACATAGCCCATCATCATTCAACTCACAATCTTCACGTGTAGTGACACTTTATGGTGAATCACATGCTAAATTTTGGAATTTAGTTCGTGAAGCATTACGTAAAATTGTTCCTGCAGATTCTTTTGCTGGTACAAATGCGAAAATTGATAGTTTTGTTGCTGGTGTTGGTACAGTATTATTTTATGAAGATCAAGCTGTTATTAAAAGCTTACAAGAGCAATTTGAATTGTATGCAGACAATTTCCCAGTTTGGTCTGAACATTCAACTGCAATTGCTCAGTTCGCAACTTGGACGGCACTTTCAGAGCTAGGCTTGGGTGCTTCTTTGCAGCACTATAACCCAATTGTTGACGCAGATGCTGCTGCTGCATTTGATGTACCTGCAAATTGGAAATTACGTGCTCAGCTAGTATTTGGTTCTGTTGAAGCTCCTGCTGGTGAGAAAGCATTTATTAGCGATGAAGATCGTTTTAAAACATTCAACTAAGTTTGGTTGATGAAAAGAGCACCTTGTAGGTGCTCTTTTTTTTGCTTGAAAAATGGGTTGTAACTTTGTTTTAAAATAGATAATGACTAAAATTCAATAATATATTTTAAAAAAATTAAGGCTAAGTTTGTATACATAAAGCTTGTCATAAAATGGTCATAATCATGTTGCATATTGCTCATGTTTTTACAAACTATTAAATATTATAGAGACGTGAACAGATGGCTTTAAGATTAAGTGTTGCTGCGATTGGTTTATTACTCAGCGGTTCAGTATTTTCAGCAGTTACAATTACAGCACCAGAGGAAATTGTAATCCTTGCGGTGAATGGTCAAGAAGTCAACTCTGGATTATTTCGTTCTTCTAAAAATAGTTACAAAGTCGATGCCGGCGAAACAAACTTAAGTGTACGTTATCAAGAATATTTTGAACATTTAAATGGTGAGCACGATATCGTTAAGTCGGGCGTGGTTACAATTCAAACACCAACATTAAAAGACGGTCAAACTTATAAGCTGGCGATGGTTGATGTGCCAAAAAAATATGAGCAAGCAAAGAAATATGCTGAGCAACCAACAGTGGCTTTATATAATTCAAATAATGAACTAGTTGTTCAGCAAACTGGTGCAAACAACGAAGCAAAACCTTGGTTTGCAACTGGCTTGTTGGGTAAGGTAGCAGACTTTACAACAAAACCTTCTAAACCTCAGCCTCAAGCTGTTTATGCTGCTGCCAAGCCATCTACTTCTCAAGTTACTACATCTGTTGCTGCAACGGTTCCTTCGACAGGTGCTGCGCAAAGCAATGATCAACGGTTGGTTGAAGTGTGGCAGAAATCTTCTAAAGCTGAGCGTCAAAAATTTATGGCTTGGTTGGCAGAACAATCAAATTAAATTATTGCTATTCAAAATAAAGCCGATTTAATATCGGCTTTATTTTTATAATATTTTAAATAGCCTAAGCATATTTATGATGAATTTAAATTTCCGTCTAGCAGAATTGAGTGACATAACGTCACTGGTCGATTTAATTAATCAATCGTATAGAGAACAACAAGGTAGAAGCTGGACAACTGAAATTGAATTTGTAAAAGGGCAACGTATTAGCCAAGAGCAACTACAACAGCAATTAGAGTTGTCTAATTCATTACTAATAGTTGCAGAAATAGATTCTTCAAGAATTGTTGCGTGTATCGGGTTAAATTTTCAGGATAATAATGTTGAGATTGGAACGTTCTGTACCGATCCTAATTTACAGAACATGAAAGTAGGCAGTTGTGTTTTGGAATATGCAGAACAGTTTGCTTTGCAAAAAGTCCCTGAATTAGACAGTGCGATCATGTATGTATTAGATGTTCGTTCAGAACTGATTGCTTATTATGAAAGACGCGGATATACAAAAACAGGTCATGTAGAACCATATCCATATGAAGCAGATGTTGGAGTCCCTCTTGTGCCTATACAAGTGATTGAAATGAAAAAGGACCTCAAATGAGGTCCTTTTTTTAGGTTAAAAACCAGATGTAATAGCCTAACAGCATAAGAGGCCAAGCTATCCAAGGGCTAAATAACCATTTCCATAACCAGAAGTGCGGTACGAAACCAACACCGTAGATAAAGCCTCCGGAAATTCCCACCATAACCAGCATAAGCTGACTATGGTTGTAGTGTCCGTTTGCATCTAGCATCAGTGAAGGATGAACCAATAAAATTGCAGCAAGCGGCAATGCCAACAGAAATGAAATGGCCATTGCAAATGCTTGAGCTTTTCGTTGACTTGGTGTTGTCATTGCATTTGCCATGATCTATTCCTCATCTAAATCTTGATGATGTTCGATATAAAGCGCACTGAGTACACCCGCAAAACATGCCATCAAAATTCCAAGAATCCATGCGAAATACCACATATGCTTCTCCTTATTAGTACAAGCTGTGCGAGTTTGACTCGATATGTTTGTTGGTAATCACGCCCCACATTTTGTAATACGACCAAGTGGTATATATCAAAATGATTGGAACAAATATACAAGCAGCAACTGTCATAACACCTAAAGTACGATGACTTGATACAGCATCCCACATTGTTAAGCTAGAGTTCGGATTAACACTCGATGGTAACAAAAATGGGAAAAGAGCAAACCCAGCAGTTAAGATTGCACCTACAATCATTAAGCTTGTTCCAGCAAAACTTAAACCCGCTTTTGCTTTAGATGCCGTAAAGAGTGCGATAAGTGCCCCTAAAATTGCGAGAACTGGAGCAACTTTAGTGATTGGGTAGTTACTGTAATTGTTCATCCAACCAGGGTTATTATTTGTGATGACTTGTTTCGCCAAAGGATTAAGGGCAGCATTTGGATCAATTGCGGTTGCATAGCTATAACCTGGTACTTGACCGAAGTACAACCATGCACCAATGACAAGGAAACAAATTAAGAATACTGCTGCCATAATTTGTGTGGCTTTAGCAGAACGTTGTTTTAAAGCGCCGTCTGTACGTAGCATTAGCCAAGCACCACCATGCGCACACAACATAGATAAACTAACAATACCGCAAACTAAGGCAAATGGGTTAAGAAGAGCAAAGAAGCTACCTGAATATTCAGAGCGCAATGTGCTATCTAAACTAAAAGGGATACCTAAGAATAAATTACCGAACGCTACACCGAAAACTAGAGCAGGCACTGCACCACCTATACATAGTCCCCAATCCCAAGAGTTACGCCATTTTGTATTTTCAAGTTTAGAACGATAGTCAAAACCTACTGGCCGTAAGAATAAAGCAAATAGCACAAGTAATAAGGCCCAATACATTCCCGAGAATGCAACTGCATAAACCATTGGCCATGCAGCAAATAAGGCACCACCTGCAGTAATAAACCAAACCTGATTTCCATCCCAGTGCGGTGCAATGGTATTAATAGCCGCACGGCGTTCATTATCAGTTTTACCAACAAAAGGCATAAGTGCCATTGAGCCCATATCGAAGCCATCGGTTAAAGCAAACCCGATGAGTAAGACTCCAACTAACACCCACCATATGATTTTTAGGAGTTCGTATTCAATCATGATAAAGCCTCCCCATTAACAGCTGCTTTTGTCTCTTGCTTTTCAAAATGATATTTACCAGTATGAAGTGAGCTTGGTCCTAAGCGAGCAAATTTAATCATTAAGTACATTTCAATAATAAGCAGGACAGTGTAGAACGCTGCTAACGCGAGGATAGAGCCCCATACATCACCTGTACTTAAACTCGAAGTTGATAAGTGAGTTGGTAGAATTTCACCAATAGACCAAGGTTGACGGCCACCTTCAGCAACGAACCAGCCTGTTTGAGCTGCAATCCATGGAAGTGGTAACGCAAACAATGCATATTTAAGTAACCACGGTTTATTTTCAGCATTTCTTTTTGCTACAGCCCAAGTGGCTAAAATGAAAAGAAGCAACATTAAGAAACCAGAGGCCACCATTGCACGGAATGAGAAGAATAGAGCAGTCACATTTGGAATGGTGTCTTTAACAGCGGCTTGAATGTTTTGTTCACTTGCATCCACGACATTTGGTGCATATTTCTTAAGAAGTAAGCCATAGCCTAAATCTTTTTGATTTTTTTCAAATGAAGCTAATAACTCTGGTGAGCGGTCTCCAGCACGTAGTTTTTCAAGTTCAGCATAAGCAAGCATACCGTTACGAATACGGACTTCGTGCTGTTGCATTAAGTCTTTTAGACCAGTGACTTCTTTGGTTGTTGAGCGAGTTGCAATTAGACCTAATGCATAAGGAATTTTAACTGCATAGTCTGTTCGCATTTCTTCATGGTTTGGCACACCAAATAAAGTAAATGGAGCTGGAGCAGGGTGAGTATCCCATTCTGCTTCAATTGCAGCGAGTTTAGTTTTTTGTACATCACCTAGTTCATAACCAGACTCATCACCAAGCAAAATCACTGAAAGTGTAGAGGCAAGACCAAAAATGGCAGCAATCGCGAATGAACGGCGGGCAAAAGGCAGATCACGTTTTTTAAGTAAGTAGTAACTTGAAATTGCGAGTACGAAAATTGCACCTGTTACGTACCCAGCAGAAACAGTATGTACAAACTTAACCTGTGCTACAGGGTTAAAAATAAGTGCACCGAAATCTACAAGCTCCATACGCATTGTTTCAAAGTTAAATGCTGCACCTACAGGGTTTTGCATCCAGCCATTGGCAACTAAAATCCAGAGAGCTGACATATTAGAGCCAAGGGCAACTAACCAAGTAACCCCTAAATGCTGTACTTTACTCAGACGGTCCCATCCGAAGAAGAATAAACCGATAAATGTTGACTCAAGGAAAAATGCCATCAAGCCTTCAATTGCTAATGGGGCACCGAAAATATCACCAACATAGTGTGAGTAATATGCCCAGTTTGTTCCGAATTGGAACTCCATGGTGAGGCCAGTAGTTACACCTAAGGCAAAGTTAATACCGAATAGTTTTCCCCAAAATTTAGTCATATCCTTGTAAATTTCTTTACCCGATATAACGTAAGTGGTTTCCATAATAGCCAGAATGAATGCAAGGCCTAGGGTCAAGGGTACGAAAAGAAAGTGATACATTGCGGTCATCGCAAACTGGAACCGCGAAAGATCAACCACGCTTTCAGAAATCATCAACGTGTCTCCTTAATATGGGAAGTATTATCGCCAGCAATATGCTCAGCGACTTGATTGTCGAAATTTTTGGGGATGGTGGGAGCATCAAACCAAATATGTTTGATTGTTAAGAGAAGTACGACTTTAATTATTAGAATAATCGTGATTTCTCTAACTAATTTGGCATTAATATCTAGATTTTTAAGGCTCATAAAATAAACCTCGATACATATTAATTTTATTATTAATCAAAATATATTAAAAATAAACAATAAATATATTTTAAATAAAAACTTAATTATATTATTTATTTAAAACAATAGCTTAGGTGTTTAAATAATTTTAAATAAAATATCTTACTAAAATAGTTTGAATTGATTATTAAATCCAACTAAAACACTTGTAAATAATAAAAATTAAATCCAACTAAAATACTTGGTTATTTTTTATTCTGAGTGTTTTGGTTGGTTTAAAATAAAAAATGAACAAATAGAAGGGAGTGGATATGACTCAGTTAAGAAAGAGCATCCATAAAAAAATATTGTTTTGATAAATCTTAAGAAGGGTATAAAAGTATAAAAATTAGTCTGGTGCAAATAAGTCGTTGGACATCGAAATCTTTTTTGCAAGATAGTGGCTTTTTTGAACTCTCACTAAAATCACTTGTGAATATAATTCTAATTCACCATATTCTGGTTCAACTTGAACATAATGTAGTTGACCAAATTCATCTCTTACGCGTGCTTGAGCTGAAAAACCTGGTCTAGCACTGCCACTTGAGATAGTTGCTAGTCGTCCTAACAGATTGTAATTGGTGTGAGTGAGCTTTGGTTTAATCACTTGGTCAAGACAGTGGATCATGAATACAGTAAAAAAGATTGCGATGACCAGTGCAGGAATAATTAAATAAAAAGGAGTAATAAAGTAATGCTGTATTGCAAAGAAAGAGAGTTGTAAGAAATAACCTGCAAAGCTGAAATTAATAAGTAAAAAAACGAAAATTAGAGCTTTAGAAAATTTAACATTCAGTAATGGGGAGTTAGTAAGCCAGTCGGGTGCAATTTTTTTAAGTAGTTGGCTTGGACGTAATCCAATATACATACCAATGGTTTCTACCACGCTGAGCAATATCAAAGCCACAACACTTAAATGGAATGGCATAAGATAATAATTAAAAAAGAAATCAGCCATGGTAGAAACTCTAATGTTGATGATCTTAGTCTACGATATAAATACCGCCATCTGAATGGACTTTAATCTCAACTTTATTTAAGAAATCACCTAAACAAGGACCTGATATACATTCACCAGTTTCCACGTTAAATAAAGCACCGTGAGTAGAACATTGAATATATTCTTGGTCTTGATCTAGAAATTGATTTTCTAAGTATTCAAGTTCTGTTTGCAAATGTGGGCATAAATTCTGATAAGCATAGAATGAGCCATCACGCTGTGTAATGAAAATAGTCGTTCCTTGTAAAGTGTCAAAAGCTCTAGCTTCACGCTCAGGAACTTCTTCCGTCATACAGATCCTTTCCATTTCAAGCACATTCCTTCTGAAAATTTTCAAGAAGTTTAGCATAGTCATTAATGGCTAAACGAGGACCAAATTGCGACACAACTTCACTAGAAATTAGGATGGCTAACTGTGCAGCAGCATTTAAATCTTCGTGATGGTTTAATGCATAGAGGAATGCGCCTGCAAAAGCATCACCAGCGCCATTTGTATCTACAGCTTCGACATGACGACCTGCTACATGAAAATGTTGCGTAGGGTTTGCAACTAAAGCACCTTTTGCACTTTGTGTAATCACAATGGTGTGGTTTTTAAAGCGTAATTGAGTAAGTGCATCTTCTACGGTAGTCGTATTGGTATACATTAAAGCTTCTTGTTCATTACAGAACAATAAATCTACACCATCATCCATCAGCTCTTCTAGACCTTCACGGGCATATTGAACCATTGCAGGATCTGATAAAGATAAAGCGATTTTAACGCCGTGAGCTTTTGCAATTTCTCGTGCTTGTTTTACTGCTTTACGAGCTGTTTCACTTGTAGAAAGATAACCTTCAATATAAAGCCATTTTGCTGTTTTTAACGGCTCAAAATCGATTTGATCTTGAGAAAGTTCAGCCGTAATACCTAAATAAGTATGCATGGTACGCTCAGAGTCTGGGCTAATAAGTACCATACAGGTACCTGTTACACCTTCACTGATTGACTTAGGAGTGGTTTGGATGCCAGCTTCGTTTAGACCTTGTAGATAAATTTCGCCCAATTGATCATGACCAACACGACACCCATAAAAAGCGCTACCGCCTAATGCACTAAAGGCTACAGTTGTATTTGCTGCAGAACCACCACTTGCTTGACCTTTGTAATCTTGAGTTTGCTTTAATTTTTCATATAAAGCAGATTGTGTTTCACCGTCAGACAACTGCATGGTGCCTTTTTGTAAGCCTTGCTGACTAAGAAAATCATCAGACACTTTAAATTCTTGGTCGATTAATGCATTACCAATTGCAAAAAGATCTACAGTTGCCATATGTGTTGTCACAGAGTAAAAAATCAGATTTATAAGTTTACACCATTGCTCACCTTTGCTGTAGTTTGTTGAATAAAATTCAGTTAATTCAGCGATTAGCAGACGAAGTGTGTTTTGACTAGGCTATTGAAATAATCCTTTTAATAAATATTATCAATTAATAATGATTCTTGATAATATTTACAAAGGTATAGTATTTCATTGAAACTTCGCGTGAAATTATTCGTAGCGAACTTACATGAAGCGTTCTATTTTATTTATTTCATCATTTGGGGTTATAACAGGCCATGTATATGCCGCAGAGACAGCCTCACAGGCTGTAACCAATCTTCCAACAATTTCAGTAAAAGCTGAGAAGGAAAAAAGTTTAAAACAAGAAGTAGGTCAAGCATCCAGTGCCACTAAGGGACTGATGCAATTAAAAGATGTTCCTCAAATTGTAAATGTTGTACCGAAACAAATTTTAAGAGAGCAGACAGTGACATCTATGCAAGGTGCCTTGCAAAACGTTGCTGGTTTGAGTTTTAGTGTCGGTGATGGACAACGTGATCAGGTCATGATTCGTGGTTTCTCTGCAATCACAGATAACTATGTAGATGGTATTCGCGATGATGCATTGTATTTCCGTGATATGTCGAATGTTGAACGAGTTGAGGTATTAAAAGGACCTGCTTCTGTACTTTATGGACGCGGTTCGGCGGGTGGGTTGGTCAATAAAATTAATAAAAAGCCAATGGATGAATCTTTGCGTGAAGTGAGCCTGATTGGTAGTACTACAGGTCAACGCCGCGCAGAAGTCGATGTGAATGAAAAAGTAGCAGAGAATGTTAAGGTTCGTTTAACTGGTGCTGTTGAAGACTCAGATGGTTATCGTGATCAGGCTTTTTTAAAACGTCAGGCGGTGGCTCCATCGGTGCAGTGGGATATTAGCGATAAAACTAAACTTTTACTTCAGGCCGACTATTTACATGATGACCGTTTAGCTGATCAAGGCTTCCCGACAGATCCAATTACAGGTAAACCTGTTAAAACAAATCCTAAAACTTTTTATGGTGCATTAAACGGTAAAGAAGTCGGGGATGTTGATACTGAAATCTCAAGTCAAACTATCAGCTTAGACCATGAGTTTAATGATCAACTCAAATATCATGGTGCAGTTCGCCACTATAACTACTCATTAGACCGTCAATATAGTGTTGATACGCATCCTGCTGATAAGTCAAAAATTACTTTGACTCAAAATAAACGCTTGCGTAATGAAGATGATGTGTATGTTCAACAAGAATTGAGTGCTTTATTTAATACAGGTTTCTTAAAGCACAATACCTTAATTGGTGCTGAATATAGCAAGCAGCATAAAGATGAGATACTTTGGCAAGGTGCTAAAACAACTACAGATTTATATGATCCTAAATTAGAGTACTGGGCGCCTATTAATACAGGAACTACAGCTGCACGTAATAACAATAGCAATACTTTTGAAAACTACGGCGTGTATCTGCAAGACTTAATGACAGTGACAGACCAGCTTAAAGTTTTAGTTGGTTTACGTTATGACAATTTATCTCAAGATCGTGATGATAAAACAAGCGCGAATTTAGACTTAAACCGTACTGACAATACTTATTCTCCACGAATTGGAGTGGTCTATCAGCCAATAAGCAATCTTTCACTCTATACTTCTTATAACCGTTCTTTCCAGCCTTTGGCTGATTCATTTGTTTTTTATCAAAACAGTGATGATTTAAAGCCAACAAAAACCGAAAATTATGAGGTGGGTGCAAAGTGGGATGTAAATGATCAATTGAATGTGACATTGGCTTTATTTGAAATGAGCCAAACCAATATTCAAAATCAAGATCCAGCTAATCCAACGCAAGCACTGTTAGCAGGCGAACAAAAAACCAGAGGTGTTGAACTTTCATTAACAGGTCAGTTGACTGATCAATTGTCCGTGCTAGCTGGCTATTCTTATATGAATGGTAAGATTGAAAAATCGACTATTGGATTTACGGGTAATCACTCAGCGCTTACGCCAAACAATACAGCTAACCTGTGGTTAAAATACCAAATTAATGATCATTGGTATGCCGCTGTAGGTGGTCGTGGTGAATCATCACGTTTTAGCGCGCCAGACAACAAAAACGTTTTACCAGGTTATGCAGTTGTGAATGCGGCCTTAGGTTATCAAAGTGAACGTTATGATGTGAACTTGAACCTTAATAATTTGTTTGATCGCGATTACTTTGTTTCAGGTCATAGTGGAGCAAATGATTCAAACATGATGGGTGACCCGCTAAATGCACAAGTCGCACTTCGCTATCGTTTTTAATTAACAAATATCCAAAAAAGCTCATCGAAATGATGAGCTTTTTTGTGTGTTGTATAGCATATAGATAGTATTAAAAGGTTTTGTTCTGCTAGGATACAACCATGTGGGCTATGTGTTTGATATCAAAGCTATGCCCATGAAAACTAATACTCAACAAAAACATAGTATTTTACTTGGCTTTTGTTCGCCAATCTCAAGCCGACTCAGGCTATAATGAGACTTATTCACTTATCCGATATGTTAGGAGATCACATGACTGTAGATGTCACTGAAACCATTTCTCAAACTGTTCACCCTGCGTTTCAGTTGCTACGTCAGCACCATGTTGAAGCATTAGATATTTTAGTGTCTGAATATAAGCATAAAGTCACAGGTGCGGTGCATTATCACTTGGCAACTGATTATGATGAAAATGTATTCCTTGTTGCGTTCAGAACACAACCTATGGATTCTAAAGGAACTGCACATATTTTAGAGCATACAGCTTTATGTGGTTCTGAAAAGTTTCCTGTTCGTGACCCATTCTTTTTAATGATTCGCCGTTCATTAAATACATTTATGAACGCGTTTACAGCAGCAGATTGGACAGCCTATCCATTTGCAACTCAAAATAAGAAAGATTTCCAAAACTTACTCTCTGTTTATCTTGATGCGGCTTTTTCAGCAAATTTAAATCCTCTTGATTTTGCTCAAGAAGGTATTCGTATTGAACTTGAAAACGGTCAGCCTGTATATAAAGGCGTAGTGTTCAATGAAATGAAAGGTGCAATGAGTGCACCGTCTGATCAGCTTTATCACCAGTTGGCTCATCATCTATTCCCTGAAACTACATATCACTACAACTCAGGTGGTGATCCTAAAGATATTCCTGATTTAACCTATGAACAGTTAGTCGAATTTTATAAAACTCATTACCATCCAAGTAATGCGGTATTTATGACCTTCGGTAACCAAACGGCATATGAGTTACAAGAACAATTTGAAAAACTAGCTCTACATAAGTTTGCTGCGGGTACAACTTTATATTCAAAACCAGAAAAACGTTTAACAGCACCTGTAGAAGTTACAGAAAACTATGCTGTTGATGGAGATGAGTTAAAAGATAAAACTTACCATGTATTGTCTTGGTTGTTACCGCAAGCGAGTGATATCAAACTACGTCTAGGTATGCGTTTGGTTGAAGGTGTTTTACTTGAAAACTCCGCGTCGCCACTACGTCATTATTTAGAAACTTGTGGTTATGCTCAGTCAACTGGTCCATTAATGGGCGTAGATGACAGTAACTTTGAAATGACATTCTACTGTGGTGTTCAAGGTTCAAACCCAGAGTATGCAGAAAGCTTTAAAGATGGTGTTTTAAATATTTTACGTGAAGTAGCTGCAAAACCAATTGATTCAGCTTTAGTTGATGCGATTTTGCATCAAATCGAATTGCATCAACGTGAAATTAATGGTGACGGTACACCATATGGCTTAAGCCTGATCTTAAATGGTTTAAGTGGCGCTATTCACCATAATGACCCAATTCAGATTTGGGATGTTGACAGTGCCATTGCTCAGGTCAAAGAAGAACTTCAAGACCCAATGTGGTTATCTAATTTAATTCAAACACATTTGTTAGATAACCCACATCGTGTCCAAATGACTTTAGTACCTGATGCAACTAAGTCAGTAAAAGAGCAAGAAGCTGAAAAGGCACGTTTAGCTGCGATTGGTGAAAAGCTTACTGAAGAAGACAAAGCAGAGATCGTTGCTAAAACCAAAGCATTACAAGAACGTCAAGATACACCAGACAATCTTGAGCTATTACCTAAAGTTGGTCTAGAAGACGTTCCTGCTGACTTGCATATTGTACAAGGTCAATTGCGTGAAATTATCTGTAATCGAATGGATACGCCGTTGAATTTGTATCATGCCGGAACGAATGGTATTTACTATCAACAAGTCCTCATTCAGATTCCTGATGATGTTGTTAGCTCACCATATTTCAATTTGCTCTCTATCTTAATGGGTGAAGTTGGTGCAGGTGAGTATGACTATCTTGAACTACAAAACTTACAAACAGCTGTAAGTGGTGGTTTGGGAATGGGTGCTTCGTTACGCAGTAAAGTTGACGATAAAGACAAAATTAGTGCTTGGTTAACTTTAACGACTAAATCTTTAACTCAGAAGTTCGATGCAATTCATTTATTAAAACTAGCATTTGAACAACTTCGCTTCGATGAGAAAGAGCGCATTATTGAGTTGTTACAGCAACGTAAGACACGTTGGCAGTCTCGTTTGTCAGGCGCGGGTCATAGTTATGCGATGCAGATTGCTTCTCGTAATATGAGTGCATTAGCTCAACGCGACTATCAAAACACAGGCTTAGGTGCGTTGAACTGGTTGGGTGAGCTTGTTACTAAAATTACTCAAGACGATGCCGCTTACGATGCACTTATTGCTGAATTGAAGCATATCCATACCAAATTATTGCAAGCACCTAAACAGTTCTTATTGGTATGTGAAGAGCATCAGTCAGAGCGTTTAGTTGAAGAAATTCAAAACGTTTGGGATAAATTAAACGTTGATAAAGCAGCAACTGAGTTAACTCAAGTTGAGCAAGAAAATACGAACGAACATGAAGCTTGGTTAATTCAAACCAATGTTCAGTTCTGTGCTTCTGGATATCAAGCAGTTGAAGTGTCTCATCCAGATGCAGCACCTTTAATGGTGTTGGCAGCCTACTTGCGTAATGGTTTCTTACACAGCGCTATTCGTGAAAAAGGTGGTGCTTATGGTGGTGGTGCTAGCTATGATGGAAATGCATGTTCATTCCGTTTCTTTAGTTACCGTGACCCACGTTTAGCTGAAACGTTTAAAGACTTTGAAGCGAGTGTGCAATGGTTGCTAACTACGGAGCAACAACCTCATCAACTAGAAGAAGCAATTCTTGGTCTCGTGGCGAGTATGGACAAACCTGGTTCACCAGCAGGTGAAGCAATTACAGCATGTTATGCACTGTTACATGCAAGAACTCCAGCTTTCCGCCGTACCTTACGTGAAAGACTATTGCATGTGACTCTAGAAGACTTACAGCGTGTTGCGCGTCAATATTTAATTGAACAAACACCTGTAAAAGCTGTGGTTGCACCTTTTGCAAAACGTGATGAATTGCAGCAACTGGGCTTTACAATTAAACAAGTTAATTAAAATAAAAATTGGAGATGAACATGGCGTTCAGACAATTTGAACGCACATCATTACAGCTAAGTATGGGAACCCTGCTTAGCTGCTTATGTGCGTCGGTGGCATATGCTGACACCTTAGCCCCTGTAAAACCTGCGACCGTAGATGCATGTGTTGCCCTTGCTTCAAATGCTGATCGCCTAGCTTGTTATGACTCTGTATTTAAACCCTCGGCTTTGCCCGCTCTGCAAGCTGCAGCAGTCCCAGAGCCTGTTAAAAAAGTTGATCAGCCTGCTGTTCAACCTGAAACATTTAAAGAGAAGGTTGTAGATACGGTTAGTAATATAAAAGTAATAGGGAAGGCTCCAAAAATTGAGCCTACTACTTCTTTACTAGACCAACGGTGGGAGTTATCTGAAAAGAGTAAGCTCGGTGTTTGGAATATTCGTGCTTATCAGCCTGTCTATCTACTACCTGTATTTTGGACTAGCGATAAAAATGAATTTCCAAGTAGTCCAAATCCCAATAACACTGTTAAAGAAGCTCAAGATTTGAAATCTACGGAAACTAAATTTCAAATTTCTTTGAAAACGAAAGCTTGGGAAAATATTTTTGGCAACAATGGTGATTTGTGGGTGGGATATACGCAATCTTCACGTTGGCAGACATTTAATGCTAAAGAATCTCGTCCTTTCCGTGAAACGAACTATGAGCCTGAAGCAAGTTTAATGTTTAGAACAAACTATGAGTTGCTCGGTTTAGATGGTCGTTTATTAGGTGTAACTTTAAATCACCAGTCAAATGGTCGTTCAGATCCTTTATCTCGTAGCTGGAACCGTGTCATTTTTAATGTGGGCTTAGAGCGTGGTAACTTTGCTGTCATGCTTCGTCCTTGGGTACGCATTAATGAAGCTGCCAAAGATGATAACAACCCTGATATTGAAGATTATGTTGGGCGTGGGGATTTAACTGCTTTTTATAAGTGGAAAGATAACGATTTCTCTTTAATGCTACGTCACTCTTTAAAAGGTGGTGATGAGTCGCATGGTGCAGTTCAGTTTGACTGGGCGTTCCCAATTAGTGGTAAGTTACGTGGTCACTTTCAGCTATTTAATGGATATGGTGAAAGCTTAATTGACTATAACCACCGCGCAACTTATGCAGGTTTGGGTGTTTCACTCATGAACTGGTACTAAGTTCAAGCCTATAAAAATGCCGCTGTAAAAGCGGCTTTTTTATTAACCAATTTGAATGTTGGCCTGAGGATGTTTGAGGCGACTCTTTTTAGGTGTGGCGATCAAATATGCCAGAGTTAAAGGTCCAAGTCTTCCTGCAAACATAAGTAGGCTTAAGATAAACAGGCTACCATTATGTAAATCTGGGGTAATACCACGAGAAAGTCCAACTGTGCAGGCTGCCGAGACCACTTCAAATAATAAGTTCATAAAGTCAGCTTTCGGTTCTAAAAGCAAAAGTATGAAGAACCCAATAAATATAAGAATGCTGGTAATTGCAGTAACTGCTAAGGCCTTATAAGTAGTTTCATGAGAAACAGAATGATTGAAGACTCTAATTTCATCTGTACGTCTTAGAAATGAAAGTACACTTAAAACTAATATCGCAAAGGTTCCTACCTTAATACCACCAGCGGTACTCAGTGAGCCGCCACCAATAAACATAAGCAGCATCATAACCAAGGAACTACTATTGGTCATTGCACCAGTATCAATGGTGTTGAACCCTGAAGATCGTGGAACAGTTGCTTGGAACCAAGCATGTAAAGCTTGATCGCCTACACTCAGCATTCCTAATGTATGTGGGTTCTGCGCTTCTAGAGCCCAGATTAATATGAAGGCGACTAAATTAATAATTGCTATTGTTGTAAGTATGAGTTTGCTATTGGGGCTTAGTTTTTTCCACTTTTTATTCTGCTTAATATCCATCAAAACTAAAAAGCCAAGTCCACCTAAGATATAAAGTAAACTCACTGTAAGGCAGATGACATAGTTGTTTTGGAATCCCATTAAACTATTATTAAATAAAGAAAAACCCGCATTGTTAAATGAAGAAATACTATAAAAAATTGCATAATACAAACCGCGAGCAAAACCAAACGCAGGTGTAAATGCAGTCGTAAGAATTATGGTTCCGATCAATTCAAAAAGAAAAGTATAGGCGACAACACCTTTTGCAACAAAAGTCACTTTAGAGAGGCTAGTTTGACCAAGACTGTCTTGAGCCATCATTTGCTGCTTAAGGCCAACTTTCGGCGATAGACTTAGTGCGGCCAAAATTGCAAAAGTCATGAAGCCTAAACCACCTGACTGAATCAGTAATAAAATAATGACTTGCCCAAAAAGTGTAAAAGATTGATGAATATTTAAAACAGATAAACCTGTAATGGTAACCGCTGAGGTTGCTGTAAATAATGCATCCATCCAGCTGACATGTCCGTTATTGGCAATAGGAAGCTTAAGCAACAATGTGCCGAATATAATAAATGCTAGAAACCCTAACGCTAATAAAGATGGAGGACTTAAATTTAGTGTTTTGTGTGGCTTAGGTTTAAGAGACATATTTTCTAGTTCGTTTTCTTATAAGAAACAATGTGAGAGTTTTTTAAGCTGCTGTAAATGACCTTCCAAAATAATAATATCATGCATTTTTAAGGTAAAAGTCTCATCAGTTTCAAATAGAATTTGCTGCTGTCTTTTTACAAGTAGTGTTTTAACCTGTGGTGCTTGCTGCATAATTCCATACAAGTTAATACCATTTAATTTCTCGGGAATATCAATTTTCACAATATAGTGATCATCATCTAAAGACATGTAACGACTCACCATAGGGTAATTGAGTGCTTGCGCAACACGTACGCCCATGTCTTCTTCAGGATGAATGATTTTATTGATATTGAGGTGAGATAAAATTGTATGATGGGCTTTAGTTTTTGCTTTTACCCAAATTTTATCAATACCGAGATTTTTTAAATTCAGCACACATAAAATACTGGCTTCAATATCTTCACCAATTGCAACCACAACTGCATCACAATTTTGAATGTTTAATTCATCTAGTACATGTTCATCTGTAGCATCAGCAATGACAGCATGAGTTAAAACATCGGCAAGGTTCTCTACATTCTTTTTGACTGTATCAATGCCAATAACATCATGATTTAATTTTGTGAGTTCTTGAGCAACTGTTGCTCCAAAACTTCCCAAGCCGATGACCGCGAACTGTGCCATAAATAACCTTTTATACTTAATTAGGGCTTTATTTTTAATGAAATTTTCTTTGAGATAAAGACAAGCAATGTAAATATAAAAAATATTGAGCTTAAATCATAAAAAAGCCGACAAATTTGCCGGCTTTTTTATCAAAATAAAAGATTATTTCAAGAAACGCTTATAACCCACATTGTCAGTAATTTCTGCATATGGATAGCTAATTTGCTCTAGAGTTTCGATTAAGCCATCTGGATTTTGTTTGGCATCTGTTGCTTGTAAACCAACCAATACGCGGCCTTCAGCAGCACCGTGGTTTCGGTAGTGGAATAGCGTAATATTGTGGGTTGGGCCTAAACGAGTTAAGAAGGTGAGTAATGCACCTGGACGTTCAGGGAACTCAACACGGAACAATCTTTCATCGTCAAGATTGGCATGACCACCAATCAAGTAACGAATATGCAATTTAGCAACTTCATCATCAGATAAATCATCGACAACATAATTTTGTTGTTTAAGTTGCTCTAAAATTTCATGACGTTCAGCATCACCACCTTTTAAGCTAATACCCACAAAAACTTGTGCTTCTTCTGTGTTATTTGCGCGGTAGTTAAACTCGGTAATATTGCGGCCTTGTAGGGCACGGCAGAAACCTAAGAATGCGCCTTTTTCTTCAGAAAGCGTAACCGCATAAATTGCCTCGCGTTGCTCACCTAGTTCAGTACGCTCTGCAATGTAACGTAAACGGTCAAAGTTCATGTTGGCACCACAAACAATCGACACCATGTTTTTACCGCTAATTTTATGCTCAGCCACATATTTTTTAATACCAGCTAAGGCCATTGCACCTGATGGTTCAACAATACTTCGGTTTTCATCAAAGGTATCTTTAATTGCAGCACAGATTTCATCTGTATTTACAGTAACAATGTCTGGCTCAACAATTGGGCCAGAATTATCTGATTTGCGAAGACGAATAATATCAAACGGCAAAGCACCAATTTGGGCAACTGCTGTACCATCTGCAAATAAGCCTACATGTGGTAGCACTACACGTTCATTGGTTTCTAAAGCTGCTTTTAAGCAAGCAGACTCTTCATATTCAACACCAATTATTTTTACATGTGGTGCAACTTCACCTAGGTAGGCAGCTACACCAGCAATTAAACCACCACCACCAACAGCAACGAATACATATTCCACATCGCGCCATTGGCGTAAGATTTCATTCGCAATCGTACCTTGACCAGCAATAACCAGTTCATCGTCATAAGGAGGAATAAAAACTAATCCTTCTGCTTCGGCACGTTGTTGAGCATATTTGTTTGCAATGTCAAAGCTATCGCCATGTAATACAACTTGGCCACCTAATCGCTTAACTGCCTGAACTTTAATATCAGGAGTAGTGCTTGGCATAACAATAATTGCAGGAATGCCTAAACGTTGACCAGACAATGCAACGCCTTGTGCATGGTTGCCGGCAGATGCGCAAATCACACCACGCTCAAGTTGATCTTTCGGTATTTGACTAATACGGTTATAAGCACCGCGTAATTTAAAAGAAAAAACTGGTTGTAAATCTTCACGCTTAAAACGAATTGTATTATTTAATTTTTGACTAATTCGTGGAGCTGCTTCGAGAGGTGTTTCAATTGCAACATCATAAACCGTTGCTTGTAAAATTTGTCGTACCACACGAGACAGCATGTTCATCTTCCCTATAACAGTTTAAAATAGGAAATTATTGTAGCAAACCCTTGTGCATTTGCGCCGATTATTGGCGCATAAATGTCAAAAAATAGTTGAGTGATGTAATGAGCCTATATGCAACCCAAGATGAAAAGAAACAAGCTGCTGCGAAAGCTGCTTTAAAACACTTACCCAAAGGTGGCATTTTAGGGGTAGGAACTGGAAGTACTGTAAATTTTCTAATCGATTTGTTGCCTGAATTACAGCTAGAAGCAGCGGTAGCAAGTTCGCAAGCAACAGCAGACCGTCTTAAAAAATTAGGTATCGAAGTGGTTGATATGAACCATGTAGGTGGCTTAGATGCGTATGTAGATGGTGCAGATGAAATTGATCGTCATATGCATATGATCAAAGGCGGCGGAGCAGCATTAACTCGTGAAAAAATTGTAGCTTCAATTGCTAAAAAATTTGTATGTATTGTTGATGATTCGAAATGGGTCGATCAACTTGGTCGTGATTTCCCATTACCAGTAGAAGTAATTCCAATGGCGCGCTCTGCTGTAGCTCGTAAATTGGTCAGCTTAGGTGGTGATCCAGTTTACCGCGAAGGTGTGGTAACAGATAACGGAAACGTTATTTTAGATGTATTTAATTTGAATATCTTAAATGCAATTGATTTGGAAAAGACCATCAATAATATCCCAGGTGTTGTAACTAACGGTATTTTTGCGTTAAACCCTGCAACAATTGCAATTGTTGCGACAAATAATGGTATTGAAGAGCGTACTGCACAGTAATGTCTGTGGAAATGCCAGAAATTAAAATTGTTCGTCACGTAAGGGCAAGAAAATTGCGCTTACGTGTTGAGCCTGCCTCTATACGACTGACTGTCCCGCTATTTTGTAGCAAGAAACAGATTCAGCAGTTTTTGGCGCAGTCTGAACAATGGTTGATCGAGACGTGGAGTAAACAGCAACACGTTCAATCAGCATCCTTTGAGATTCCTTCAGAGATTTCTTTTTTCAATAGAGAACAGCCTTTTCAAGTTGTTGTACAAAAGCAACATCGTATTTTTCAATTTGATTGGGAAAATAATTATTTATTCATTAAAGACCAACAACCTTATCAAGCTTTACAAAATGCCGTGATTGCTTATGCCAAACAAGAGTTGCCACTTCTTTTGTCAGAGCTTAGCCAAAAAACTCGGCTGAGTTATGCCGAATGTGCAATTCGACGTCCTAAAACACGTTGGGGAAGTTGTAGTAGTCAACATAATATTATGTTGCATGCAGGCCTGGTTCTTATGCCAGCCCCAATTACCCGTTATGTTTGTATTCATGAGTTAGCACACACTAAACACTTCGATCATAGCCCTGCATTTTGGGCCGAAGTTGCAAAGTTCGACCCCAACTATATGCAGAACCGCAGACAATTAAAAGCCAATCCATTGCCTGCTTGGTGGTATATAACAGCTTAGCTAAAGCTACATTCCAATTGTTTTGTTTGTAATACATCTGGTGCTTTGCGGCTATCAAGGCCAGCTTGTGCGCTAACGATTTTATTAGTTTTAATGTGTAATTGTATAAAATTATATTGCTGCGTTGAATTGTTTGGTTCAGATGAGCTTGAGTTAAGTAAGTAACTATAACTTGCAGCATCTGTTTGCAGTAAGTTGTCTGTACTATCAGCACTCAATGCAGAACGATAAATCTGAGAACCTTGAATTAACTCAATTTGTCCATTTGCACGGAAATTAAGTTGGCAGCCTGATGCGCTGTTTTCATAGTGACCGACTAAATAGTCTGTGGCAGGTAGTTTAGGGTCAGCTATATTGATGCTGGTCAAACCTTGTTTACATGGATAAGCCGAACCATTACAAGTCGCCGTAATACCACTAAAACCAACAGCACGTCGATAATCACCCGCACCATCTATACGGAAAAAGTCAGTCGTATTTCCAGAAGGCACAACCCCAGAATAGAGTTTTTTCTGCAAAAGAGCATATCCTGTTTGGTCTAAACTGGACTGACTTTGTGAATCTGCCAATTGCAATGTGGCAGCTTTTAAATTAGTAGCAAAATAATCACGAGTTGCTTTTTGATTAGCTGCAATGTCCAAAAGTGTATTTTTTACAGGATCAATATTATCTGGTGAAGGGCTAAAAATAGGTGTCATGGTTGTATTATCACCAATAAGTTTTTTGCCATCTAAATATCCATCTTTTAAATCGGTTGCAAGGCTATTTGTAAGTTCTTGATAAGCATTCAAATTACCGTGGATCGTATTCCAATATTGTAAATATCCAAAGCTAAGATAGCTGTCCACATAAGTACTGGGTTGCTTTATTGAATACTGTAATAAATTTAGAACAGTCAGAGGGCTAGCTGGGCTCAAGCTTGGTATAGCTGCATCTTTAAATGCACTAATAAGCGCTGTGTAAACATCTTGAGAAGCCAAGTCAGCATGAGATACTTCAATCAGGGTCGGATTTATAGTTTCTTGCGGGAGTTGCCCTGATCGGATTACAGCACGTTGATAAATTGCTTCTGAAGTTGGACTAATCAGTTGAGTTTTATTACTGATTGAGCTTGGCGTAATAAAAGCGTGATAAACACCAGAAATACTTTGATATTTAGAATTAATCGGGTCAAATACTTGAGATGAAGCCTGAGTTATGACTTCAACTCGATAGAGACGGTTCAATTTAGTACTTGGAAGTTTAATATTATAACTTGTTAAACTCGCAACTTGGGTATCAATCAAAATACTATTATCGGTATTGTCATAGACCTTAAGTTGAACATTACGCATTTCGACAGGGGTTTTAAGTGTGAAATCTGTCGTAACTTCAGGAGTTGGCACAGTAGGCGTCGTTGTACTAGATGAACTACTACTACTGCCACCACCACACCCCACAAGGGCTGCGCTTAAAATTAAAGTACTAAGGCCGAGATAAGTGCGCAACTTTGTTTCTTTTGATTGATCAAGCATCCTAGCTCTCCAAAAATGAATCTGGTATTTATTTACTGATATTTGTTTGGTTCTGACAGACCAGCAAGTGCTGTGTAATTAACGCTAAAAAATAAAAAAATTAAAATTACCAAGCATGAAATGGTTTTGTAAGCCTGGACATCCTGTCATACTACCGCAAGTATAGATTCAATATTTGAGGTAATGCACGTGATTTCTGTCGGAATTGTTGGTGGAACTGGTTATACAGGCGTTGAACTATTACGTATTTTATTACGACATCCAAAAGCGCAGGTTCGAGTTCTGACTTCACGTACAGAAGCAGGCAAACCAGTTGCTGATATGTTCCCAAACTTACGTGGGCATACAGATCTTCAATTTTCAGATTTAAACATTGATGCATTAAAAGAATGTGATGTTGTATTCTTTGCGACCCCACATGGTGTTGCGATGCAACATGCAAAAGATTTGATCGAAGCAGGGACCAAAGTTATTGATTTGGCAGCGGACTTTCGCCTGCAAAATCTTGAACAGTTTGAAAAATGGTATGGCATGGAACATGCGTGCCCAGATGTACTAAAAGATTCTGTTTATGGTTTAACTGAGTTAAATCGTGAAAAAATTAAACAAGCTCAAGTCATTGGTAATCCAGGTTGTTATCCAACAACTGTTCAATTAGGTTTGGCTCCACTTTTAAAATCTGCACAAGCATTGATTGAAACTAAAAACATTATTATTGATGCTAAATCAGGGGTTTCAGGTGCTGGCCGTAAAGCGAGCTTAGGCATGATTTATAGCGAGAATGCCGATAACTTTAAAGCGTATGGTGTTGCAGGTCACCGTCACCATCCAGAGATTGTTGAAGCACTAGAAAATATTGCGGGAAAGAAAGGCGGGTTTGATGGTCTATTGTTTGTACCGCATTTGGTGCCAATGATTCGCGGTATGTTGAGTACAATTTATGTGGACTTAACAGAGACAGGTAAGCAAACAGACTTACAAGCTTTGTATGAAAACTTCTATGAAAATGAAAAATTTGTAGATGTTATGCCTGCAAACAGCTCACCTGAAACACGTAGTGTGCGTGGAGCAAACGAGTTACGTATTGCTTTGTATAAACCACAACCAAATAAACTCATTATTTTGGCGGCGCAAGATAACCTTGTAAAAGGTGCATCTGGTCAAGCTGTACAAAATATGAACCTTATGTTTGGTTTTAATGAAGACGAAGGCTTACAAGGGATTGGTTTATTACCATAAAAAACTCTTTTTTGCTTCACACACATTTAAATTTCGATTTAAATGTGTGTCTTGACTCTGATCTTAAACACTGAGATGACGATGCAAAACTCGGAACAGACGACTTCTGTAGAAAGTTCGTTGCAAAAGAAAAAATTTTTAAACACTAATAAACCTTTGTTTATTGGTGCCGCTATTCTAGTAAGTGGTTGTTTTGCGCTCGGCTATACAATTGGACACCGTCAAGGTTTAACTGTTGTAGGTTACGATGCAGATGCAGAGCAATTGGTTGAAGTTGTGCAAAAGCAAAAAACAGCGTTAGATGCAGTCAATAAAAGCCTGAACGCTGCTGTACAAGAGCGTGATGTTGCTGTTACAAATGCGAATGATTTGTTTACAGCACTGAATCAAGCAAATGCTGATAAAACACAACAAGAAGGTATGAGTAATATCTACCGAGAAATTTTAAGACAACGCGGTGGTTTAAGCTTAACGATTCAAAATTTGGCAATTAAGCCATTACCAGAAAATGCTTATGAATATCAGCTTGATCTGGTACAAGTGAGTCCAAGTAAACGCCGTGCTTCTGGCTCAGTAGAGATTAGACTGATTAAAGATACAGAAGTTTTGGTTGTACCGCTTGAAGATAAGAACTTTAACTTCACTGATTTTGAGCGTTTAACAGGCCGTTGGACCATGCCTAAGGGTTTCACACCTCAGTTTATTGAAGTGCGTTTAACGGGTGGTTCTGATACACCTGTGATTAAGCGTTTTAGTTGGCAGCGTGGTGCACCTGTCGAAACACCTTCTGCTTTTGTTGCAGAAATTCCCCAAGCTGAAGCAAATTCACAATAGTAACATCATATGCGAACAAATAAGCGTCAAACAAATTTAAAAGATATTAAGGCTTCTTTTCAGCAGTCTGGCTATGTCGATTGGCACTTCAATCCACGCTTAAGTGATTCGCAAAACGAAGATCATGATGGAGAGGTTGTTGTTCAAACAGCACCTCCCGAACTCAAGCGTCCGCCCTTATATGCAGTAGTATTATTGAACGACGATTACACACCAATGGACTTTGTAATTGAAATTTTACAACAATACTTTGCAATGAATCTTGACCAAGCAACTCAAGTAATGCTAACAGTACACTATGAAGGTAAAGGTACTGCCGGGGTATATCCAAGAGACATCGCGGAAACCAAGGCAAACCTTGTTAATAATTACGCTCGATCGCAAGGTCATCCATTACTTTGCCAGATTGAGCCTAAAGCATAAGGGGGTCACATGCTCAGTCGTCAATTAGAAGTATCATTACGTTTGGCTGTTAGCATGGCTCGTCAAAAGAGACATGAGTTTCTTACAGTTGAACACTTACTATTAGCCTTACTCGATAACGATTCGGCTGTGAATGCATTAAAAGCATGCGGAGCTGATATTGTTTCTTTACGTAAAGAATTAGAAGAATATGTAGAACAACATACTCCTAAGCTTGGCGAAAATAGCGAGCAAGCTCCACATCCAACTGAAAGTTTCGACCGCATTTTGCAACGTGCAATTTTCCACGTTCAATCTAGTGGTGGTGATCGTACTGTTGAAGGTGCGGATGTTTTGGTCGCAATGTACTCAGAGCGTGATTCTTTTGCTGTTTATTTACTTAAACGTCATCAAATTAATCGTTTGACTTTGACTCAATACTTGTCTCATGGGACGCGTAAAGACGAAGTTCAAGTTGAAGAAGAAGTTGAAGACATTGAGGGTGAAAGCAATTCAGGCAATGCAGGGCCATTGGAACTTTATACGCTCAATTTAAATGTTGAAGCGCAAAAAGGAAAAACAGACCCACTTATTGGCCGTGAAAAAGAAATTGAGCGTACAGCGCAAATTCTTTGCCGCCGTCGTAAAAACAACCCATTGCTAGTGGGTGATCCAGGTGTAGGTAAAACTTCAATTGCAGAAGGCCTTGCTTGGCTCATTGTAAATGGTAAAGCACCAAAACCATTGAGCAATGCAGAAGTCTATAGTCTCGACATTGGCGCATTGGTCGCGGGTACAAAATACCGTGGTGATTTTGAAAAACGTTTAAAACAATTGCTGAATGCTTTGAAGAAAAATCCAAACGCGATTTTATTCATTGATGAAATTCATATGATCATTGGCGCTGGCTCAAGTATGGGCAGCACTATGGATGCATCGAATCTCATTAAACCAGCTTTGGCAAATGGTACTTTACGTTGCATTGGTTCAACGACTTTCCAAGAATATCGTCAGGTATTTGAAAAGGATCATGCGTTATCTCGTCGTTTCCAAAAAATTGACGTAAATGAACCAAGCATTTCTGAAACTATCGATATTTTACGTGGCTTGAAAACTAAGTTTGAAGATTTCCACCACGTACAGTATGACGACAAAGCTTTAGTTTCTGCCGTTGAGCTTTCTGCAAAATTTATTAATGATCGTTTCTTGCCAGATAAAGCAATTGATGTCATCGATGAAGCAGGTGCACAACGCCGCTTAAAAGCAGAAAGTGAAGACAGCTTAATTACTGTAGAAAATATTGAAGACATCGTTTCTAAAATTGCGCGTATTCCGCCTAAGACTGTGTCTAAAGATGATAAATCAGTACTTGAAAATCTTGAGCGTGACCTAAAACGTGTTGTATTTGGTCAAGACGAAGCAATCACTGCATTGGCTTCTGCAATCAAGTTGTCACGTGCTGGTTTGAAATCACCAGACAAGCCTGTGGGTAGCTTTGTATTTGCTGGTCCAACCGGTGTTGGTAAAACTGAAGTCACTAAACAATTAGCGAAATTGCTAGGCGTTGAGCTTGTTCGTTTCGATATGTCAGAGTATATGGAGCGTCATGCTGTTTCTCGTTTAATCGGTGCTCCTCCAGGTTATGTAGGTTATGACCAAGGTGGCTTGCTCACAGATGCGATCCATAAAAATCCGCATTGTGTCTTGTTGCTTGATGAAATTGAGAAAGCACATCCTGATGTGTTTAATCTGTTGTTGCAAATCATGGACCATGGTGCGTTGACAGACAATAATGGTCGTAAGTCAGACTTCAGAAATGTCATTATTGTATTGACCACAAACATTGGTGCAGAAAGTATTTCACGTGCAAGCATTGGATTTACAGAGCAAGACCATAGCTTAGATAACCAAGATGCAATGAAGCGTGCATTCTCACCAGAGTTCCGTAACCGTTTAGACAGTGTTATTCAGTTTAAAGCTTTACCAACCACAGTAATTGAATCTGTAGTTGATAAATTCTTAACAGAATTACAAGCACAGTTAGATGAAAAACGTGTGGTTCTAGAGGTAGATCAAAGTGCGCGTGACTGGTTAGCAACCAATGGTTATGATCGTTTAATGGGTGCTCGCCCAATGCAACGTCTTATTCAAGAACACTTGAAGAAACCATTAGCTGAAATGATTCTGTTTGGTGAACTTGCAGATCATGGCGGTAATGTGGCGGTATCAGTGAAGAAAGAAGATGGCAAAGCAGTTGGTCTTAAACTTGAAGTTTTTGAAGATCACCATACGGCAGAACCTGCTTAATCTATGTTAATTGATAGTCTTTCTATAACCCGAATACTCAGTGTGTTCGGGTTATTTATTATTACTGCCATCGCTGAGATATTAGGTTGTTACTTTCCTTATCTTATTCTAAAAGAAGGGAAGTCTGCTTGGTTGTGGATCCCTACAGCCTTAAGCTTAGCGATCTTTGTTTGGTTACTTACATTACATCCCGCTGCCTCTGGACGAATTTATGCGGCCTATGGTGGTATTTATATTTTTACCGCGCTGATGTGGCTACGTTTTGTCGATCAGGTTGCTTTAACGAGATGGGATATTTTAGGTGGGTTGATTGTACTTTGTGGTGCCAGTTTGATTATTTTACAGCCGCAAGGATTAATCCGCTAAAAATGAAAGTGGTCAGTTAAGTTTTAAGTGAAAAAGTAAGAAATATTTTCGCAAAAAACACTTGTCAAACTCATCAACAATGCGTATTTTAGATTTAAGGAACATTTTTTAATATTTGAGATAAAGATGTTAAATCAATCTGTGAATTCTAACGCTTACTTTTATTTCTGGCAATTTAGATAGTTGCCTGAGCGTATTCGGGCACGAAAGTTGCCCATCACAGTTAATACCTGATCGGCAACCCCGATCAGGTTTTTTTATGCTTTATCTTTTTCAAATCGAGGAACTCAAAATGAACAACATGACTTATTCATACTTTAGCAACTTTTATTGGTTTTACTTTTGCCTACCTTTGCCAACGAATAGATCCAAAACGCTCAAATAAATGATCGGACTGATTCGGTTTCAGTCCAAAGGAAAAGACCAATGAATGCTTTAAATACTCTACTAACTCAAAGTAATACAAAAGAAACACCAGTTAGTTTACCTGTCCAGTTAAAAGCTAAATATCCGCTTGTGCAGACCTTCGCACGTCAAATTGCAGAACACCGCCAAATTATTCAAAATATCCTTGCTGGTAAAGATCAGCGCTTAATGGTTATTACAGGACCATGTTCAATTCATGACCCAGTTGCGGTTCTTGAATACGCAGAAAAACTGCAAAAATTACAAGAACAAGTAAAAGATCAAATATTCATTGTAATGCGTGCTTATATTGAAAAGCCGCGTACAACTGTAGGTTGGAAGGGTTATATGTATGATCCAAATCTTGATGGATCATCTAATCTACAATTAGGTTTGGAAAAATCACGTGAGCTTTATTTACAAATTATTGAAAAGGGTTTGCCGATTGCGAGCGAAATTCTAAGCCCAATGGCAACGGGTTATTTTGATGATTTATTGGCTTGGGGTGCAATTGGTGCTCGTACCAGCGAATCTCAAATTCACCGTGAAATCTCAAGCCACATGTCATACAGCATTGGTTTCAAGAATGGTACAGATGGCTCAATTCAAATTGCTTTAGATGCTATTCAGTCGGCACAAAATGAGCACCAGTTTCTAGGTATGAATCAGCAAGGTTTACCTTCTGTCATTCAGAGTGCTGGTAATCCATTGCCACACTTAATTTTGCGTGGAGCAAATCATGGTCCTAATTATGACTTAGCTTCAATTCAGGCAATACGAGAAAAGCATAAACAGAATCTTCCTGCTTTAGTCATTGATTGTAGTCATGGCAACAGTGGTAAAGATCCTTTACGTCAACCAGAGGTTTTACAGCAAATCGTTGCTGAGCGCTTAAAAACTCAAGTAAAGGGTGTCATGATTGAAAGTCATTTAGTTGATGGTAATCAGAAAATTTCATGTGAAATGACTTATGGTCAGTCTGTGACAGATGGTTGTTTAGGCTGGGAAAAAACGGAGCAGCTTTTGTTAAGCGTTGCTGAACAATTAAAGGTAAATGAGTTAGCTCATTCAGCTTAATATTTTATAGATTTAAAAAAGGGATCTGTTTAGCAGATCCCTTTTTTTAAGAAGCATGTTTTAGTTCGGATAAAAAAGTGGTGATTTCATGACCGAACTTTTTCGGTTCGGTTAATAATGGCGTGTGACCTGAGCGCTCGAAATAAATTGCTTTTGCATGTTCAACACTGTGTGCAATCAGTGTTTGACCAGTTTCTGGGTAAAGTGTCGAATTACGACCAATAAAGAAAGTAGTAGGGCACTGTAATTGTTGAAGCGCCTCACGATAATCTTCATTGTGAAAAAGATAATTTTCGACATACCAAAATAAGTAGTCTAAACGTTGAATGGGTAATAGATACTTCTGTAAAAAAGGTTGTTTTAAAGCCGTTTTAAAAACAAATGGACTAAATGGATTGTTGCTTTGCAATTCAATAAAATCTACCCATAATCGTACAAGTTCCTGACGGTCTGGAAGCGATAATTCATAAAGGTATTTAGCATTTTTGTGTTTTGCTAATAATTGATAAATATCATTGAGTAGTTTTTTAAATTGAAGATGTAGCGGGCCAAATAAACCATATTGCCATGTTGAATCTACTGATATTTTTGGAGTTTGATCAATATGTAAATAGGCTTTTAATTGCTGCGCTAGATGAGCATGCTTCATACCATGCATTGCTGTGGTTGCGCCCATTGAGTAGCCCATTAAAATAAAGTTATCAAGTTTTAATTGCTCAATTAAATGAGCAACATCTTGCCAGTGACTTGATATAGCATCTTGATCGGGAATGGCACAATTTTTTGAACCGCCAAAACCACGCCAGTCAGGAATAATAAACTCGTATTCTTTACGATTTGCATAGATAAAAGGTAGCCATTGCCAACTCTGCATACCTAATCCAGATAATACTAATACCGGCTCACCACGACCAACATGGCGTACAAATAAACTTTCCTGATCGGACATGGTGTAATAAGGCATGTTTATTCTCCAGATACGTTATCTTGAGCAAAAAATTTTAATTGCGGAATGACTTGTTCTAACCATTTGATCCATTCAGTTTCCATGGTAATACCGAGTTCCAAGATCATTTTGTGGATATATAGCACTCGATTATTCAAGTCATCGTTATCTTTAAAATCTTTATCATAAATACTTTGATAAAGCTTAAGCTTTTCTTTGTGTAAACCAAGATGTCGCAATAGTTCGGGCAATATTTGATTATTGCTCAATTGTGCTTCTGCACGCAATCTTACCATTAAGTCATCTCTAAGCTGTGCAGGTTCACTTTGCTGTGTCATCCATGAAGCCAGTTCTATACGCCCAAGTTGTTCGACCTGATAAGTTTTTTTTCGGCCACTATCCATCTCATTTTCTAAAGTAGAAACCCAGCCTTTTTTTAGCATGTTATTGAGTTCACGATAAATTTGCTGATGCGTGGCATTCCAAAAAAAGCCCATAGAACGGTCAAAACGGCGAGCAAGTTCAAAGCCAGTGCTTGGACGTTCTAGTAAGCTCGTTAGTAAAACATGGGGAAGTGACATGGCAATCCGTTTGTAAGCAAAAGTAAAGTGTGACTCATAAGATTATGCAACATGTTGCATAAAAGTCAAAATTTGATTATAAATTTGTGCAACAAGTTGCATTAAGCAAGCAGATTAGCAAGCCAAGGAGTTGTTATGTCGTTATATCCACATTTATTAAAACCATTAGATTTAGGTTTTACGACATTAAAAAATCGCGTATTGATGGGATCTATGCACGTTGGTCTAGAAGAGGCGCCAGGTGGTTACGAACGTATGGCAGCTTTTTATGCAGAGCGTGCTAAAGGGGATGTTGGACTCATTGTTACTGGCGGTATTGCGCCCAATCAGGCAGGTTTAACCTTTGCTCATGCTTCTAAGTTAGATAGCACAGAAGAAGCTGAAAAACATAAAGTCATTACCGAAGCCGTCCATGCTGCTGGCGGAAAAATTGCATTACAAATATTACATACAGGCCGATATTCTTATCAGCCAGAAATTGTTGCACCTTCGGCAATTCAAGCACCAATTAACCCAATTAAACCTAAAGCAATGACTTCTGCAGAGGTTCAACAAACGATTGATGATTTTGCAAACTGTGCGAAGCTTGCGCAATATGCCGGTTATGACGGCGTTGAGATTATGGGTTCTGAAGGTTATTTAATTAATGAGTTTATAGCAGCAAGAACAAACCATCGTGATGATGAATGGGGTGGTAGCTATGAAAACCGTATTCGTTTTCCTATCGAGATCGTAAAACGCACACGTGAAATAGTTGGTGAAAACTTTATTATTATTTATCGTTTATCAATGCTTGATTTGGTTGAAGGCGGTTCTACTTTAGAAGAAGTGATTCAGCTTGCTAAAGCGATTGAAAAAGCAGGCGCTACAATCATTAATACGGGTATTGGCTGGCATGAAGCCCGTATTCCAACAATTGCCACTAAAGTTCCAAGAGCTGCATTTACTTGGGTCACTGAAAAATTAAAAGGTGAAGTTTCAGTTCCATTAATTACCTCAAACCGTATTAATACCCCAGAAATGGCTGAGCATGTATTAGCATCGGGTCATGCTGATATGGTTTCAATGGCACGTCCAATGCTTGCAGATCCTGAGTTCGTTTTAAAAGCTAGTGAAGGTCGTAGTGATGAAATCAATACCTGTATTGGTTGTAATCAGGCCTGTCTCGATCACATTTTTTCTATGAAAATCGCAACATGTCTAGTAAATCCTCGTGCATGCTATGAAACTGAACTGATTTTTAAAGAAACGCAAAATCAAAAGAATATCGCTGTTATTGGTGCAGGACCAGCAGGTTTAAGTTTTGCTGTATATGCAGCAGATCGCGGGCATCAAGTTAAAATTTTTGAAGCAAGTCATCAAATTGGTGGTCAGTTTAATATCGCTAAAACTGTACCGGGTAAAGAAGAGTTCTACGAAACATTACGTTATTTTAATCGTCAAATTGAACTACGTCCAAATATTGAGCTTGTATTAAATCATAAGGCAACTTATGAAGAGTTAAGTCAATCAGGCTTCGATGAGATTGTAGTTGCAACGGGTGTAACACCTCGTCAATTACAATTTGAAGGTATTGATCATCCAAAAGTGTTGAGCTACTTACAAGTACTTAAAGAGCGTGTACCAGTAGGTCAACGTGTTGCCATTATTGGGGCAGGTGGTATCGGTTTCGATACCGCTGAGTACCTAACCCATGAAGGTGAAAGTGGTAGTTTAAATCCTGAAAAGTTCTATGAAGAATGGGGTATTGATACTCACTATGAGCATGTTGGTGGTTTAAAGCAGCCGAAAGTTGAAGCTTCTGAACGAGAAATCTATTTGTTACAACGTAAAGCTTCTTCTATGGGTGCGGGACTAGGTAAAACAACTGGTTGGATTCACCGTACAGGGCTTAAGAACCGAAACGTGAAAATGTTAGCAGGCGTACACTACGAAAAAGTCGATGATCAAGGTCTTCATATTACGGTTGATGGAAAACCAACAGTGCTTGAAGTTGATAATGTCGTAATTTGCGCGGGCCAAGAATCATTTACTGCAATGTATGACCAATTAAAAGCAGATGGTAAGAATGTTCATTTGATTGGTGGTGCTAAAGAAGCCGGTGAGTTGGATGCTAAACGTGCTATTCGTCAAGGTGCTGAACTAGCAGCGGTTCTTTAATGAGTTAAGTGAGCATTGTCTTAATTAAGAGAATGCTCACTACTAAAACCAATTTGAAGGAAAAGAAAAATGACACTTGAAACAACGAAACAGTCATTAGAAAAATGGCACCACATGATTCAATCAAACGACTTATCGAACTTAAATGATTTGCTCGCAGATGATGTCGTTTTCCGTTCACCGGTTGCTTATAAACCTTATGAGGGAAGACAAGTTGTTTTCTTTATTCTTACTAATGTGATTCAGGTATTCGAAAACTTTACCTATCACAGAGAATTCTACACAGAAGATGGCGAAAATGTAGTGCTTGAGTTTAGTGCGAATGTAGGTGACAAATCATTGAAAGGGATTGATATGATCCGTTTTAATGAGCACGGTAAAATTATTGACTTTGAAGTAATGATTCGTCCAATGAGTGGTTTAGCTGCATTGGCTGAACAAATGGGTGCAAGAATTACTCAGTTCAAACCTCAATAGTTTTTTATTAAATAGCCTAAGTTTTTTGAGGTATATTAAATGTGGTTAAAACTTTCAACATTGCTTTTATTGCCTGTATTATTTGTGCAAGGCAATAAAGTCCGAAAGAATACTCCACGTTTATTAGAGCCTAAAGGTGAACGAGAAGGTGGCATTGGTCAAGGCAAGCCTTTATCTCTGCTTATTTTGGGAGATTCTGCAGCAGCTGGCGTGGGTGTAGAAACACAAAAAGATGCTTTGTCTGGTGCTATTATTCAAGAACTGCAAAATGAATTTTTCCTCCAGTGGAAACTTCATGCCAAAACTGGTGATACGACCCGACAAGTTTTTCATGCTTTACAGCATTTAGAAGAGCGGAAGTATGATGTAATTGTGACATCTATTGGTGTAAATGATGTTACTAAGTTGACTTCTGCCAAATCATGGATACAACAACAAAAACAATTATTTGAGCATATTCAGAAACGTTTTCAACCAAAACTGATCATTGTTTCTGGAGTGCCTCCAATGCAACATTTCCCAGCTTTACCCAATCCATTGGCTTGGTTATTTGGGCAATATGCAGAGCAAATGAATCAAAAATTACAGCAATGGTTAGCACCACAGAGCCAGTTTAAATTTCTTCAATATGATATTGAAACTTTTCAAGCCATGAATTTGACAATGGCAAGTGATGGTTTCCATCCTAGTAAGGAAGTTTACGAAATTTGGGGAAGGCAGATTGCAGCTTTAGTGCGTCAATCATTTCACTCATAGTCATAGGTAGTCATTGGATATGGGCACATCTGTTTTTAGTAAAATTAAAGATTTCGGTTCAGAGTTGTTCGATTTAGTAGTAGGGGCGGAGCATCCAAAAGTTTATTATGATCCTCAAGGGCAAATAAAAGATGTGTTGGAGAAGCTTCCTCAACTCAAGCAGAAATATCGTCCTACACCTTGGTTGACGAATAATCATGTTCATTTACTCTATTTCGATCTTATTAGAAAACAATCAATAAAATTGGAATATGACCGGATTGATCAACTTACGATGAGTGATGGCGGTATTACCGCAATTGCTTGGTATGGCTATAATTTACCAGCAGATACACCAACGGTTGTAATCATGCATACCATTACAGGTACTCCTGAGAGTATGCGTGAGTTGGTACGCGATTTAAATCAATATACAGGCTGGCGAATTGCATTATGCCTTCGCCGTGGTCACGCAGGTTTACCAATGCCTGTGCCACAAATTTCTCTTTTTGGTTCAACTCGTGATTTAAAAGAACAGCTTGACCATATTCAAAGCTTATTTCCCGCATCAGATTTATATGCGGTAGGTTCATCGGCAGGTACAGGCTTGCTTGTTCGCTATTTGGGTGAGCAAGGTGAAGATACGCCTTTTAAAGCTGCCTTTGCGATGTGTCCAGGTTATAACACGGAAATTGGTTTTAAAAATGTTCATCCTTTTTACAGTAAAATGATGACCAAAAAGCTCTTTAAGTATTTTATTTATCCGTATCAAAATACGTGGAGCAAAATTGCATCTTTAGAAAAAGTTTTATCGACTACCAATTTAGAAGAATTTGAAAAAGAATACTTTGAAATGGCTGGTTTTCAAGATTACGAAACTTACTGTAAATCTATTAACCCGATTTATGTTTTTGAGAATATTAAAATTCCATTAGTGATTCTGAATGCTGAAGATGACCCAGTTTGTTCAATTAAAAATTTGGAGCCATATAAAGAGCCAATTCAACAAATGAGTACTGTAGCTGTAGTGACAACTAAAAAAGGGAGTCATTGTGCATTTTATGAAGGGTGGCGTAGCACTTCATGGGCAGCACGTCTCATGTCTGATTATTTTTTAATTGAACGTAATAAATAGACAATCATCAGATGCGTAAATAAAGCCCAGACTTTGGGCTTTATTTTTTACTTTTTAAGATAAAAGTAGTGATCTATCATTTATTCCAAGTTTTACTTTGGTAGCAGCAACCAGAGCTTTCTCATCTGTCTGGTTGGGGTGAAAGTTAAAACGATAATATTCAAGAAACTTTGGAATTAAAGCTTTATATTGTGTGCTTGCAAAACCAAAAAAGTTGCGCCAAGTTTTAAAATTAGTCAGTTGTTTGTCGCGTTTCATTAAAATAATTTGGTAAATGGTCGAAAAAGCGGTAATCAGGATTAAACTAAAAGTAAATACTGAAATACGTGGAATATAAGCACTTAATCCGTTGCCATATAAATGCTGATATAAGTCGAATGCAACAGCTTTGTGTTCGGTTTCTTCTACGCTGTGCCATAGCCATAAGTTACGAATAGTTGTATCAGTCATAAGCTCATTTACTGATTGCATCATGCTAACTACAAGTACTGCGGTGTAGTGCTCTAAACCAACCGTTACAAGTAAATTCCATTTTTTGCTAAAAACTTTTTCAATACCTTTAAGAATAATCCCTGTTGCTTTTTCTAGAGACTCAGGATTTAAACCATGCTGCTGTGCACTAACATGAAAAGCATGATGCTCTTTAGAATGCATTGCTTCTTGGCCAATGAAAGCACCAATCTCTCTGTCTAAAGTTTCATTTTCTTTTGCCTTAGCACGTAAAGCACGCACAGATCTAACAAAGTATGATTCTCCTTCGGGAAATAAAGTAGAAAGACCTGTGAAATAATGGGTGAGTGAGGGCTCGTGATTGCACCAATAACGTGGAATATTTTCAAAATTGTAGTCCATACGACGTACTGGAAAAGAGGCGGGTACACGGTTTAAAGCTGTTTTCATTTTCTTGCTCCAATCTTTTTATCTTTAAGTTCTAAAAAGGAACTTGATGATAGAAAGTATAAGTAGATAGGGTTGGAGTCAATGATTTTTGAATGGATGAAACTAGATTGTCCCGAAATGATAGGCAGAGAAGTTTTGAAGATAAAAGCAAAGAAATTAAATTTATTTTTATTATGAATATTATATAAATGCCCAAATCAAAAAATTAATTTGGGCATTATCCGACACACGCTTAGTTCTTAAGCGCTGGTGTTGCAGCGGCAATTGCAGCAGCCACTGCATCATCTTCTGTCTTAGCAGATTCAGTTGCTTTAGCTGGTTTTGACTGAGCTTTTTCAGCTTTAGGTTCTGCTTTAGCCTCAGTTTTCTTTTCTGGTTTAGGTTCTACTTTTGGTGTCTCAGATTTAGGTTGTTCAGCAACTTGTGTTTGTGAAGATTCATCAGAATGTGCAGGACGAGTTTCACGGCGAATTTCAGTTGTAGTGTTGTTTGTTTCTTCACGATGAACTTCAACTTGTGGTTGTGCTTCAACTTGAGCTTCTTGATGAGTATCCACACTCTCTAAAGACTCAAATTTTGCAGGCTTCGCTGGTTGAGGTTCTGAAACAGCAGTTTCAACCTTGTCTTGCTCTTCTTCTTTAGGTGTCTCTTTTTTAACGCATGCGGTTAACAATAGTCCAGCCGCAATTGCAGCACAGATTAAAAGTTTTTTATTTGCCATTGCCCTAAACAACATTTAATTGAGGAGTTGGCATTATAACAGTAAATAGCAATGAAAAAATCATGTGAGATTGAGCTAATTTTTTATTAAAAATGCTGCTAGAATAACCAGTTGTTTATTGTTCTTTGAATTGATGCGGTTTGACTTTGCTTTATAGGGGCAGAGTACAGTAAAATTGCCAAACATTGTAGGCCGATTTCGGCTTGATTGTATGAGAAACTTAATGACCCATTTTATTTTTGTCACTGGTGGTGTGGTTTCATCACTAGGTAAAGGTATTTCTGCTGCTTCTGTTGCTGCACTTTTGGAAGCTCGTGGCTTAAAAGTCACAATGGTTAAAATGGATCCTTATATTAATGTCGATCCAGGGACAATGAGCCCATTCCAGCATGGTGAAGTTTTTGTTACCGAAGATGGTGCAGAAACCGACCTCGATCTGGGTTATTACGAACGTTTCTTACGTCGCGCTAAAATGACCAAGCTAAACAACTTTACGAGTGGTCGTGTATATCAAGACGTTTTAAATAAAGAGCGTCGTGGTGATTACTTGGGTGGTACAGTTCAGGTTATTCCTCATATTACCGATAATATTAAAGAACGTGTTCTTCGCGCAGGCGAAGGCTATGATGTTGCTATTGTAGAAATTGGTGGCACCGTAGGTGATATAGAATCATTACCGTTCATGGAGTCGGTTCGTCAGTTAATGGTTGAGCTTGGTCATAAACGTACCATGCTTATGCATTTAACCTTGTTGCCATATATTAAATCGGCAGCAGAGTTGAAAACTAAACCAACTCAGCACTCTGTAAAAGAGTTACTTTCAATTGGTATTCAACCAGATATTCTGATCTGCCGTACTGAATATGATGTAGATGTTGATACTAAACGCAAAATTGCATTGTTCACTAACGTAGAAGCGCGTGCTGTAGTTGTATGTAAAGATGCGAAAACAATTTATCAAATTCCACGTACATTCTATGAACAAAACGTTGATGACTTAATCTGTGAACGTTTTGGATTTAATGATCTTCCAGAAGCAAACCTAGAAGATTGGGACAATGTAGTCGAAGCATTGTTGAACCCTGAATACACTTTACGTGTAGCTATGGTTGGTAAATATGTTGAATTACCAGATGCTTATAAGTCTGTAAATGAAGCACTATTACATGCTGGTATTAAGAATCGCGTAAAAGTACAAATTGATTACGTCAATGCTGAAGAGCTTGAGAGTCAAGATGTATCTATTTTAAGTACAGCTGATGCAATTTTAGTTCCAGGTGGTTTTGGTGAACGTGGTACTGAAGGCAAAATGAAAGCTATTCAGTACGCTCGTGAAAATCGTATTCCTTTCTTAGGAATTTGTTTAGGCATGCAATTGGCAGTTATTGAATATGCTCGCCATGTTGCAGGTATGCCAGAAGCTTCTTCTACAGAATTTAACCGCTCTACAAAATATCCACTTATTGGTTTAATCACTGAATGGTTGGATGAGCGTGGTGAATTACAACAACGTAGTCTCGAATCTGATTTGGGCGGAACAATGCGTTTAGGTGCACAAAAATCAGAATTGGTTGAAGGCACAAAAACACGTGAAGTCTACGGTAAAGCTGAAATCACTGAACGTCATCGTCACCGTTATGAAATGAATAACCGTTTCATCGAGTCGATTGAAAAAGCTGGTATGAAAATTTCTGGTTATTCTTCAGCACAACATTTGGTTGAAACTGTAGAAATTCCTGAACATCCTTGGTTTATTGCTGTACAATTCCACCCGGAATTTACAAGTTCACCACGTGATGGACATCCATTATTTGCTAGTTTTATTGACGCTGCGAAAACTCAGCATCAAAAAAGTAAATAATGCGATTTAAATAAACTGGGAAAGTTTAAATGTCACAATTAAAACCACAAGAAGTTGTACGTTTAGGCGATATACAAATGGCAAATCATTTGCCATTTGTATTATTTGGCGGAATGAACGTACTTGAATCAAAAGATTTAGCTTTTGAAATTGCAGAAACGTATGTAGATATTTGCAAACGTTTAGAAATTCCTTATGTTTTTAAAGCGAGTTTCGATAAGGCAAATCGTTCTAGTCTACATTCATTCCGTGGCCCTGGACTTGAAAAAGGTATTGAATGGTTAGGTGATATTAAAAAGCATTTTAATGTTCCGATCATTACTGATGTGCATGAACCATATCAAGCTGCACCAGTTGCAGAAGTAGCCGATATTATTCAGTTACCTGCTTTCTTAAGTCGTCAGACTGATCTTGTTGAAGCGATGGCAAAAACACAAGCTATCATTAATATTAAGAAAGCTCAGTTTTTAGCACCTCATGAAATGCGTCATATTCTGCACAAATGTTTAGAAGCAGGAAATGACAAACTCATTCTTTGTGAACGTGGTTCAGCATTTGGTTATAACAATCTTGTTGTAGATATGCTTGGCTTTGACATCATGAAAGAAATGAATGTGCCAGTTTTCTTTGATGTGACACATGCGTTGCAAACCCCTGGTGGTCGTGCTGATTCGGCAGGTGGTCGTCGTGCTCAAATTACAACTTTAGCACGTGCTGGAATGGCAACTGGCTTGGCTGGGCTATTCTTGGAAGCTCATCCAGATCCAGAACATGCAAAATGCGATGGACCTTGTGCATTACGTATGTCACAACTTGAGCCATTCTTGGCGCAAATAAAAGAATTGGATACTTTAGTTAAAGGATTCAAAAAGTTAGACACCCATTGATGCAGTAATCTGCATCTCGTTATTCATTCAACAGAGGAATTGTTCATGAGCCAAATCGTTGACATTCGTGCACGTGAAATTTTGGACTCTCGTGGTAACCCAACCATCGAAGCAGACGTAATTTTAGAATCTGGCGTTGTTGGTCGTGCATGTGCACCGTCTGGTGCTTCAACTGGTTCTCGTGAAGCTTTAGAACTGCGTGACGGTGATAAATCACGTTACTTAGGTAAAGGCGTTCGTACAGCAGTTAATAACGTTAATACGTTGATTCGTGATGCTTTGTTGGGTAAATCAGTTTTTGAGCAAAAAGACATTGATAACACAATGATCGCGCTTGATGGCACTGAAAACAAAGAAAAATTAGGTGCTAACGCAACTTTGGCTGTGTCATTGGCTGCTGCGCGTGCTGCTGCTGAAGAAAAGAAACTTCCTCTTTTCCAATACATCGCAGATCTTCGTGGTCAAACAATTTTGACAATGCCTGTACCGATGATGAACATCTTGAACGGTGGTGAGCATGCAGATAACACTGTTGATATTCAAGAGTTTATGATTGAGCCAGTAGGCTTCACTTCATTTGCTGAAGCTTTGCGTGCTGGTGCTGAAGTATTCCATTCTTTAAAATCAGTTTTAAAGAAACAAGGTTTGAATACTGCTGTGGGTGATGAAGGTGGTTTTGCGCCTAACCTTCGTTCAAACGAAGAAGCAATTACTGTAATTCTTCAAGCAATTGAACAAACTGGTTATAAAGCTGGTTCAGATATGATGCTTGCACTTGACTGTGCATCTTCAGAATTCTACAAAAACGGTCAATACGTTTTAGAAGGTGAAGGCAACCGTGCATTTACAAGTCATCAATTTGCAGACTACTTAGCTGGTCTTGTAAATCAATATCCGATTATTTCAATCGAAGATGGTTTAGATGAATCTGATTGGGAAGGTTGGAGCTACTTAACTTCAATCCTTGGTGATAAAATCCAATTGGTTGGTGACGATTTATTCGTAACTAATCCTAAGATTTTACAACGTGGTATTGATGAGAAAGTTGGTAACTCGATTCTTATCAAATACAACCAGATTGGTACATTGACTGAAACTTTAGATGCAATCTACCTTGCTAAAGCAAATAGTTACTCAACTGTTATTTCTCACCGTTCTGGTGAAACAGAAGATTCAACTATTGCTGATTTGGCAGTAGGTACTGCAGCTGGTCAAATCAAAACTGGTTCACTTTGCCGTTCTGACCGTGTTGCTAAATATAACCAATTGCTTCGTATTGAAGAAATGACTAAAGCGGCTTACCGCGGTAAAGCTGAGTTCAAAGGTTTAAACTAATCTTTTGAATAATGCTTTGCTTATTTAAATATTGATGAAAAATTAATATTTAAAATAAAAGTGCTATTTCTACTTCTTAGAAATAGCACTTTTTTATTTATCCTAAACGCCGAGTTTTTAAAGATTCAGCCCAACTATGGTGATGACAACGGGAACATTCTTGATCGAGTTTATTTAAAATCTTAGTTTCACCGCATTTCATACAAGAATAAAAAGTATTCGTTTTAAGTATTTTAGCTTTGTTATAGGCATCGGGAAATAAAGGAAGACCCCATTTAACGTCTTCATCCTCATAATAAAGCAAGCTCAAAATCCCATCGGACTCAAGTAAGGCTGTTCTGACTTGACCTAAGTGTTCTACATTCTGTTGCCGCATTTCTGAGAAAAATTCATCGTGAGAATATGTTTGTTTCTGAAAATCTTTGTAGACCAAAAGACCCTCTTTGACGACGCAAAGAGCTCTTCCTTCTAACAATGTTTCAATTTTTTTGTGCTTTACCATACCCCAAGTGATAAGGCGATATAAAAAGAGGATTGCAACAAAAACCACTAAAGCGTGTGCAATTGGAACGTCTTTAGTAAACATAGGGTCACCAGCTGCAGATCCTAAACATAAAATGATAGCCAGTTCGAATAAAGAGAGTTGTCGAATACCACGTTTACCAGATAGTCTTAAAAAGCTAATGATAATAATGAATATGACAGTGCATCTTATTAAAATTTCTAAAGCAAAACCCCATGTGGTATCACCAATAAAAATATTAGAAAGATCCATCTTTATCTCGCTTTTTCAAATTTTAGATATAGGGTAGATTTAAAATTCATAGCAAAATAAAAATCAAAAAACTATAGTTTTTAAGTAGTTATTGGTTAAAAGTACAAAAGATGTGTGATCGTGTATTAATTAAAAATAAATGAAATTCGTAGTGCGATTTTAAAACATAGATTATTGTAGTCTCTTAAGAATAATTATTTTGGTTTGGACTATGATCTATGTGGCACTTGCTTTTATTGGAGTTCTTTCAGGGCTGATTAGTGGAGTGGTTGGAACTGGATCATCAATTATTTTATTACCAATTCTTGCTTATATTTTTGGGGCCAAACTTGCTGTACCTATTATGGCAATTGCTGCAATTATGGGGAACATTTCACGTGTGATAATGTGGCGTAAAGAGCTTAATATTAGAGCATTTCTTTTATTTACAAGTTTGGGCATACCAGCAACGATACTAGGAGCCAATACATTATGGGTGATGTCACCTGTATTGTCTAACTTATGTATAGGTGTATTTTTCTTCTGTTTAATACCGATTAGGCATTATGCCAAACGTCATAGTTTTAAATTTAGTTCATGGCAAATGGTCATTGCTGGGGGAGTGCTGGGCTATATCACAGGTGTTGTTTTTTCGACAGGTCCCTTATTACTCCCAGTTTTTAATGGTTTCGGTTTAACGAAGGGAGCTCTCTTGGCGACAGAGGCTGCCGCTTCATTTGGTATCTACGTAACAAAAAGCTTAACTTTTGGTGCACTAGGTGTTTTAAAACAAAATATTTTAATTGCGGGAGTTGCTGTTGGTTTTTCTCTAATTATTGGCAATTATATTGGCAAAACTTTTGTAATAAAGATGTCTGAGAAAACTTTTGATTTATTGCTAGATTGTATGTTGGTGGTTGCTGGTTTTTCGATGATATTGGCAGTTTTTAATCATTCTTAACAGTAACTTTTATATGCATAGATTGATTTATAAACAGTTGTGTTTATAAACATTATTTTCCTTTCCAATTGAGTTTAATTTTGACAAAATGAAACATGTCACAATGGTCAATTTAAAGTAATATGGCCATTCATAGTTTTGCAGGAATGTTGCAGGAATTTTGCATGTCGCTTGTAAATTGTCATACAATACAAAAACTTAATAAAGTTTTTAATTAAAGCTCTTAATGCTATGTTAGAAGTATTTCGATCCACTTCAAGCAAACTTATTTTGCTACTGGTTATTGTTTTAGTAGCTATATTGCAATATCAGTTCTGGTTAGGTGAGGGTGGTTATTTTCCTCATCAAGCACTTATGCAGCAAATTCAACAACAAGCTGAAGTAAATGATGAGCTTAAAGAGCGAAACCGTATTTTGGCAGCTGAGGTTTTCGACCTAAAAAATGGTACGGAAGCGATAGAAGAGCATGCTCGTCTGGATCTTGGTTTGGTTAAGCCTCACGAAACATTTGTTCAAATGAGTACGATCAGTACTAATTATAAACCTATTTATATTGACCCGAACGCTAAAGTAGATTTGGAAACTAATGAGACACCTCCATCACCAGATATCCCAGACTAAACTATGGGCAGTTATTCCTGCTGCTGGTTCAGGAAGTCGTTTTTCCAAAACTGAATTAAAGCAATATCAATATATTCAAGATGTGACAGTGTTAGAGCATACTGTTAAGCGTTTAGCTGAGCTTCCTTTAGCTGGCTATGTCTTAGCAATTGGTGCGCAGGATACTCTTGCTTCTACTTTAGCTTTTAGCGAAAAGCATAAGGCACATTTTTGTAATGGTGGTGCTGAGCGAGTCCATTCGGTTTTAAATGCGCTAAATTATCTGTCACAAATTACAGATGAAGATGATTGGGTGTTGGTACACGATGCTGCACGACCTTGTGTAACCCTTGATTGCTTAAATGCTCTTGTTTTGCATGCGATAAGTTCAAATCAAAGTGCTATTTTGGCAATTCCTGTGCGCGATACGTTGAAACTTGTAGATAAAGAACAGCAGATTAATAAAACGGTAAGTCGAGAGTTATTGTGGCAGGCTCAAACGCCTCAAATTGCAAAAATTGGGACACTTAAAAAGGCGATTGAACAAGCGCTAATTAATAATTTGACTATTACTGATGAGGCAAGCGCGCTTGAGTTTATGGGGGAGAGCGTACATGTAGTTATGGGACGGTCTGATAATATAAAAATTACTTATCCCGATGATTTAGAACTTGCGCGTTTGATTCTGCAATCACAATCTTAATATTTTATATACTTAATAGCAGGCTATTTTATTTTTAAATAGCCTAAGTATACGTTTCATTTCTACACATCTATTCAAAATAATTTATATTTTTTTATAGCGGAAATAGATAACATCATTATGTAATTTAATTAGATAATGTTCGATAGTCGAACAAAAAAATCCTAAATCGAACAAAAGTGTATGTAGCTTACTAGATCAAAATCTGAAAATTATCAAAAATAATCAAAAGGGAAATCTAAGGGAAACACTCGGGATTGAGTGAAATATTTATCTATCTTATTACCCCAGTGTGCCTATTCTCTTACCTTTCTCTTCTTCAATGAGCACAATGGAGTTGTCTAATGATTGACAAAAGTAAGTCCTCACTAAGCGAGGTTCTATCGCAGATTAAAGATGGTGCAACCATTCTGATTGGTGGTTTTGGTACCGCAGGACAACCCGCTGAACTCATTGACGGTCTTATTGAACTGGGTATTAAAGATTTAACCATTGTTAGCAATAACGCCGGTAATGGCGATTATGGTCTGGCTAAACTGCTTAAAGCAGGTTCGGTTAAAAAAGTGATCTGTTCTTTCCCTCGTCAGTCAGACTCTTATGTGTTTGATGAACTGTACCGTGCTGGAAAGGTCGAGCTTGAAGTAGTACCACAAGGTAATCTGGCTTGCCGTATTCAGGCGGCGGGTATGGGACTTGGCGCTGTGTTTACCCCAACTGGCTTTGGAACACTTTTAGCTGAAGGGAAAGAAACCCGCCAGATCGATGGGAAAGATTACGTACTTGAATATCCAATTAAAGCTGACTTTGCCTTGATTAAAGCCTACAAGGGCGACCGCTGGGGCAATCTAGTTTACCGTAAATCTGCGCGTAACTTTGGCCCAATTATGGCCATGGCTGCGGATGTCACCATTGTTCAGGTTTCTGAAGTGGTTGAACTCGGTGGCCTAGATCCAGAGCACATCATCACCCCAGGTATTTTTGTACAGCATGTTGTACAAGTACAACCCGCACAATAAGCAATAAGGAGAAATAACATGAGCTACCAGAAACTCAGCCGTGACCAGATTGCAAAACGTGTGGCACAAGATATTCCAGATGGTGCCTATGTAAACTTAGGCATTGGTTTACCAACCAAGATTGCAAGCTACTTACCTAATGATAAAGATATTTTCCTTCATTCTGAAAATGGCCTGTTGGCCTTTGGCCCGCCACCAGCAGCAGGTGAAGAAGATCCTGAACTGATTAATGCGGGTAAAGAGTTTGTGACCATGCTTGAAGGCGGCAGCTTTTTTCACCATGGTGACTCATTTGCGATGATGCGTGGCGGTCACCTTGATATTGCAGTGCTTGGCGCATTTCAGGTTGCAGCGAATGGTGATTTGGCGAACTGGCACACGGGTGCTCCCGATGCGATTCCTGCGGTGGGAGGTGCTATGGATTTGGCTGTAGGTGCTAAAAAAGTATTTATCACCACAGATCATGTGACCAAGCAAGGTGAGCCGAAAATTGTGGCTGAGCTGACTTATCCGGTAACGGGTAAACACTGCGTAGACCGTATATACACTGACCTGTGTGTGATTGACGTGACTAAAAATGGTTTAAAGGTGATTGAGAAAGTTGAAGGTCTGAGCTTTGATGAGTTGCAGGCTTTAACTGGTGCAACTTTGATTGATGCCACTCAAGGGTAAGGAAGTAGGGAAATGACATTAAAAAACGCTTATATCATCGATGCCATCCGTACACCATTCGGCCGTTATGCCGGTGGCCTTGCACCTGTCCGTGCCGATGACCTTGGCGCTGTGCCGATTAAAGCTCTCATGCAGCGTAACCCGAATGTAGATTGGGAACAGGTCGATGATGTGATCTATGGCTGTGCTAACCAAGCCGGTGAAGATAACCGTAATGTTGGCCGTATGTCAGCACTGCTTGCTGGTTTACCGTATCAAGTACCAGCAACCACCATTAACCGTTTGTGCGGTTCATCACTCGATGCGATTGCGATTGCTGCCCGTGCCATTAAAGCAGGTGAAGCGAACTTGGTGATTGCAGGTGGTGTGGAAAGCATGAGCCGTGCACCTTATGTGATGGGTAAGTCTGACAGTGCTTTTGGCCGTAGCCAGAAGATTGAAGACACCACCATGGGTTGGCGCTTCATTAACCCTAAACTTAAAGAATTGTATGGTGTAGACACCATGCCCCAGACTGCCGAAAACGTGGCTGAACAGTTCAACGTAAATCGTGCAGATCAGGACCAGTTTGCCTTGGTGAGCCAACAACGCACCGCAAGCGCGCAAGCCAAAGGCTTTTTTTCTAAAGAAATCGTGGCAGTTGAAATCCCTCAGCGTAAGGGCGATGCTGTTGTGATTGATACCGATGAACATCCTCGTGCATCGACCACGCTTGAAGGTTTAAGCAAACTTAAACCTGTGGTTAAAGCAGAGGGTACAGTCACTGCGGGCAATGCTTCAGGGATTAATGATGGTGCAGCAGCTTTGCTGATTGCTTCTGATGAAGCAGTTCAAGCCTACAAGCTCAAACCGCGTGCCAAGATCATTGCTTCAACCGCGGTGGGTGTAGAACCACGCATTATGGGTTTTGCTCCAGCGCCAGCGATTAAAAAACTACTTAAACAAGCCAACCTGACTTTAGATCAGATGGATGTGATTGAGTTGAATGAAGCTTTTGCTGCACAAGCTTTAGCAGTTACCCGTGATTTAGGTTTGCCAGATGATAGCAACAAGGTAAATCCAAACGGTGGTGCCATTGCATTAGGTCATCCACTGGGTGCATCAGGTGCACGCTTAGTCACCACAGCATTAAACCAGCTTGAACAAACAGGTGGTCGTTATGCCTTATGTTCAATGTGTATTGGTGTAGGTCAAGGTATTGCTTTGATTATTGAGAGAGTCTAATCATGAGCCAGTTATATGCCAGTTTGTTTTATCAAAAAGATGTCACCGACATCTTTAGTGACTCATCTTTAATCAAATATATGATTGAGGTTGAAGTCGCGTTAGCTCAAGCACAGGCACAAGTTGGCGTGATTCCTCAAAATGCGGCTAACACCATTACCCAAGTAGCTGAGCAAGCAATAGAAAAGTTTGACTTTTCAGCCTTAGCCGTGGCAACTGGCTTAGCTGGAAACATTGCAATTCCGTTCGTAAAACAACTAACGGCAATTGTTAAAGATCTTGATGAAGATGCTTCACGTTATGTGCATTGGGGCGCAACGAGTCAGGATATTTTAGACACAGCTTGTATTTTGCAATGCCGTGATGCATTGAACATTGTAGAAGCTCAGCTTCAACAGTGCTATGCGACTGCGTTAGAACAAGCCAAGCAACATCGTCATCAAGTCATGATTGGGCGTACATGGTTACAGCAAGCTTTGCCTATTACCTTGGGACACAAGCTTGCTCGTTGGGCTTCTGCATTTAAGCGTGATTTAGATCGTATAAATGCAATGAAATCACGTGTATTTACTGCTCAGTTAGGTGGGGCTGTGGGTTCTTTAGCTTCTTTGCAAGATCAAGGTTCATCTGTGGTCAGTGCATTTGCCAAAAAACTAAATCTGACTGTACCGACAAGTACATGGCATGGTGAGCGTGACCGTATTGTAGAAATCGCAAGTGTGCTTGGCATGATTGTTGGGAATACGGGCAAGATGGCACGTGATTGGTCGCTCATGATGCAAACTGAAATTGCAGAATTGTTTGAACCTACTGCAAAGGGTCGTGGTGGTTCATCAACCATGCCTCATAAGCGTAATCCAGTCGCAGCAGCTTCAGTACTTGCAGCAGCAAATCGTGTACCAGCACTTATGTCTAGTATCTATCAAAGCATGGTACAGGAACATGAGCGTAGCTTAGGTGCATGGCATGCAGAATGGTTAGCTGTTCCTGAAATTTTTCAGCTTTGTGCTGGAGCATTAAGTCGTACTGGTGAAGTTTTACAAGGTTTCGAAGTTAATACTGAGCATATGCAGCAGAACCTTGAGTGTACCAACGGGCTGATTATGGCCGAAGCTGTGATGATGGCGCTTGCTCCAAAAATTGGACGTTTAAATGCACATCATGTTGTTGAAGCAGCTTGTAAAACAGCCGTGGCTCAAAAGCAGCATTTATCTGAGGTTGTTAGTCAGTTAGATGAAGTAAAAGAACATTTTAGTCAAACAGAAATTTTGAAAATATTTAAAGCAGAAAACTATTTGGGCAACATTCAAGCTCAAATTGATGCTGTTCTGCAAGAAGCACAAGGAGAGTCAAAGTGAAACAGCTTATAACCAATCGACAAGGAAAACAGCTCGCTGTTTATGCCGAAGGTTTAAAAGATGCTCCAGCACTTGTGTTATCTAACTCGTTAGGAACAGATCATGGAATGTGGCAGCCGCAAGTAGATGAGCTTAAAAGTCATTTTAATGTCATTACATACGACACACGTGGTCATGGCGAAAGTGATGTGATCGCTGAAACATCTTTACAAAATTTAGCTGAAGATGTTGTTGATATTCTAGATGCCTTAGATATTGAAAAAGCCCATTTTTGTGGAATTTCAATGGGCGGAATTACAGGGCTTTGGTTGGGTATTCATTATCCAGAGCGCTTTCTAAGTATTACCGTTGCGAACTCGGCAGCCAAAATTGGACAGGCTGAAGCGTGGTTAAGTCGTGCCGAATCAGTAGAACAAAATGGGCTCGCTGAATTGGTAAAAACCACACATACACGTTGGTTTAGCGAAAAATTCGACTATCAACATAATGTAGTTGCACAAACGACGATTCAAAGTCTGGCAAACACACCAGCACAAGGTTATGCCAATGCGTGTCGTGCTTTAGCACATGCTGATTTAAGAGATGAAATTGGAGAAATTCAAATTCCAGTGTTGCTGATTGCAGGAACAGAAGATCCAGTAACTACAGTAGTCGATGCTGAGTTCATGCAGAAGGCTATTAAGAATAGCCAGCTTGCTAAATTGGAAGCATCTCATCTTTCTAATATTGAGCAACCGCAAAGATTTACTCAGGAATTGACTAGGTTTATTCAGCAAATCTAATAGCTTAGTAGTTTAAAAGGAATTGGCCTTAAGGAGGCAAATATGGCGTCTCAGGATTACGCTACACCAAACAAAAGTATCGATGCTCAAGCACTAATTAATGATGCACCACTCAGTAAGTATCAGTGGATGATCGCAATTATTTGTTTCTTAATTATTTTTACTGATGGTATCGATACAGCTGCAATGGGTTTTATTGCACCAGCATTGGCTCAGGACTGGGGTGTTGATCGCTCTCAGTTAGGTCCAGTAATGAGTGCTGCACTTGGTGGAATGATTATTGGAGCTTTGGTTTCTGGCCCAACAGCTGATCGCTTTGGCCGAAAAATTGTTCTAGCTATTTCAATGCTTGTATTTGGTGGTTTTACCTTAGCTTCTGCTTATGCAACCAACTTAGATAGCCTTGTTGTTTTACGCTTTTTGACAGGTATTGGTTTGGGCGCAGCGATGCCAAATGCCACTACATTGTTTTCTGAATACTGTCCAACTCGCATTCGTTCACTGCTCGTGACATGTATGTTCTGTGGTTACAACTTAGGTATGGCAACAGGTGGCTTTATTAGCAGTTGGCTCATTCCGACCTATGGCTGGCACAGTCTATTTTTACTTGGCGGTTGGTCACCTTTAATTTTAATGGTTCTGGTGGTTTTAGTTTTACCTGAGTCTTACCGCTTCTTAATTGTTAAAGGTAAAAACCCAGAAAAAGTACGCAAAATTTTAAATCATATAGCACCAACTCAGGTTCAAGACGCAACTGCATTTCATGTACCTGAAGAGAAAACTGAAACAGCTCAAAAGAAAAATGTCTTTGGGATTATGTTTTCTAAACCTTATGCGAAAGGAACACTTTTACTTTGGTTGACCTATTTCATGGGCTTAGTAGTTGTTTACTTGCTTACAAGCTGGTTACCAACATTGATGCGTGAAACGGGTGCTTCAATGGAGCGTGCTGCATTTATCGGTGGATTGTTCCAGTTCGGCGGTGTGGTAAGTGCATTGTTCATCGGTTGGGCGATGGACAAATTCAACCCGAACCGAGTCATTGCCATTTTCTACTTTGCTGCGGGTCTATTTGCGATTGCTGTTGGTCAAAGCTTAGGAAACTCAACATTACTTGCTGTATTGGTGCTTTGTGCTGGTATCGCAATTAACGGTGCACAATCTTCAATGCCAGCTTTGAGTGCTCGTTTCTATCCAACACAATGCCGTGCTACGGGCGTGTCTTGGATGACAGGTATTGGTCGTTTCGGTGCGGTATTTGGTGCTTGGATTGGGGCTGTATTACTTGGTAATGATTGGTCATTTACTGCCATTCTTAGCTTATTACTAATTCCTGCGTCTGCTGCGGCTGTTGCTGTATTTGTTAAATCACTTGTTGCGCATACCGATGCAACTTAATAGAGGTCTATCACGATGAATGATGAACAACGCTATAAACAAGGCATTGAGGTGCGGACGGAAGTTTTGGGTGAAAAGCATGTTGGTCGGTCTTTGCAAAACTTAAATGACTTTAACCAAGATTTTCAAAACTTTATTAGCCGTTACGCATGGGGTGAGGTGTGGTCTCGTCCGGGCCTACCGCGTCATACACGTAGTTTAGTGACGATCGCAATTTTATTGTCGCTTGGCCGTGAAGATGAGCTACGCATGCATTTACGCGCTTGTTTCAACAATGGTGTAACTAAAGAAGATTTAAAAGAGTTGATCTTACATAGTTCACTCTATGCAGGTTTACCTGCGGCAAACGCTGCAATGCATATGGCTGAAGAAGTCTTTAAAGAGTTGGGAATAGAAGTCAACTCAGTTGCAGCGAAAGAACAGGATTAAGGAGATAAAGATGTCACAACATAGCTGGGGTGCTTACGCCCAACGTAATACAGATGATCATCCACCAGCGTATACGCCAGGTTATAAAACAAGTGTATTGCGTTCGCCAAAAAATGCATTGATCTCTATTAACGAGACTCTAACCGAAGTTACTGCGCCGCATTTTTCTTCAAACTTGTTCGGTCCAAAAGATAACGACTTGATTTTGAACTATGCCAAAGATGGTTTACCAATTGGTGAACGTGTCATTGTCCATGGCTATGTTCGTGACCAATTTGGTCGTCCTGTAAAAAATGCACTTCTAGAAGTATGGCAAGCCAATGCTTCTGGTCGTTATCGCCATCCAAACGACAAGTTTATTGGTGCAATGGATCCTAATTTTGGTGGTTGTGGTCGTACCTTAACTGATGAAAACGGTTTTTATATTTTCCGTACCATTAAACCAGGTCCATATCCATGGCGTAACCGTATTAATGAATGGCGTCCTGCCCATATCCATTTTTCTTTAATTGCTGATGGTTGGGCTCAGCGTTTAATTTCGCAATTTTATTTTGAAGGCGATACGCTCATTGATACTTGTCCGATTTTAAAAACAATTCCTTCTGAAGATCAACGTCGTGCCTTGATTGCGCTAGAAGATAAAAACAACTTTATCGAAGCCGATAGCCGTTGTTACCGTTTTGACATCACTTTGCGTGGTCGTCGAGCGACCTACTTCGAAAATGAATTGACTTAATCAGGAGCACGAGCATGAATAACTGGAATTTTCAGGAATTAAAAGAAACTCCATCTCAAACAGGTGGTCCTTACGTTCATATTGGGTTATTGCCACAACAAGCAAATATTGAAGTCTTTGAAAACAACTTTAATAACCAGTTGGTGCAAGAACAGACTAAAGGTGAGCGCATTCGTCTTGAAGGTCAAGTATTTGACGGTTTAGGTCTACCGTTACGAGATGTACTCATTGAGATTTGGCAGGCTGATGCAAATGGTATTTATCCAAGTCATGCCGATACACGTGAGCAAAAAGCTGATCCAGCATTTCAAGGTTGGGGCCGTACAGGCGCTGACTTTGAAACAGGCATTTGGAGCTTCAATACGATTAAACCAGGTGCGACAGTTGGCCGTAAAGGTTCAACTCAGGCACCACATATTGCATTAGTCATTTTCGCTCGCGGTATTAACTTAGGTCTTCATACACGTGTTTATTTTGACGATGAAGCTGAGGCAAATGCTAATGATCCGATCTTAAATAGCATTGAGTGGGCACCGCGTCGCCAAACTCTTGTTGCTAAACGTTCTGAAGAGAATGGTGAAGTTGTTTACCGTTTTGATATTCGTATTCAAGGCGATGACGAAACTGTATTTTTTGATATTTAAGGAACACCTAAGGCTACACCTGATTATTCATGGATATGTGTAGCCTTTTTAAGGATGAATGATATGAAAATGAAAACATTATTAAGCTTAAGTTTGCTTACACTCCCATTTTTTGTAGCACAGGTGAATGCTGAACCTGTTGCTTTGGCTGCCCAGACACAACCTGCTATGACAACAGTTAAAACGATTGTTCCGATCACTGCAAAAACTAAAGAGCAAGCTTTAGCTCAAGCTCAAGTCATTGCAAATACAGCAGATGCTGATTTAGCTGAGTTTCGTATCGATTTACTCAGTTTTGCAAGTGATACAAAACAAGTGATTGCATTAGGACATGAATTGAAAAAGATTTTAGGTCATAAGCCAATGATCGCCACCATTCGTACTAAAAATGAAGGTGGTCAGCTTGAAATTAGCGATGCTGATTATGGGAAGACTTATCAAGCTTATTTAAAAAATCCGTTCATGGACTGGTTAGATGTTGAAATGTTCCGTGATCAAAAAGTAGTTTCAGAAATTGTTCAAAAAGCACATCAAAAGAAAGTGCTGATTGTTATGTCTAATCATGACTTCCAAAAAACACCAAGCCAAGATGAAATTGAAAAACGCTTGTTAAAACAAGATCAGATGGGTGCAGATATTCTCAAAATTGCGGTAATGCCGAAATCTAAACAAGACGTCTTCACTTTAATGAATGCCACTTTAAAAGTAAGTCAGCAAACCACTAAACCATTATTGACAATGTCGATGGGGCAATTAGGTACGATTTCTCGTATTGCAACTGCCAATATGGGCGGAAGTTATAGCTTTGGCATGATTGGTCAGGCTTCTGCGCCGGGTCAAATCGATGTGACTAAGCTCAAACAAATTTTACAAACTGTTCAACCAACAAACCCATAAATCATAAGGATATGATGAAATGAATACATTACGTTTAACTACTCTTGCATTAGGTTTAATGGTTTCAGGAATAACCGCAGCACAAACTTATGTTGTTGACCGTTATCAAGATGATAGCAACAAAGGTTCTTTACGCTGGGCAATTGAGCAAGCTAATGCTACTCCAAGTGAAGCAAGTGATATTTTGATTCAGGCTGTAGGCAAAGCACCTTATGCGATTAAATTAAATAGCGCACTTCCTGAAATTAAAGCACCAGTCAAAATTATTGGTACAGAGTGGGATAAAACTGGTGAATACATCGCAATTGATGGATCAAATTATATTAAAGGCGAAGGAGCAAAAGCTTGTCCGGGTGCAAACCCTGAGCAGTACGGCACCAATGTTCGTACTATGACTTTACCAGGTTTTGTGCTGCGTGACGTCAATAACGTGACTTTAAAAGGATTAGATATCCATCGCTTCTGTATTGGGGTGTTGGTTAACCGTTCAAGCAATAACCTTATTCAGCATAACCGTATTAGTAATAACTATGGTGGTGCTGGTGTCATGATTACGGGCGATGATGGTAAAGGTAATCCGACAGCAACCACTACAAATAACAACAAAGTTTTAGATAACATTTTCCAAGACAATGGTGATGGTTTAGAGCTAACACGTGGCGCTGCATTTAACCTGATTGCAAATAACCATTTTATTTCTACTAAAGTAAACCCTGAGCCATCACAAGGTATTGAAATCTTGTGGGGGAACGACAATGCTGTAGTTGGTAATAAGTTTGAAAATTATTCGGATGGCTTACAGATTAATTGGGGCAAGCGTAACTATATTGCCTACAACGAAATGACCAATAACTCGATTGGTCTAAATATGACTGGTGATGGCAACATTCTTGATAGCAATAAAGTTCATGGTAACCGTATTGGTGTTGCCATTCGCTCAGAAAAAGATGCAAATGCAAGAATTACATTGACTAAAAACTTAATTTGGGACAATTCTAAAGATATTAAACGCTGTGAAGCTGGTGGATCATGTGTGCCAAATCAGCGTTTAGGTGCAATAGTATTTGGTGTACCTGCACTTGAACATGAAGGTTTTGTTGGTTCACGTGGTGGCGGTGTAGTGATTGAGCCATCTAAACTACAAAAAACTTGTACTCAACCAAATGAACAAGGCTGTAACCCTCAACCTAATCAGGGTATTAAAGCACCTAAGTTAACAGCAAATAATGGTTCAGTTAATATCGAAGTTAATGGTTTACCAAACCAGCGCTATCAAGTTGAGTTTTTTGGCAACCAAAAAGCGACTTCAAAAGAAGCTGAGCAATATTTAGGAACAATAACAGTTGCTACAGATACACATGGCAACGCAAAAGCCAATTGGAAACCAAGTGTCAAAGTTGCATCAATTACAGCGAATGTAACAGATCACTTTGGCGCCACTTCTGAGCTTGGCTTTACGCAAATTAAATAACAACAAATAAAGCGCCTCAAACAGGGGGCGCATTTAGAAAAGATAAAAGGATTTAAAATGCCAAATTTAATGAAACTGAGTGTGTTAACGATTGCTGTGATGGGCAGTCAATTTGCTCTTGCAAATGAACCGTGGTCGCAAGACCGTCAATGGTTACTTGGTGATTGGAATGGCGAGCGCCAACAGCTAGAGCAACAAGGCTATAAATTCACAGCTTCTATCATGAGCCAAGCTGCTACAAACTTAGATGGTGGCTACAACGACAATAATACTTTTGAAAACGCTGCACAGCTTTCTTTAGGTGCAAACTTTGATTTAGAAAAAATCGCTGGATGGAAAGATACAACAGCGAGTCTTGTTGTGACTAAACGTGATGGTAATGCGCTTACTTTAGAGCGTATTAAAGACCCACGCTCTAGCCAACTAGGCAACGCGCAAGAAATTTATGGTCGTGGAAAAATCTGGCGCTTATCTCAAGCATGGATCAAAAAGGGTTTTGCTGATAATACCGTACAAGTCAAAGTTGGCCGTATGGGTATGTCAGAGGATTTTAATAGTTCTCAATGTGAGTTTCAGAACTTATTGCTTTGTGGTGGACAGTTAGGAAAATCAATTGGTTCAATTTGGTATAACTCACCAGTTGGTATTTGGGGTGCAAACGTTAAATATCAGTTTGCACCCGAGTGGACTTTTGGAATTGGTGCGTATGAGGTCAATCCAGACAATATTAAAACAGCATCAAATAGTGATGGTTTTAATCTGGATATGAATAATGTGAAAGGTGCAACCATACCAGTTGAGCTTGCATGGAAACCAAAACTTGCTCTATTTAATGGTTTACCGGGTGAATATAAAGTTGGTGCGCTGTACTCAACCGCAGAGGCGAATGATGTTAAAACTGCGGGTAAGGTTCATGACGGGAAACAAAGTTTCTGGATTAATGCTCAGCAACAACTTAGCCATGCTGGCCAAGATCCAAAACGTGGTTTATACGTAACTTTTAATGGCGTTGTAAATGATAAAGCAACGACTTTTGTTCAAAGTACTCAACAACTTGCACTTTGGTATAAAGGGCCATTTGACAGCCGTCCAAATGATTCGATTGGATTTGGTATTGCCAATTATGTAGTCAATGATCGTGCTAAAGATAAGCAAATCGCAACAAACGAAAGCCGTGGATATTATAGCTATGATCCGATCGCATTGAACTATATTCCAATTCAAGACGACGAATTAAATATTGAGCTGAACTATACCTATCAATGGTCTCCAGCTGTCATGTTACGTCCAAATATTCAATATATCCATCAACCTGCTGGTGTAAAAGAGGTTGACGATACTTGGGTGGCGGGCCTGAGTGTGAAAGTCAATTTTTAACAATGATGATGGCTGGTTAGACATGGTTTAACTGGCCCAAATGCTTGAACTATTTGTGTTCAGTATATGTGGAGTAGGATCTATGTCTGAGTCAGATTCTAAGTTTCATATCTTATTCAAAATATGGTGTTTTATATTAGGTCTAGTTTTATTAGCTACCGGTGTTTTTTACATTGTAGGTGGTGGAAAACTAGTATCACTCGGCGGTTCTTGGTATTTCCTTATCTCAGGACTGTTTATAACGGTTTCAGCAATTAGCATTTTCCGTAAAAAAGCACTCGGTGTTTGGATTTTTGCTGCTGTTTTTGTTGGTACGGTAATCTGGTCATTTGTTGATGCTGGCTGGGAGTTTTGGCCGTTATTCTCACGCTTAATGTTTCCTGCTGGTCTTTTTGCTGCGTTACTGTTTACCTTGCCTTCAATTCGACGTTATCAATTCCAAAATGGATCGGCAGCTCCAGCGTATGGTGTTGCTAGTCTAGTTGTTGTAGGTATGTTGATTGCACTCTATCAAATGTTCCAACCGCATCCAACAGTAGCAAGTTCAGGTGAAAAGCTACCCTTGGTACCAGTTGACCCAGCTAAAAAGCAGGTGAATTGGGAAAATTATGGAAATGATACGGGTGGTAGCCGTTTTGTTGCTCTCGATCAAATTAACCGAGATAACGTTCATAAACTAAAAGAAGCATGGCGTTTTAGAACGGGTGATTTTACAACGGGTAGTGGTAATGGTGCTGAAGACCAAATGACCCCACTACAAGTTGGAAATAAAGTCTTTTTATGTACGCCACATAACAACATTTTTGCAATCGATGCTGATTCGGGCAAGCAACTCTGGAAAGCTGAAGTAAACTCTAAAGCCGATGCATGGGAACGTTGCCGTGGTGTTGCATACTTTGATTCGACTAAACCACTTGTTCAACCAACTTTGGCTGGTGCGAATGCAGTAACTACGGTTGCGACCAATACAGCATGTCCACGCCGTATATATACCAATACTCCAGATGCTCGTTTAATTGCAGTGAATGCAGATACTGGTGAGCGCTGTGCAGACTTTGGTGTGAATGGAACAGTTAATCTACTCGAAGGCTTAGGCGATGGAACAAAAGCTCCACGTTTTGAAGTCACTTCTGCACCAACGATTGCAGGTACCACCATTGTGGTGGGTAGCCGTATTGCTGATAACGTAGCAGCGGATATGCCGGGTGGTGTTATTCGTGGTTATGATGTGATTACAGGTAAACTCCGCTGGGCATTTGACCCACGTAATCCTGATCCTAATCATGTTCTAAAACCGGGTGAAACGTATAAACGTAGCTCGGCAAACTCTTGGGCTGCTATGTCTTATGACCCGCAAATGAATACAGTCTTCTTACCTATGGGTAGTTCATCTGTTGATATTTGGGGTGGTAACCGTAATCCATTAGACCATAAATACAACACTTCAGTTTTAGCACTTGATGCGACAACAGGTAAAGAGAAGTGGGTATATCAAACTGTTCACAACGACTTATGGGACTTTGACTTACCAATGCAACCGAGTCTAGTCGACTTCCCATTAAAAGATGGTACGACGAAACCAGCTGTTGTGATTGGAACCAAATCTGGACAATTCTTTGTTCTTGACCGAGTTACAGGCAAACCACTGACTAAAGTGATTGAGCAGCCTGTTAAAGCTGCAAATATTCCGGGTGAACAATATAGTTTGACTCAACCTCGTTCTGTTGAAATGCCTCAAATTGGTAATCAGACTTTAACTGAGTCAGATATGTGGGGCGCAACGCCGTTTGACCAACTTATGTGTCGTATTAACTTTAAGTCAATGCGTTACGAAGGTCTATTCACTGCACCGGGTACTGATATTTCATTAAGTTTCCCAGGTTCTTTAGGTGGTATGAACTGGGGTAGTATTGCTTTCGATCCAACACATCGTTACATGTTTGTAAACGATATGCGTCTTGGTTTGTGGGTTCAATTGATTAAACAAACACCTGAAGACATCAAGATTCAGGCGAGTGGCGGTGAAAAAGTAAATACAGGTATGGGCGCGGTACCAATGAAAGGTACACCTTATAAAGTGAATAAAAACCGCTTTATGTCTGCTTTAAGTATTCCTTGTCAAAAACCACCATTTGGTACCATGACTGCAATTGACATGAAAACTCGTCAAGTTGCATGGCAAGTACCATTGGGTACAGTTGAAGACACGGGACCTATGGGTATTAAGATGGGCTTGAAAGCACCAATTGGAATGCCGACTATTGGTGGCCCAATGGCAACTCAGGGTGGTTTAGTATTCTTTGCTGCAACTCAAGATTACTATTTACGTGCTTTTGATTCTTCTACAGGTAAAGAACTTTGGAAGTCACGTATGCCTGTTGGTAGCCAAGGAACACCTATCAGCTATGTTTCGCCTAAAACAGGTAAACAGTATGTGGTTGTTTCTGCGGGAGGAGCACGTCAGTCTCCTGACCACGGTGATTATGTAATCGCATATAGCTTAGAGAAGTGATTGAAGAGGGCAAAAGGATAAATTTTCTTTTGCCCTTATTTTTTATATCTTTTTTATATTAAGGTATTTGTGGAAATTCTATATTTTTAGTTAGATAGCTTTACCAAATAGTAAAAAAGTGCTTGAAGTTATTACTAAACTTAGAAAATTCTTATAAACGATTCGACATGAAAACTAGTCATAGCCTAACTATTAAGCAATTTTTTATAATGTTTTAACTATAAATAAACTTTAAAAATTTATTAAGTTTTGTTTAACTTAAGATCGTGAATTTTAATTAAAAATAAACATTATTCAGTTTTTAATCATCAAAAACCAGTTTTTTTTGTTGGAAAAACGAGCGTAAATATATATTTATATTATATTTATATAATTTATTGCATTACGCTAGAATGGTCGGCGCAGGTTATTACTACCCAGTAATAATTTGTATTTCAGGAATTTAAGCTTTAATTGGCTTAAGGCTCATCGAAAGATGGGCCTTTTTTTATGTGCATTCTATCCTAATTTTATAAAAATCTGAAAATAGCCTAAGCATTACTAAATAAAGAGACGAAAAATGAGTCTTTAATGACAATTTAGATATGATTTGTTAGATTAAAGCCACTTGATAATAATAGGTGATGTAATGAGATTTTTAGTTCTTGCAACTTTATCTGGTTTAGCTTTAATGGGTTGTGCTTCTGTTCAGCAAGCACCTAATACACAAGAAACAATTCGTTATGCTTCTAGTCCATGTTTTGGTGCATGTCCAATATACTCTGTAGAAGTAACACCTACTGGTTTAATTCGATTTGAAGGTAAACAATATACAAAAACACTTGGTGTTAAAGAAATCCAAGGTAGCGTAAAAGATTATCAAAAACTTGCCAGTGAATTAAAAACTTATCGTCCTCAAACAGGAACGCAATCAAAAACTGCGGGTTGCCAGCAAACTGCAACTGACATGTCTAGCTATTACATTACTTGGATTAAACCTAATGGCACGGAAACAAAATTAAGCCATTACACAGGTTGTATTTCTCCAGCAAACAACAGACTAAATAAAGTTATGGAAAAGTTACCTGAACAATTAGGCATCAAAGATTTAATCTAACGATAAAAGCCCCATAATTTGGGGCTTTTTCTTGTTAAGAATATTTATTGACTTAAGAGTTTTATTTTAAGTATTTCTAAATAAATAAGCGTATAATACATATTATAAAAACATATATTGTTTGGGTGAGTACATGTCAAATATTGTTTATGCCTTCTTAGGTGGTTTGCTACTGGGCATTGCAACAGTCGGTTATTTATATGTAAACGGTCGCATCGCTGGAATTAGTGGTTTGCTTGCTCAAGTCATTAATCCGTCTAAAGATATTTTTAAAGGCTCCGCATTCTGGTTTATTGCTGGATTAATTATTACCCCCTTTATTTATGGCTATTTTTTTCAACCTGAAATTGAAATTAAAGCGAATATGTTTGCTCTTATTTTAGCAGGTTTATTGGTTGGTTTTGGTACTCGGCTTGGATCAGGTTGTACAAGTGGTCATGGTATTTGTGGGATGAGCAGATTGTCAAAACGCTCCATGATAGCAACAGCAGTTTTTATGTTCGCTGGCATGTTAACCGTTTATATTGTTCGTCATGTTTTGGGGTAATGTCATGAAAAACATTTTGGCTTTTATATTTGGTAGTTTGTTCTCTTTAGGTTTAATGATTTCGGGCATGTCTAATCCTGAAAAAGTATTAGGTTTTTTAGATATCTTTGGGCAGTGGGATATTAGCTTAATGTTTGTGATGTTAGGTGCGATTGCCGTGGCATTTATTCCATTTCAAAAGGCTATAAAAAGTCCTAAAACAATCTTTAATGAACAAATTCAATTACCAATGAATACACAGATTGACCAAAGGCTAATTGCTGGTGCTTTTATTTTCGGGATAGGCTGGGGAATAGCTGGAATATGTCCAGCGCCAGCTTTAACACTTATCGGATTAGGACATTTTGAAGCGCTTTATTTTATTGTCGCAATGTTATTAGGAATGTTTATTTACCGAGTTTTAAATAAAGGAAATTAAACTTATGCAACAACCTCTAGTAAAAGATTTTTTTGATGAAAACACCAATACTTTTAGCTATGTTGTTGCAGATTTAGCGACTCGTCAATGCGCGATTATTGATAGTGTGCTTGACTACGACGCAGCTTCAGCAACTACAAAAACAACCAATGCTGATTTAATTATCGATTATGTCTTGGCGCAAAACTTCAAAGTACAATGGATTTTAGAAACCCATGTACACGCCGACCATATGACCGCGGCTCAATATTTAAAGTCTCAATTGGGTGGTACAATTGCGATTAGTCAAAAAATCTTGGTAGTACAAAAAACATTTTCTGCTATTTATAATTTTGATTTTAAGAAATTCAATGAAAATCAGCCTTTTGATTATTTATTTGAAGATCATGAATATTTCAAAATAGGGGATATAGAAGCCTATAACATTCCTACACCTGGGCATACACCCGCTTGCTTAAGCTATGTGATTGGTGATGCTGTTTTTGTTGGCGATACTTTATTTATGCCTGATTATGGTTCTGCTAGATGCGACTTTCCTAAAGGAAGTGCCGCTGCACTTTATGATTCGGTACAAAAGCTTTATACACTTCCTGACGACATGCGCATGTTTTTATGCCATGACTATAAGCCCGAAGGCCGTGATGAATATGTCTGTCAAACAGATATTAGAACTCAAAAGCAAAGCAATATTCATTTAAACCAAAGAGTTTCCAAAGACTCATTTATAAGAATGCGACAAGAAAGAGATGCTACGTTGGCAATGCCAAAATTAATTCTGCCTTCAATTCAAATTAATATGAACGGTGGAAACTTTCCAGAACCAGAATCGAATGGCATCCGTTATTTGAAAATACCTTTCAACTACTTCTAAAAATAACCTAAGCAGTTATTCTGGATCTTTTTTATCTATCCGAATAGCCTAAGCTAATTATAAAATTGACACCTTGTGAAATAGCCTAAGCAAGATTTAAAGAACTTGTCTTAAATCCCGCGAAGTCTCTTGTAATAAAGGCAAAATGTGTTGGATTAAATATTCTTCAGTGGTTTTCATAGTTGGAGAAACAATATTTAAAGCTGCAACCACTTTAAAGTCTTGTCCATAAATGGGTACGGCGAGCGCATGAACACCTAATTCGTGTTCTTCACGTGAATAACACCAATCTTGCTCTCGAATTTCTTTTAGTAACTCTAAAAATTTATCATTTTCGACATGCGTATATTTGGTTAGACGCTGAAGAGGATATTTTTGAAGCCAGTCCAATTGTTCTTCTTGGCTTAAATGTGCCAGTAAAATTTTACCCGCCGATGTCGCATGAGCAGGTAAGCGGTTACCCAAATGTAAACCATATGGATTTACACGGTCGGTTTGTTGGTGGGCAGCACTACGGGCAATGGTAATGGCCTCATAACCATCAAGCACCATCACTGAATAAATGAGAGACGTTTGGTTAGTTAGAAGATTTAATAAAGGCTGAGACACTTTTGGAAGTTGAGCTGCACCTAAATAAGCTCCTGAAAATTTAAGAACTTTCGGAGTTAAATAGTAATAGTGGCCATCTGACTCAAGATAACCTAAATATTCTAATGTTAATAAGTGTCGTCTTGCTGCCGCTCGGGTGAGTCCGGTTTTTTCAGCCGCCATAGAAATGTTTAAACGATGTTGATTGCTGCTAAAGCTATCTAAAATCGCCATGCCTTTACCGATGCCAGCAATGTAATCTTCATGACGAATCGTTTTTTTGTTGTCCTGATTCTGGATTATTCGTTCATCTTTACTCATTACTGGTCCTTGTACGATAGAAGCTTGGTAGATCAATTTGCTTTACTGAAAAAGTTTAATAATTTCATTTCGCAAAAATTGATGTCTTAAATTATCCCTTAAATCTTCGTGCCAAAACATACCCATTTTAATATTGGTTATCTCAAAAGGCAGAGAATGTAAGCAAATTTCAGGACTATAAGATAAATGCTGCAAAATCATACGAGGCATGGTCAATATTGCGTTGGCTTGAGCTGCCAGAACTTGTAATGCCGTTGAGTAGTTTTGACAGCGCATAAATACATTTCTTGATATTTTTTGATGTTGGTTTAAATAAATATCTTCAAGTAAGGCACCTGTACGGCGTGATGAAACACCAATGTGTCGTCCATTAATATAACGAGATAAATCGACTTCTTTAAGTTGGCTGCAAATGACGAACTCATCTGTTACCAAATGATCAAAGGTAATTTTTGGAGATAAATATTGTTCTAGGTCAATCACGAAATCGAGCTGCTGCGTCGCCAAGTCCGCCATAATATGTTTTCGATCTAGCTTCATACTGACAAACTGCAAATCTAAATTAAGATTTTGAAAATGTTGAGCAAGCCTTGGAAGAATAATCGGTTCAATTTCATCATGCACGGCGATTTTTAAGCTTTTTAAACTTGTTGGGTCGAACGCATGTTTCTGTTGGCTAATGTTTTGAATGGTTAAAAGTGCTTGCTTCACAGTTGGGTAAATCTGCTCGGCAAAAGGAGTGGCAGACATTTTATTGCCTACTCGTATAAACACATCATCTTCAAGTTGCTGGCGTAATCGTTGCAAAGCATGACTTGCTGCCGACTGCGTAATATTGAGACTACTTGCCGCATTTGAAATACTTTTTTGCTCATAAATTGCGATAAATAGCGGATATAAATTGATATCAATTCGGTGAAAAAAACTTAGGTCTAGACCATGTAGGTTATGAATATTATTCATGAGGTGTTATTTAATAAAATCATTTCATTCATATTAAGTTTCAAGTTATGTTGATGTAAAGACCAGATAATGATGTAAAGGAAAAAGAATGTTTGAACTCTCAAAAAAAGCTCAGGATTTTACCGAGCGAACAAGAAAATTTATTTTAGAAGAAATAGAACCTGTCGAAGCAAAATTTTGGGAAGAAGTTCACGAGTTAAATCCAGATGGAAACTGGAAAAAGTGGCAGTGGCCCGAGCTTTTAGAAACTCTGAAATCTAAAGCTAAACAAGCTGGTCTTTGGAATATGTTTTTACCAGATGAAAAGCTGGGTGCAGGGTTAACTGTTCAAGAATATGCGCATATTGCTGAATTAACTGGCCGCAGCTTATTGGCACCTACCGTTTTTAACTGTAATGCACCAGATACAGGAAATATGGAATTGTTATGGCGCTATGGCAGTGAGCAGCAAAAAAAGCAATGGTTAGAACCTTTATTGGACGGAAAAATCCGTTCAGTTTTTTGTATGACTGAACCAGATGTCGCGTCAAGCGATGCAACCAATATGCAAGCCACTGCACTCATCGACGGTAATGAAATTGTTTTAAATGGCAAGAAATGGTGGTCGTCTGGCTTAGGTGACCCAAATGCTAAAGTCATTATTTTTATGGCACATACCCCAGATGAAACCAAAGACCGACATCATCAACACTCTATGGTTTTAGTACCGATTGACAAGGCGGGCGTTGAAATTCAACGGATGTTACCTGTGTTTGGTGACTATGATGCCCCGCATGGACACGGTGAAGTCCATTTTAATAATGTTCGAGTGCCTCTTGAAAACTTTATTGGTGGAGCTGGCCAAGGTTTTGAGATTGCACAAGGTCGTTTAGGGCCAGGGCGTATTCACCATTGCATGCGTTGTATTGGAGCTGCTGAAAAAGCTTTAGAGCTTATGATTGATCGAGGCATGTCTAGAACGGCGTTTGGCAAAGAAATTTTAAAACTTGGTGGGAACCTCGAACGCGTAGCTGATGCAAGGATAGCCATAGATCAAGCCAGACTTTTAACCTTGTATGCTGCTTATAAAATGGATACTTTAGGAAATATGGCTGCTTTAACAGAAATATCTGCAATTAAAGTAGTCGCTCCAAGCGTATTAGAAAAAGTAGTCGATATGGCGATTCAGCTACATGGTGGTGCGGGCGTTTCAAGAGATACGCCATTAACGGGTTTCTTTGCCCAAGCACGCAGTTTACGTTTAGCTGATGGACCAGATGAAGTACATAAAGGCATGATTGCCAAATTAGAGTTGGCCAAACGTGGTTATTTCGGTCGTCATAAGAAAGTATAAGTTTAAAGGAAATGAAGATGTCGGTAATTGATATAGGCGGTGAAGTACGTGAAGGTGAAGAACTTGATATTGGGGCAGTTGAAAACTGGTTAAAAAACCAAGGTGTTGAGTTGGTTGGCCCAGCGGTCGTTACTCAATATACAGGTGGGGCGTCGAATTGGACTTATCGTTTAATGTATGAAAATACCGATTTAATTTTACGACGTCCGCCAAAAGGAACAAAAGCGAAGTCTGCCCACGATATGGCCCGTGAATATATGGTGCAGAAAAACCTTGCGCCTTATTATCCGGTGCTTCCTAAAATGGTGGCACTTTGTCAGGATGAATCGGTCATTGGCTGTGATTTTTATGTCATGGAACGCATTGAAGGCATTATTCCTCGTGCAAAATTGCCGCCTGAGCTTGGCTTTAATGAAGAAAATGTTCATGAGCTTTGCGTAAATGTTATTGATAAGCTCATTGAGCTGCATCAAGTTCCTTATGAGAACACGCCTTTAGCTGAACTTGGCAAAGGTGCGGGATATTGCCGTAGACAAGTTGAAGGTTGGGATAAGCGCTATGAAAAAGTCCGCACAATCAACGTACCATCATTTAAATATGTTCGAAAATGGCTAAACGATAATATTCCTCAAGACTCTACAACTTGCATTATTCACAATGATTGGCGTTTTGATAATGTGATTTTAGATCCACAGCATCCAACAGAAGTGATTGGTGTGTTGGATTGGGAAATGGCGACTTTGGGTGATCCATTAATGGACTTGGGCAGTGCTTTGGCCTATTGGGTTGAGCCAACGGATAATATGATTTTTAGATCAACACGCCGGCAGCCAACTCACTTAAAGGGAATGTTCTCTCGTAAGGAAGTCGTTGAGTATTATTTGCAAAAAACAGGATTGGAGCCTCAAAACTGGGCTTTTTATGAAGTGTTTGGTGTATTCCGTTTAGCAGTGATTGCCCAGCAAATCTATTACCGTTATTACCATAAACAAACTCGAAACCCTGCTTTTAAAGATTTCTGGATTGTCATTCATGCGCTACATATCAGAGCTTTAAAACTTATCGCACAGCAAAAATTGCAAGAATCTGAATTTGCTCAGCAATCTCTACAGAAAATACAGGGTATTTTAAGAAAATGACCACAATTTATCTGGTAAGACACGGACAGGCATCGTTTGGTAAAAGTAACTATGATGAGCTGTCTGAAAATGGTGAGGCTCAGGCGACTTTATTAGGTCGTTATTTTAAGCAAATATTGAAAGAACAACCTTATGTTGTTGCTGGAACTATGCAGCGTCATGAGCAGACTGCAAAGCTCGCACTTAATGAATGCTTTCCAGATGCGCTGATTCATCATAATAATTTATGGAATGAGTTTAACCATCAACAGGTTTTTGCCCGTTATGAGCCGCGTTTTGAACAGCCTGAACTGCTAAAAGCTGACGTAGCACAAGAACAAAACCCACGCGCGTATCTTGCCAAAATATTTGAAGGTGCCATTGGACGATGGACCGATGGCGATTTTCATCATGAATATGATGAGTCTTGGCCACATTTTAAAGAAAGAGTCGAAACGGCGTTGCAGCAACTTTGTGATGAGTTAGCAAAAACCAAACCTCGCTATGCAGTCGTTTTTACCTCTGGTGGAGTGATTTCTGTTGCCATTGGAAAACTGCTTGAACTCAGTCCCAATCGGACTTTTGCTTTGAATTGGGCAATTGCTAATACAAGCCTCACGACTTTGCGTTTGGTTGGAAATGAAGCTCAGGTGTTAAGTTTAAATGAACATCATTTTATAAAAGCTGAGCGTCCAGATTTACTGACATGGATTTAAAATAAGGATAAAAGCATGGCAAAGACGATTTTAATTACAGGTGCAAGTTCTGGATTGGGCGCGGGTATGTCGCATGAATTTGCAGCCAAAGGCTATAACTTAGCGATTTGTGCACGCCGTTTAGACAGATTGGAAACTTTAAAAACTGAACTTGAAAATGAGTACGGTATAAAAGTAATTGCAAAAAGTCTGGACGTCACCAATTACGATCAGGTTTTTGAAGTATTTCGCGCCTTTAAAAAAGAGTTTGGCTATTTAGACCGAATTATTGTAAATGCGGGAGTTGGAAATGGCCGTCGTATTGGTAAAGGTAATTTTGAAATTAATAAGGCAACCGCAGAAACAAACTTTATTTCTGCTTTAGCACAGTGTGAAGCAGCAGTTGAAATCTTTAGAGAGCAAAACGCCGGTCATTTGGTGGTAATGTCATCTATGAGTGCTATGCGCGGATTACCAAAACATTTATCGACTTATGCGGCGAGTAAAGCTGCAGTTGCTCACTTGGCCGAGGGTATTCGTGCTGAATTATTAGATACTCCAATTAAAGTCTCAACGATTTTCCCGGGTTACATCCGAACTGAAATCAATGAAGGGGCTAAACATTTACCATTTGAAGTCGACGCCAAAACTGGATGTAAAGCTTTAGTCAAAGCTATCGAAAAACAACCTATAAAAGCTTATGTGCCACAGTGGCCATGGTTACCCATGAGTATTGCTATGAGGGTTTTGCCTTTAAGATTAGTTAATAAATTAGGATAAAAAATACCCCCTAAATTTAGGGGGTATTTTTTAATTAAAACTTTTTGGTGTAATTAACAAAAAAACGGTCTTCGCCAAAGTCATTGCCGTGCTTAACATTGTAATCAATACGAATATATTGTAGGGCCACGCCTTTTAAGAAGGGTTGCTGAAACGCATAGTTTAAAATCACATTCGATTCTGTTTCATGATTTTTCTCACCATTCGCTGCTTTAAAATCATTTCCGTAAACATATTTCACCATCGCATTTAAGCCCGGCACGTAATCTTTAAAGTCGTAGCCATACATGACATGGTAAGACTTTTCATCTTTTTTAAAGAATCCCGTGGCATTCCAGTTAATGAAGTAGGTCTCTGGCAAAAAGCCGTCTGGTAAGGGGTATGCCGATTCACCCATAATTTGTTGGTAACCCAAGCCAAAGGTATGATTTTTTACTTTAACTGTTTCTAGTACCCCAATATTCTGCGCATCGATATCAAAAGTATTGCCGTCATTTTTGGCATTGAAGTACTTAAACTTAGAAGTAAGCGCAAAGTTAGGTTGTTTCCAATTATGCTCAAGTCCTACATAGTGCTTGTTGTAGAGGTCTTCTAAATTGCCAAAATAATATTCGCCCTTTAAAGACGGCGTAAATTGATAGCGCAGGTCAATGTAGTTAAGGCCATCAGATTCTTTGGTAATTCCATTTGCCGTGAACGAAAACTTTTTAAAGTCTTCTTCGTTTCGTGGCGAGACTTTTTCCACTCGGCCAATTTCGGCATAAAGCTGATCTGAAAGTTGTGACTTTAAGTTGGTTCCCCAATATGAAGTGAGTAACTGACGACTAGCGTCTACGGCAGTTACTGGTAAATCTAACCAAAGTTCACCCACACTTAATAAAGTTTTGTCATAACCTAATTTTAATGTCGCGCCGTATTTTAAATAGTCTGAAGCCTGAGATTGCGTTTCTTTATTAAAAGGCAAAACTGTGTCAGCGACGTGTTTGTCAGAACTTAAACGCACGGCGTATTGAACAGAAGCATCGGCCCCAATTGTGATTGGCTTGTCAGCTATGACTAACGGGGTGTCATGCATTTTTGATTTATAAAATAATGATGTTCCCTGAGACCAACTGCCAGTATCTTTGAGTGCATCATTATCAAAATCGCGGTTGATATAGGCATTTTTTAAAGTGAATTTCCATTCATCTTCAGTTTGTTGATTTGGATTTGCGGCCCATGAGTTACTGCACATCAGTAATAAAGTGGCAACGGCTAAAGTGTGTGGTTTAAAACGGTGAAATAATTCCATAATCCATTTCCCAGATGTATGCCAGTCCTCGGCACTACGTAATTTTGAATATTTCGGTACTCTCTAAGCATTTAATTAGAGAGTACATTTTTGCAATTGGTGAGACCTATTAATTTAATTTTTCAAGCTTCATACTTTCACTAAAGAATTTGCAGCCTTTAAAAAGCAGAATTAGAGCCAGTACACACGACAGACCACCCACAATAGATAAAGAAGAACCCACCATTAACGGACTACCAAAAACTTTATCTGTAATAATTGCCACCAATGTTGTACCAATACCGAGTCCAATTAAGTTGCTCACTAAAAGGAATAGCGCAGAAAGACGTGCTCTAAATTGGTTTGGGGCTAACATTTGCAGAGCAGTTGCCGAAATCACTAGAGGGAAAGATGCAAAGAACATTGCAGGAATCAGTAAGCTTACTGAAAGCCATAGCTGATCTGTTTGGGTAAAAAATGCAATTGGAATAATAAGGCCAACAATCCCAATCACACCAGTGAACATCGGTGCATCTTGGCGACCTTTTTTAATAAACCAATCATTTAACCAGCCTGCACAAAATACACCTAAGGTATTTGCGACTAACAGAATCGTACCGAGCATATAGCCTGTTTCAGTCGGCGCGAGTTGAAACTTTCGAATATAAAATGCTGGTGTCCAACTGGTAAGGCTGTAGAGTGCCATTGCATAAAAGGTAAAACCTAAATAATGACAAGCAAATGTTTTCGCATGTTTTTTAATAAACTGAAGACATTGTGAGAATTTGACTTGGTCAACTTGTCCATTTTGGTTGAGCTGTTGACCTTTACGTGCAGGGTCTTTAACGGTCAAAATAAAAAGCAAACCAATAATGATGCCAGGTAAACCGACTACAAAAAAGGCAATTTGCCATGCTTTAAGTGCGCCTAATAGTGGAACTTCAATGAGCGTTACGCCTTTAAGCAAATTAATGACATAACCGCCCACTAAAAAGGCGATACCACCACCTAAAAAAGCACCAATTGAATAAATTCCGACAGCACGACCTAGTTTGTCCTTACTAAACATGTCGCTGAACATTGAATAAGCGGCTGGAGATAACGCAGCTTCACCCACACCGACCGCCATACGGCTCAGGAACAGTTGAATAAAGTTTTTACTTAAACCACAAGTTGCCGTTGCTAGGCTCCAAACAATAATCCCGATTGAAATCAGTTTTGGTCGTGAAAAACGATCGGCAATATAGGCTAAGGGTAACCCCATAACCGCGTAAAACAGTGAGAAGGCAAGGCCATGTAACAGGCTAAATTGTGTATCTGAAAGTTGGAGATCTGCTTTGATGGGTTCAATCATCAGCGCCAGAATTTGGCGATCAATAAATGAAAATATATATGCCAACATACAAAGTGTGACGACATACCATGCATAAGCATTGCTTTTCTTTTGTGTCCTTTCAACAGCGATATTACTTTGGTTCATACACTTAATCCTTATGTATAAAACGCTTAAAGAAATTGATATCTAACTTTTATTATTCCTCTGAAGTTTTCGATATTTCCCCCTTTTAGATAAGAATAATAAATAGGCTAGAAATGAGTAATTTGGTCTCGTACAGACCGGAAGAGTGCGTCTAAACCCAATTAGGAGTTAATGGGCTTCAAAGATCATGGAATTATTATTTTCTTTTTATATGTAAAATTCCATTACTTATTGAGTATGTTAGAATACCTAAAAAGTATGTTAAGTAAACAGATAGTAATAATTTATTGAATTAAGAAACTGATTTTTATTTATTTTTTAATATTAAAACTTATTTTTAATAAAGAGCAGCGAGAAAAGAAGAACTATTTCATGCTGCTCTTGAGTGTATGGGACCCGTTAACAAGGCAAATAATTAACTTGATGGCATAAGATCAAATAATTTCTTTAACTGGTGATTTAAATTGTGAAGCTCATCTTCTGAAAAAGCATTTAGAATACCCGCTAAGGTGACCACACTAATTTGATTAATCTGTTCAACCAGCTCGACACCTTTGGGTGTTAATTTCACCATCGAGATGCGTTCATCGGTGGTAGAAGAGTAGACCTCGACAATTCCATCTTCTACTAAGCGATATACAGCTTTTGTGGCCGTAGTTAACTTTAAGGTAGAAAGATTAGCGATATCGGTAATACTGGCTTCTCCCAAAGCATTAGTACTTAAAATGATTTTACGGCGTGTATTATCAATACCTAGTTTTTTTATTGATTTTTCAATGAGTTGTGAATATTTTCCGTTAACTTGAGAAACCCAAAAAAAAGGGAAATTTTGAATACTCGACGGTTCTTTATTAGGAAGAAATTGTTCTAAATGATCAAGCATAGCTAAGCAATAACTTAGTGAAAAAAGGGTAATCCTATTATAAACAAAATTTTGGATATTTCCTTGAGAACAAATTATAAAAAATACTTGACAATTCCATTAAATTTTCCGATATTTTAATTAATGAATAAAAATACATGGAAAAGTGAATGAATATTATTAGCCAAAGCGTGCACAAAGGAAGTGGCAAGCTCAAGGTGATGGTCAAGGACACAATTGATATTCAAGGTCTAAAAACCATTGCTGGTAGTCGAGCTTTATTAAATGTTGAACCTGCTCAAGATGATGCTGAGGTGGTTAAAAACATTTTAAAAGCAGACTGTGAAATTATTGCCAAAACAAATTTGCACGAATTGGCTTTTGGTATTACAGGCATTAACCACGCTTTTGGTACTCCCATCAATCCAAAATATCCTGAACTTATTCCTGGTGGGTCTTCAAGTGGTTCGGCTGCGGCTATTGCAGCAAAACAAGCTGATTTTACTTTAGGTACCGACACGGGCGGCTCTATCCGTATGCCCGCTGCGTGCTGCGGAGTTTTTGGATTAAAGCCAACTTTTGGCCGTGTGAGCAGAAAAGGTGTATATCCGCCGTCGAGTTCTTTAGATTGCGTTGGTCCTTTTGCAAATTCAGTCGAGATGATTGAAAAGGCCATGCAAATTATTGATCCAACTTTTAAACCGACTCAATGTACTAGTGCACCAAAACTTGCGGTTTTAGATGTAAGCGCAGATGAGGTTGTTTGGAACTGTATTTATCAAGCACTTCAAAAAGCTAATTTACAGATCACTTTAGAAAAAGTTGAACATTTTGAAGCAGCTTATGACGCAGGCATGCAAATTATTAATTATGAAAACTGGCAAGCGTACGGTGAGTTAACTCAAACAGGCTTAATTGGTTCTGATGTAAATGGTCGTTTATTAAAAGCGGCACACACTACTTTAGAACAAGTAAAACAATCAGAAGTTGTGAGAGCGCAGCTGAACCAAGAACTCGATGCTTTATTAGAAAAATATGATGCATTGGTTCTACCGACACTTCCGCAAATTCCACCAAAAGTTTCTGAAGCTGAAAACACGGTCGCTTTTTTGAATCTTACAGCTTTAGTTCGACCATTTAATTTATCAGGACATCCCGCCATTTCAGTGCCACTTGAAACCAGTGAAGGTTTACCAGTGGGCTTACAGATCGTATCGAAGCATCAAAAAGATGAGCAATTATGCGCAATAGCTAAATTTTGTGTTGATGCAATGCAATAAATTACAAGGAGTTAGATGATGAATAAGTTATCTAAAATGGAGTTTGCTTCTCAAGACAAAGCAGTTGACTTAGACGCTTTGTGCCAAGAAATTCGTGAGCGCGCCTGTACAGGTGAATTTGATAATCAGGCTTATGTGAGCCAAGACGTTATCGAAAAGCTTAAGCAAATCGGTGTTTACCGTGCATTGGTTCCGAAACGTTTTGGCGGTGACGAATGTTCACCACGACAGTTTTGCGAGTTAATCGAAACGTTATCTAAAGCTGATGGTTCAGTCGGTTGGGTGGCAAGTTTCGGTATGAGTCCTGCGTATTTAGGAAGTTTGCCAGAAGAAACACTTAAAGAATTGTACCAAAACGGGCCAGATGTAGTGTTTGCCGGAGGTATTTTCCCGCCACAACCTGCTGAAATTACAGATGAAGGTGTCGTAGTCCGTGGACGTTGGAAATTCTCAAGTGGCTGTATGGGAGCAGACATTGTTGGCGTGGGAATTTCACCGCTTAAAAATAATGAAATGCAGGGCTTACCTCGCATGGCAGTGATGCCTGCCAAAAAAGCCAAAATTGAAATGACTTGGGACACCGTTGGCCTAAAAGGCACGGGAAGCCATGACTTAGTCGTCGAAGATGTATTGGTCGAAAAGAAATGGACCTTTGTCCGTGGTGAACCTTCAAAACTCAGCGAGCCATTTTTTAAATATCCGTCACTTTCTTTAGCGACTCAAGTATTAACCGTGGTGGGTATTGGGGTTGCAGCTGCCGCATTAGAAGAATTTGAAAAATTGGCGCCGGGTAAAGCATCTATTACGGGTGGGTCAGAAATTGCCAACCGCCCAGTGACTCAATATGAGTTTGCTCAAGCTGATGCAGAGTTTCAGGCTGCAAAGTCTTGGTTTTATCAAACCATGGACATTGTTTGGAATGAAATTATTGCTGGACGTGAAGCAACTGCTGAACAAATTAGCGATATGCGTTTGGCATGTACACATGCAGCTCGAGTTTGCGCCAAAGTCACCCGAAAAATGCAAATGCTCGCGGGCATGACAGCAATCTATACCAACAATCCATTTAGCCGTTTTGTGAATGACACCAACGTGGTGACTCAGCATGCCTTTATGGGCGATGCGACTTTACAAAATGCAGGCTCAATCAGTTTCGGGTTAAAGCCAACCCCAGGTTATTTATAAGTTTTAATTTTTTTAAAAGGATATTGAGATGGAAGCTAAAAAATCATTACGTGTTTTGTTCTGCATGGGTATTAACCAAAACTTTTTTGATGCAGAACCTGCTGAAGCAAAAGCAGTTTGGGCAGCGTTTGGTGAAATGTGGAATGGCATTCATGACTTACCGGGCGTACATGTTTTTGGAAATCTTGATGATGACCAAAGCATGGTTGGCCCAAGTGCGGGCTGGCCTTGGACAACTTACTTGCTTGCAGATGTTCCAGATATTGAAACAGTACATGCGGCTTGTAATTTGTTTAGAACGACAGTGGTGGGTGAAGGTCCATACAAGCTTTGGAAATATTGCAAAGTTGAAGCTCGTGTTGGACGCGAATTAATTATCCAACGTTAGGGCGATGGCAATGAATGACAAAGTGAATATTGCAGAAATCTTAGAGCGACTAGAACAGTTAGAAGCGCACAACGCCATTCGCAACTGCCTGAACCGTTATATGGAAATCTGCGACGAGCTCAATGCAAATACAGACCTTGAAGAGCTGATGAATCTTTTTGATCAAGACTGTATTTGGGAAGGTATTGGCGAGAAATATGCCAAATCCTTTGGCCGTTATGATTCTTGGCAGTCGATTTACGACATGTTTAAAAGCTATACCCAAAAAGAATCTCACTTTGTTATGAATGCACACTTTGTAAATTCAGAACAAATTTATGTAAATCAAAATGATGCAAATGCTTCATGGCTGATGTTGCAGACTTCAACATTTAAAGATGGCCGTAGTCATCTGAATACAGCAAAGCTCAACGTGAAGTTCCAAAAGCAAGTAGATGGAACATGGAAAATTAAACATTTCCAAACACAGAATATTTTCAGTCGTCCCGTATCGCATTGGCACAGTGAAGCCGAATTACCGGTACCTTCCCAGGAATGACCCAGGACATATTTAAAAGGACTATTGATATGAACAGTATTATCCCGACGCATAACATTGGCACTGATTACGATACTTTGGTTCAAAGTGACCGTGCCCATACTTCTCTTTATAAAGATGAACGTATTTTTGATGAAGAAATGGAAAAAATCTTTTATAGCACTTGGGTGTGGGTTGCACATGCCAGCGAAATTCCAGAAGGTGGAAGCTATAAAACCATTAACATTGGTAAACAGCCTGTGGTTGTTGTGCGTGACCGTAAAAAGAAAGTCCATGTACTTTTAAACCGTTGCCGTCACCGTGCAGCAACCGTATGCGAACATAAAAAAGGAAAAACCAACAGTTTTGTATGTCCGTACCACGGTTGGAGCTATGCACTAGATGGTAGCTTACGTGGTGTGCCATCTCCGGAAAGCTACGGTGATTGTTTAGATAAATCTGAGTTACCGCTAGTTAGTCTACGTGTAGAAGAATATAACGGCATGATCTTCGCTTCATTTAAAGAAGACATTCAACCGCTTGAAGAATTTCTTGGGCCAGCAAAAAAATGGATTGACCTGTTTATGAAACAAGGTGCGGGTTATCCAATTAAAGTTTTGGGTGAACACCGTTTCCGTTTCCCGGGGAACTGGAAAATCCAGCTTGAAAATACCACGGATGCATATCACTTCCCGTTGGTACACAAGTCATTCTTAAGTTCTGTTGATGAAAAAACTGAAGAACTCTTTAACTTCGAAAATCAACCGGGGTTTGTTGAAGACTTAGGAAACGGTCACAGTGTGATGGTGATGATTCCTGAACTGGTTGATTTAGACGAAGAGCTCATGGAGCGACCAATTCAAGAACGTTTTGAAGACTTGGCTCAAGCTTTGCGTGACGAAGGGCATGAAGAGTTAGAAGTACGCCGTATTGTCCGTGCCGTCGGTGGTTCTGGTTTTAACTTAAATTTATTCCCGAATATTGCATGTTCGATGGCGTTCTTCCGTGTTTTACAGCCAATTTCAGTGGCTGAAACAGAAATTCATCACTCGGTAATTACGATGGACGGTGGTCCACAAATTGCCAACCAATATCGCTTACGTTTGCATGAACATTTCCAAGGTCCATTTGGTTTTGGTACACCAGATGACTCGGAAGCTTGGGAACGCGTACAACACGGTGCCAATGCGGGTAATGATTTATGGATCATGCTCAACCGTGGTTTACCGGGCGAAGTCAAAACTGAAGATGGCTTAAAAAGTGATGTCAGTGCTGAAACAGGTATGCGTGCAGCATATCAGCAGTGGAAAAAGATGATGAAGGCTTAAGGAGAGAGCAATGAATATGAATCTGCAATTATTAAATGAAGTCACTGCTTTCATCTGGGCTGAAGCAGATATGTTAGACCACAGTGAATACCGTGAATGGCTCAATTTATGGAATGAAAAAGGTGTTTATATCATTCCAATTGACCAGAACCTCACTGACTACGAAAACAACTTAAATTATGCCTATGACGATAATCATATGCGTACTTTACGTGTACAGCGTCTTGAAAATGGTGAAGCGATTTCTACAGCGCCTAAAGCAAATACTGTGCGTAGCATTTCTCGTGTACGAGTTATTCAAGACCAAGATAATGAAATCGTTTTACGTTGTGCTCAAAACTTACGTGAATTCCGTAAAGAAAACCTCAAGCATTACACAGCTGATATTACCTACCATCTAACTCGTGATGCGGCTACAGGTTTTAAGATTAACCGTAAAATTATTAACTTGGTTAACTCAACCGATACCTTAGCTGGTATTAGCTACATTCTTTAGGAGCGGTAACATGAAACAAGTTGTTTTAGTGACAGGTGCTGCTTCTTGACTCGGTAATGTGATTGCTGAATATTTTGCGAGCCAAGGCCATCAAGTGATTTTGTCAGCAAGTACGCTTGAAAAAGCCGAAAATGCCAAGGTACAAAGTCAATATGCACAAAATATGTTTCCCTTGAAATTAGATATTTCAGTTGAGGCAGATTTTCATGCTGCTGTGCAATGGATTGAAGATAAATTTTCTAAACTTGATGTGTTAATTAACAATGCTACCGTCACCAAAGCAACGCCAGTATTAGAAATTACTGCAGCCGATTTTGATTGGATCACGCAAGTTAACCAACGTGGCACCTTTCAAGCTTGCCAAATTATTGGTCAATATATGGCTAAAAAAGGCTATGGACGCATCATTAATATGGCGTCTTTAGCGGGACAAAATGGCGGTACGGCAACGGGTGCACACTATGCGGCAACCAAAGGTGCGATTGTGACGTTAACCAAAATTTTTGCCAAAGAGTTTGCAGCAAAAGGCGTTACGGTTAATGCGGTTGCACCGGGACCGATGGAGTCTCCAATCGTTCATAGTGTGGTGTCTGACGAAAAAATGGAACAGTTCATCCAAAATATTCCGGTTAAAGCCTTAGGAAGTATGCATTTCATTGCTGAAACTTGTGGGTTGCTTGCGAGTCCAAATGCGGGGTTTGTGACTGGTGCAACATGGGATATTAACGGTGGTTTATTCATGCGTTAAGCCAATCGCTTAAGCATGAAAAGGGAGTTAAATCATGACTACACTTTATGATGTTGTCGTTAAAAATCGCCATGTGGAAGGTGGAAATATTGCAGTCATGGAATTTGAGTCTGCCACTTCTACAACATTGCCAAAAGTTGAAGCGGGTGCACATATTGATGTGCACTTACCAAATGGCATGGTGCGCCAGTATTCACTTTGCCAAAATCCAAATGACGAAGGTAAGTTCCGCCTTGGAATTTTACGTGACCCTGAATCACGTGGTGGCTCAGTCTCGGCTTTTGATGAAATTAAAGATGGCATGCAAATTCAGGTCAGTGAACCAAAAAATTTATTTCCACTTTTAAAAGCCAAACACAGTGTATTAATTGGCGGTGGAATTGGAATTACGCCGTTAATCACGATGGCCTATCAACTTGCACACGAAGGTGCATCATTTGAGCTTCACTACTGTGGTGCTAGCCCTGAACATTGTGCTTTTGTTGATGAAATTAAAAATGGTGAGTTAGCAAAATACACGACTTTCCATTTTAAATCCGAAGGTGCAAGCCACCGAGCATTTTTTGAATCTGCCATTAAAGATATTGACTCGGAAAGCCATATTTACACGTGTGGTCCAGTCGGTTTCATGGACTGGGTGATTAACCTTGCCACGACTCACAATTTTCCTGAGCAGCAAATCCACAAAGAATATTTCCAAGTTGAAACTGATACTTCTGGAGATTCATTTGAGGTGGTGGCTGAGCGTAGCGGAAAAATCATTATGGTTGAAGCTGGCGAAACCATTTTGCAGGCTTTAGCTAAAGAAGGGATCGAGATTGAAATGTCTTGCGAGCAAGGCGTATGCGGAACCTGTATGTGCGATGTAATTGAAGGCGAACCTGATCATCGAGATGTTTATTTTACTGACGAAGAAAAAGCCAGCAATGAACAAATATTGGTGTGCTGTTCGCGCTCTAAAACACCGAGACTAGTTTTAGATATCTAATGCTCTCGCGATTTATATGGATGTAAGAGAAGGTTTAGGAGAAAGATGATGAATGTATTACAACAAATAGATGAGTTTACGGTCGATCCACTACAGTTCCGACGAGCATTAGGAAATTTTGCAACAGGCGTTACCATTGTTACTGCACAAAATGCACACGGTGAAAAAGTAGGTGTAACCGCAAATAGTTTTAACTCGGTATCACTCGACCCACCACTTATTTTGTGGAGCATTGATAAAAAATCTTCAAGTTTTTCAGTATTTGAAGAAGCAACACATTTTGCAGTCAATATTTTATCAGGCACGCAAATTGAGCTGTCTAATAAGTTTTCAAGACGCAATATTGATAAATTTGCCGACACCAATTTTCAACTTGGCGCAGGACGCGTACCCATTTTAGAAAATTGTTCTGCGGTGTTTGAGTGCGAACGTTATCAAGTGATTGAAGGTGGTGACCACTGGATTATTGTTGGCAAAGTGGTTCGTTTCCATGACCAAGGCAGAAGCCCACTGGTTTACCATCAAGGTGCATATTCTTGTGTCATGCCGCATCCGAGCCTTCAAGTTAAGCAAACTGAACAGAACGGTGTAGACCAGACTCATTATGGGCACTTATATAATAATGTCTGCTACTTGATGAGTCGTGCTTTTAAAGCTTATCAAACCGACTATATTCCTAAGCAAATGGCTTCAGGGTTCCGTACCAGTGAATCACGGCTGCTGCTGGTTTTGGCAAGTGGTACTGCTTCAAGTAAGGAAGATTTACCGCGCGATATTGCTATGCCAATGCAAGAAGTAGAAAGATCGGCTGAAATTTTAAAATTTGAAGGGTTATTGGTTGATCACGATAATTTGTATGCATTGACCGAGAAAGGTAAACAAACAGCACAGTATTTGTTTGATATTGCCGACAGCCACCAAAATGAAGTGTTTAAAAAGTATTCTGAGGAACAAAAGGATATTTTTATTACCATGCTAAGAGATTTTGCAGGAGTAGCATAAGTCCCCTTAAGCTGATAAATTGAATTGATTTATCAGCTTCTTTACATCTAGCTGACTATCATCAAAACAATTCCAAGGATAAGGAATTTTTGGCACACAATTTGTTTATCAATAAAACAAGATTGTAAAAAGCCAAGACAGTGCACCACCACAAACGCAAAATTTTGAGCGGTGACACATGTATAGAGAGGTAAGGGATGAACCAATATGTAAGCGATGCATTACTCACATGGACGCACCATATTAAAAGTGTGTGCGGCAATTTTGAAACCGATTTTGACGGAACCCGTAATTTATTTATTGGTGAAGTTCAGTGCTTTTTATTGGGTGATACCGAAATTGCTTTTATTAAAAACAATGCCAATAAAATTGTCCGAAAAGCCGATGAAATCGATCGAGTGAATAATCGTTTTTGTTTTTTGATTTTGCAGTATTCGGGAAAAATGCTGCTCGAATATAAAAATGAGACTTTAAGCCTAAATGAAGGCGATATTGTGTTGGTCGACCCGGTCGAAACCATTTCGATGTATCCGCAAGGCTTGGTAAGCCAGATTTCAGTTCATCTGTCGCGTGAAAAATTACTGAAAGAAAATATTAGTACTGAATATTTTGGAAAACTGATTACTCAAAATATGAGTGGTTTTTTACTCAAGAATATTTTGAAAAACATGTCTGCTGAAAACATCAAACTTTGGTACGCAACCGAAGACGGTAATGCTTTTGAAGATGCATTGATTGCCTTAATCAAACCGACAATTAATTATAAAAATATTAATAGCTCCAATAATCTGATGGAAAAAGCTGAGCGTTATATTATAGAAAACTTAGCAAAACCTGACTTAACACCTAAATTAATTGCAGAACATATTGGGGTATCGCTGCGTCATCTCTACCGTTTGTTCCTTCAAGAAAATTTATCGATTAACAAATATATACAGCTCAAACGCCTAGAAAAAGTGAAAGCAGATTTGCTTGATAAAAAGAACAAACAAAGCTCGATTACTCAAATTGCCTTGAAGTGGGGTTTTTGGGATGGCGCTCATTTCTCAAAAATCTTTAAAAAGACTTATGGTATTTCTCCTAAAGAATTTAGAGAGGGTATGTCGGTTTAATTCTTTCATCTCTCAATGTCATTTTTAGACAAGTTCGACGTCATTCTTGAACAAATTATCCCTATGTAACTGTGTTGAAATTAAATTCATTAGAGCAGGTTAGATAAGCTTAATAACCATAAAACTATTAAGTTGGTCTAATGAATTTCACACACAGGAAAGTGCATTTTAACTGTCTGATTCAGATAGTTCAGGGATAGATGAAAAGGATGAAACCAATGCGTAAACAACGATTATTGAATGACATACAAAAAATACTGGCACTTAACTTATCAATCGCTGCAAGCTTTTGGGGACTCAATACTCAAGCGTTTGCTCATGGTGGCCATGCCGAAATGGTCTCACTTTATCAAAACATGAGTGAGCAAGGTGCTAAAGTTGTTAAAGATGATTTTACCAATACTTATATGATCACCAAAGGCTCTATGGTAGTTCGAGCTAAACCCAATTCAGATCAGGTTTTGGTGAATGGCAAACCTTTCAAACTCAGCGTGCCTTTATTAATTAAGGATGGTAAGCCTGTTATTGGAAAAGATTTTTTTAATGAAGTATTCCAGTCTGGGTTAGATCAAACTTTCAAAATTGAAAATACGTTTCACCCGCTCAATAGCTTAAATTCTGACGAAATCAAAAAGACCTTTGATGTGATTAACCGCTCGAAATACGCCTATAAAAATATGCGTTTTGCCGAGTTAAAGCTTAAAGAACCTGAAAAAGCCAAAGTCTGGGATTACTTTATTAATCACAAAGAATTTAAAGAAGATCGTATTGCCTCATTTATTTTATTAAAGGGGAGTCAAGCGATTGAAGGTGAAGTTAACCTTAACACTCAACAAGTCACCAAATGGAATGTACTTAAAGACACTCATGGAATGGTGCTGCTCGATAATTTTGAAGCTGTACAGCGTGTAATTGAAACGAGTAAAGAATATCAGGAAGCTTTACGGAAACGCGGCATTACCGATGTGAAGAAAGTGATTGCTACACCGCTGACGGTTGGATATTTTGGCGGTAAAGATGGACTTGATAAACAACTCAATATATTAAAAGTTGTCGCTTACCTCGATGTAGGAGATGGTAACTACTGGGCACATCCTATTGAGAACCTAGTTGCTGTAGTCGATTTAGATAAAGAAAAAATTATCAAGATTGAAGAAGGTGCGATCATTCCTGTGCCAATGGCAAATCGACCTTATATGTCGAATAAGCCCGTAGCAAGTAAGCTAAAACCACTCAATATTATTGAACCTGAGGGTAAGAACTTTAGCATTACTGGCCAAACCATACATTGGGGGAACTGGTGTTTGCATGTGGCGTTAGACTCGCGTGTTGGCTTGCAGCTTTCAACAGTGACCTATAAAGATAAAGGCGTTAAGCGTAAAGTCATGTATGAAGGGAACTTGGGTGGAATGGTGGTTCCATATGGCGATCCTGATATTGGTTGGTACTTCAAATCTTATTTGGACTCTGGCGAATACGGTATGGGTACACTCACATCATCTATTCTTCCGGGAACAGATGCACCTGACAATGCAGTTTTACTTGATGCGGTGATTGCAGACTATAAAGGCCAACCACAAGTAATTCCAAATGCCATTGCTGTATTTGAACGTTATGCAGGACCTGAATATAAACATCACGAAATTTTTGGCAATCAAGATGCCAGTGAAGCCCGCCGTGAACTTGTTGTGCGCTGGATTAGTACAGTGGGGAACTATGATTACATGTTTGACTGGGTATTTTCCCAAAATGGTGTAATTGGGATTAATGCGGGTGCAACAGGTATTGAAGCTGTTAAAGGCGTTAAATCACGCACCATGCATGACAGTACCGCAAAAGAAGACACCAAATATGGAACTTTAATTGACCATAATATTGTCGGTACAACGCACCAACATATTTATAACTTCCGCTTAGACATGGATGTAGATGGGGAAAACAACAGCTTTATGCATATGGACCCTGTGGTGAAAGCCAATGACAAAGGTGGTGTTCGTACAAGCACGATGCAAATCGATAGTAAAGTCATTACGAATGAGCAAAATGCGGCTGAAAAATTTGATCCGTCTACCATTCGCTTACTCACGAATTTCAATAAGGAAAATAAATTAGGCAATCCTGTTTCTTACCAACTCATTCCGTTTGCAGGTGGAACACACCCTGTTGCGAAGGGTGCCAATTTTGCTAAAGATGAGTGGTTATTTAAACGTTTGAACTTTATGGATAAGCAAATTTGGGTGACCCAGTACAATCCAGATGAACGCTATCCTGAAGGGAAATATTCAAACCGCTCAACTCATGATACAGGATTAGGACAGTTCATTGGCAACAATGAAAATATTGAAAATAAAGACCTTGTGGTGTGGATGACAACAGGTACAACCCATGTGGCACGTGCTGAAGAATGGCCAATTATGCCGACAGAATGGGTTTATACCCTAATCAAACCTTGGAACTTCTTTGACAACACCCCGACTTTAAACTTGGGTGAAGACGAGCAAAACACGCAGCACGACCATCACTAAAAACGCACATGAATGGTGTGGGTAACGAATCGGTTACCCACACTTGAGCACGGTTAGGCCGTTCGCAAAAAAGGAATTTCTAAATGAAAAATTTATTTTCTCAGGTTGTGAGAGGGACTCTCTTTGTCTCATTTTTTTCAAATGTGCATGCTGGTGAGCTTGAAATTAAACCGACTTTTGAAGCAACTTTTGGGGCTTTTAGTAGCGGTAAAAGCTATAACGGTGAAAACCTAGAGGATGAAAGAGTCAATTGGCAAGAAGGGCACCTTAAATATGGTGCTAAAGGACAATACACCTTTAAAAACAATCAGCTCTATGCAAGCTTGAGCGGTATTAGCTCGGCAACATTTGGTGATGGTGACGCAGGCCAAAATAGTAATGGCAAAGAACGTAAAACAGATGTGAATGAATGGATCATTGGTTTTAAAGACGGCATCAATAAAGATGAGTTAATGACCTATGATTTAAGTATCGGTCGACAAAATATTATGATTGGTGATGGGTTCTTCATTGCCGGTGATGCGTTAAACCTCGGTAAAGCGCCTGCGGACGGCATATTAGATCGGGGCGGGGCATATTATCTAGCAGCTCGTCGAAGCTTTGATTTTACAAGTTTGCTTCAATACAAACCGCAAGAAAATACAACGCTAAAGCTGGCTTATTTAAAGTCAGACAATAAAGCACAATTTTCACCTGAACTGTTTGTAACTGATTTGATGTATCAACTTAAAGATAAGGGCGTTGGGTTCACTTATTTAAACGTATTGGATCTTGAAGATGCTGAACACGTTTCAGGACGACAAGACCTTAAAAATTATGCTTTACGTTTGAATTATCAACCCTTACCAGAGCTGCAAGTTAAAACTGAGTTTGTGGTTCAAGATAAAAAAGATAGCCACGAAAATGCTGGCTACTTAGCGCTGAACTATAACTTTTTATCTTCAAAATATACGCCCTCATTAGGTTACCGCTTTAGTCATTTTTCAGACCAATACGACCCTATGTTTTATGGAAATACAGTCGGCTTTGGCACATGGTTTCAGGGCGAAGTTGCTGGAAACTATGCTGGTCCATTTAATAAAAATGCAGATATTCATCAAGTTTCTTACATGATGAATTTGAAAGAAAACTTTATGTTGGGTGCTTTGGCCTATAAGTTCAAAACAGTAAATAAATCTTTAACTAATGTAGATGGACATGAGTTAGATGTCTTTTCAGTCTGGTCGGTCAATAAAAAATTCAACGTTATTCCTTTAGTGGGACTCTATAAACCAAAAAACGATATCCATAGTGGCGGTACTCAAAACTACGATGACAAGACCAATGTCTATGCGCAGTTGATTCTGCAATACATCTATTAATAGATCCTTCTAAATAAATTGAGAGAAATAAAAATGAGTGAAGTTCAGATTTTAGAAAGCGTAAAACAATTTATGGCACGTCAACATGGACATTTTATTGATGGAAAGTTAGTTGCTGCCGAGCTTTTAGATAAAGTGGATATTGTGAATCCATCGACTGAACAAGTTGTTGCTCAAATTAGTATTGGTAGTCAACACGATGTTGAAAGCGCGGTGAAAAGTGCTGAACATGCTTTTCAAAATGCTTGGGCTGAAACAACGCCGTATGAACGTGGCGTTAAACTGAACAAGCTAGCCGATTTAATTGAGCAATATGGTGAAGAACTTGCACAGCTCGAGACGTTGTCTACAGGAAAACTTATCAATATTTCCCGTCATCTTGAAGTCGCACAATCCGTTATTTTCTTAAGGTATTTTGCGGGTTGGGCAACTAAAATTAATGGTCAAACCATGCAACCCTCTATTCCTTCTATGCAAGGTGAAAAATATACGGCATTTACTTTAAGACAACCGATTGGTGTGGTTGCAGGGATTGTGCCGTGGAATTTCTCACTGATGATTGGCGTTTGGAAAATCGGTTCAGCTTTAACAACTGGCTGTACCATTGTGCTTAAACCAAGTGAGTTTGCCAGCTTATCTTTATTACGTTTAGCTGAACTTGCCATTGAGGCCGGTATTCCAGCTGGTGTGATTAATGTGGTTACAGGTAAAGGCGATACAGGACAATATTTAATTGAGTCGCCACTCGTTAAGAAAGTCTCATTTACAGGTTCAGTACCAACAGGTATTGCCATTGGTAAACTCGCGATGAGCAGTGATTTAACCCGTGTAAGTCTAGAGTTAGGCGGTAAAAATGCCATAGCTGTTTTGGCCGATGCAAATATTGATGAGATTTTACCGACTTTGTTGCAAGCAACTTTTGTACATCAAGGTCAGGTTTGTGCATCGCCAGAGCGTTTTTTTGTACACCATACAAAACATGATGAACTTGTCGAGAAACTCTCGAAAGCACTCTCGCAGTTCAAAATTGGATCGGCTATGGATGAGAGAAGTATGTTTGGTCCACTCTCGAATCAGCCACATTTTAATAAAGTGAAACATTATTTAGATATGGCTAAAGCCAACAATCAGATTATTGCAGGGGGTGAGGCATTAGATCAGACAGGATATTTTGTACAGCCAACTTTAATTTCCTTTAAAAATACAGATGATCCTTTATTTTCAGAGGAAACTTTTGGTCCAGTGGTCGGGATAATGCCATTCGACACTGAAGAAGAACTCGTTCAACTGATGAATCAGTCGCGCTTTGGTTTAACCGCAAGTATTTGGACAAATGATTTGTCTAAAGCTTTCTGTTTAATTCCTAAGATTGAAGCGGGGACTCTATGGGTGAATATGCATACGTTCTTAGATCCATCAGTTCCATTTGGTGGGGTAAAAGCTTCAGGAATTGGCAGAGAGTTTTCTGATGCATTTATTGAAGATTACACCGAATTAAAATCGGTTATGATTCGGTATTAAGTTTAAAAGCTACAAGATATAAAAAATGGCCTTTATAGGCCATTTTTAACATTAAAACTAACCTAATAAAAAGTTCTTTAGGATCTTATTAAAAGCTTCTGGCTGCTCGACATTGGAAATATGAGAGGCATCTATTTCTGCAAGCTTTGATTGTGGAATGCGTTGCTGCATAAATTCACCATCTGTAACGGTCGTTACAAGGTCTTGAGTTCCAGCAATCACCAGTACAGGAATTTTGATTTCTTTTAACTGCTCACGGACATCCGCTTTAGCCAAAGCCTCGCAACAATTGGCATAACCCATTGCGCTGCCAGCACTTAAGTCGTTACACAGGTTGTTGACAATTGAAGGATGACTTTGGATAAAGGGATCTGTAAACCATCGCGAAGCTGCTGTGGCTGCGATTGGTTGTAAACCTTGCTCACGTACTAATCTCGCACGGTCAAACCATGCTTGTTCTTGCCCAATTTTAGCGGCAGTATTTGCCACAACCACATGACTAAAACGGTCAGGATAGTGAATCGCAAGCCATTGACCTGTTAAACCACCCATGGAAATACCACAAAAAGCAGCTTTGCTAATATTTAGATGATCCAGTAAACGGATAACATCTTCACCTAGTTGCTCTACAGTGTATGGGCCGTCAGGTGTAGATGATGAACCGTGACCACGAGTGTCATAGCAGATCACAAAAAATTGATCTTTTAACTCATTAAACTGTTTTTGCCACATGCCATAATTTGTGCCCAAAGAATTGGAAAACACCAGAGCAGGGGACGACGGTTCGCCAAAGGTTTGATAGTTGATTTGTGCATCGGCAGATTGAAAAGATGGCATTTGTTTCTCCTTAAAGTGCTTCAACACGTTCAATAATCAATGCGATGCCTTGGCCTACACCAATACACATTGAACACAAACCATAACGACCACCTTTTTGTTCAAGCTGGTTTAGGGCTGTGGTCACGAGGCGTGCACCTGATGCACCCAGTGGATGGCCCAATGCAATGGCACCACCATTTGGATTTACTTTGTTGCTATCGTCTGACAAGCCTAAATCACGAGTGACTGCTAAAGCTTGTGCAGCAAAAGCTTCGTTAAGCTCAATCACATCCATCTGATCTAAAGTCAGGTTGGATTGTTTAAGTAATTTTTTAATCGCTGGTGCCGGAGCAAAACCCATAATGCGTGGTTCTACACCGACTGCTGTTGAAGCAATGATCTTGGCACGCGGTTTTAAGTTATAGGCCTTAACTGCCTCATCAGAAGCAATCAGTAGTGCTGCTGCACCATCGTTAATGCCTGAAGCATTGCCTGCAGTCACAGAACCCTCTGCTTTAACAACCGGTTTAAGTTTGCTTAAAGCTTCAAGGGTCGTTGATGCACGTGGATGCTCATCGGTATCAATCACAACAGCATCCCCCTTACGCTGAGGGATTTCAACTGCCACGATTTCTTTAGAAAAAAAGCCTTTGGCTTGCGCGCTTGCGGTGCGTTGTTGGCTCACCAAGGCAAACTGGTCCTGATCTGCACGATTCACGTTGAACTGTTCAGCCACGTTTTCGGCAGTCTGTGGCATGGTGTCTACACCATACAATTCTTTAAGTTTAGGGTTAATGAAACGCCATCCCATAGTGGTGTCTTCAATCTTCTGGCTACGGCCAAAAGCACTGTCAGACTTACCCATCACATAAGGTGCACGGCTCATGCTTTCCACACCACCTGCAATCACCAAGTTCGCTTCACCTGCTTTAATGGCACGGGCAGCAATAGCAATCGCATCGAGCGATGAACCACACAAACGATTAATGGTGGTTGCTGGTACTTGATACGGCAAACCAGCAAGCAGTGCTGACATACGGCCAACATTACGGTTATCTTCACCGGCTTGGTTGGCACAGCCATAGATCACATCATCGATCTGTTCCCAATCTACATTTGGGTTACGCTGCATGAGGGCTTTAATCGGCACAGCGCCAAGGTCATCGGCACGGACAGGTGCAAGGGCACCGGCATAACGGCCGAATGGGGTACGGATGGCATCGATGATATAAGCGTTTTTCATTCTAACTTTTGTCCTTTACTTCAGGCCTTTTTAGCCATTCTCCGTAAGTATTTCGTGGTGGCGACATGGATGTCGCCTCGTTGCTCAGCACAACAGGGAGGTTGTGTCTGAGTAACAAAGATTTTTGGTTACTTTTTTAAAAAAGTGACACGAATTAGCTGTCGGCATCTGGTTTAAACAGATAAGACTCCGTTGAGATGCTTTATAAATTTTCATATCAACGAATAACATCACGGCTGCAATTTACTGTGATATCCATAGGTCTGTTGTATAAGCGATACCTTACTTTTGAAAGGTCAAAAGTAACAAAAACCTTTGTTGAACAGAGGAGGCTTCCTTGCCTCCCTGTCCAACGGGCGACATCCATGTCGCCTGTCACGATAGTGAATGCTGTGTAATAAGAGTTTGTTATATAAACCTTATCCTTGGGTCGCATCAATCAAAGTTGCACCCGTTAAAGCCTGTAACTCATCAAAGCTAAGACCTTCAACTTTCTCAATCACTTTTAAACCGTCTTTGGTCACATCAATCACACACAGGTCGGTGTAAATACGATCCACACATTTTTTACCTGTTACTGGATAAGTTAGCTCAGCCACAATCTTCGGCTCACCTTGCTTAGTCACATGGTCTGTGGTGATAAATACTTTCTTGGCACCTACCGCCAAATCCATCGCACCACCCACCGCAGGAATCGCATCTGGTGCCCCCGTGTGCCAGTTCGCCAAGTCACCATTCGCAGCAACCTGAAACGCGCCGAGTACAGCAATATCAAGGTGTCCACCACGCATCATCGCAAATGAGTCACCATGGTGGAAAAAGCTGCCGCCTTCAAGCATGGTCACAAACTCTTTACCCGCATTAATCAGTTCAGGGTCTTCTTCACCTGCCGCTGGAGGAGGACCAAAAGCCAATAAACCATTTTCAGAATGAAGAAAAATATCTTTGTCGTTAGGTAAGTAGCTTGCAATCTTAGTCGGTAAACCAATACCCAAGTTCACATAGGCACCATCTGGAATGTCTTGTGCCACACGTTGTGCAATCTGGTCACGGCTGAGTTTCTGGTAGCTCATGTTATTTCTCCTTATTGCTTATTGTGTGGGTTGTACTTGTACAACATGCTGTACAAAAATACCTGGGGTGATGATGTGCTCCGGATCTAATCCACCGAGTTCAACCACTTCAGAAACCTGAGCAATGGTGACATCAGCAGCCATAGCCATAATTGGGCCAAAGTTACGTGCAGATTTACGGTAAACCAGATTGCCCCAGCGGTCGCCCTTGTAAGCTTTAATCAAGGCAAAGTCAGCTTTGATTGGATATTCAAGTACGTAATCTTTCCCATCAATCTCGCGGGTTTCTTTCCCTTCAGCTAAAAGAGTTCCAAAGCCTGTTGGGGTAAACACAGCGCCTAAACCCATGCCGGCTGCCTGAATACGACACGCCAGATTACCTTGTGGTACTACTTCAAGCTCAACCTTTCCGGCACGGTACAATTCATCAAATACATAAGAGTCTGACTGACGAGGGAAAGAACAGATCACTTTTTTAACCGAACCAGCCTTAAGCAGTTTCGCCAGACCATAGTCGCCATTACCGGCATTATTGCTAACAATGGTTAAATCTTTAATACCCAGTTCAATAAGACCGTCAATGAGTTCAGCGGGTTGTCCTGCGGTACCAAAACCACCAATCAGAATGGTCGCGCCATCTTTAATCTGCGATAGTACCTCGCTTAGTGAGGACTTACTTTTGTCAATCATGTGAGAAACCTTAGAGCATGAGGTAACGTGATGTTATTACTACCGCTAAAAATTTATTTAAATTCTTAATGGTAGTAATAAATGGAATAAATTTTGTGAGTCAAAAGCGAACTTTTAACTCACATATACTTTCAATTAAGCACTAGCGCGACGACGTTCAACTTCAGTTGAAGGAGCGGCAGCGGCATCTTTAACAAGTTCGATGTTAAATGTGATGTGTTTGAAAGCGTGATCTAAACCACGGCGTTGAATTTCAGCAGGGTCAGTTACATCAACTGCTGTTGCCACTAAACCGTCACGAGTTGCGAAGGCAAAGTCGTCCCATAAGTACTCATCACCCTCAATGTTGAATTGAGTAGTCAGCTTGCGGAAACCTGGCGCAGAAACGAAATAGTGAACGTGAGATGGACGGTTACCATGACGGCCTAATTTGTTAAGAAGGGCTTGAGTTGTACCTTCTGGCGGGCAACCATAACCTACTGGCATTGTGGTTAATGCAACATATTTACCATCTGCATCAGTCAAAATACTACGACGTAAGTTGAAGTCAGATTGAGACTTATCAAAGAATGAATAGTTACCCAAACTGTTGGCATGCCATACTTCAACTTTGGCATTTTCAATGATATTGCCATCAGTATCGGTCACAGTACCTTCAATAATTAAGGTATCGATTTTGCCAGACTCAGTACCATCATCCATACGCGCAAAACCAACAGATTCAGGCGCGCCAGCGACATAAAGTGGACCTTCGATGGTACGTGGTGTGCCACCCGTAACGCCAGCTTTTGCATCAGCTTCATCAGCACGTAAATCAAGATAGTGCTCTAAACCTAAGCCAGCTGCTAAAAGTCCAAGTTCGTTTGCTTGGCCTGCATCGGTAAAATATTCCAAACCTTTCCAAACTTCAGAAGGCTGGATGTCTAAATCTTCGATGGCTTGAAATAAATCCCCGAGAAGGCGCACAACAATTTGTTGAACACGTGCATCGACTTCACCTTTAGCAGTGTCGACATTCATTTGTTTTACAAGCGCATCAATTTGTTGACGGTTCATACTAAAACTCCTTAAGTATGCAATACGGTTTTGGGTGGCAGCGCTGCGGGCATTTTGTTTTGCTAGCGAATAAGTGCCGCCACGTTCCTTGTTACCTTCTGAATAATCTGCTTGGTTTTTAAATGGACTTCAGAGATCACATTTAAAAAATTCTTTTGGTTTACGAATCATCATCACGAACAGAAGAAGGGTGGCGATTAAGTGCCATCACTTCAATGTCCATATATGGATAGAGAGGTAAGCCCTGTAAAATGTTGTGCAACTCTTCATTGCTCTCGACATCAAAAATACTGATGTTTGAGTACTGGCCTGTAACTCGCCAGATGTGACGCCATTTACCTTGGCGTTGTAAATCTTGCGAATAAGCCTTTTCAACGGCCTTAATTTCATTTGCTTTGTCGGCTGGCATATCAAGTGGGATATGCACATCCATACGTACATGAAATAACATGGGAAACTCCTTATCCTGTTGCCTTAACGACGTAATTTCTCAATCTTATCTTCATCAATTTCAATGCCTAAGCCCGGAGCTGTTGGCAAATGCAATTCAAAGTTTTCATAACGTAGTGGCTCTTTTAAAATTTCTTCGGTCAGTAATAACGGACCAAATAATTCAGTACCGAACGCTAACGTTTCAAAAGTTGCAAATGCATGAGCAGAAGCAATACTTCCTACAGGGCCTTCAAGCATGGTACCGCCATATAGGTCGATTCCAGCTAAACCAGCAATTTTGCCAACTTCACATGCTTCAATCAGGCCACCTGATTGTTCAATCTTCACGGCAAATACATCTGCACCATGATTTTTTGCAATACGGTATGCACTGTCAGGTCCAGTTAAAGCTTCATCCGCCATAATGGCTACATCAAAACGATGGGTGAGGCGAGCAAGTGCTTCGGTATTTTGAATTGCACATGGCTGTTCAATTAAATCGATTCCACCATCTTGGAGCTGTTGAATACCATGAATACATTCAAGTTCTGACCATGCACGGTTTACATCTACACGTACACTAACATCAGCACCTAATGCTTTTTTAATTGCAATCACATGGTCAACATCTTGCTGTAAAGGACGTGCACCAATTTTAAGCTTGAACGTGTTATGGCGCTTTAGCTCAATCATTTTGCGAGCTTCAGCAATATCTTTTTCCGTGTCACCAGACGCAAGCGTCCAAAGCACAGGTAAACTATTACGCAGACGTCCACCTAAAACTTCGCTTAATGGCACGCCTAAACGTTTGGCCTGAATATCAAGTAGGGCAGTCTGAATGGCACACTTGGCAAAGCGGTTACCATTAATATTTTTACGAATCAGTTTGAGGGTTTGTGCAACATTTAAATCTTTAACTGATGTCAGTAATGGTGCAAAGTAAGTATCAATATTGGCTTTGACACTCTCAGGACTTTCTTCACCATAGTTCAGCCCACCAATGGTGGTGGCTTCACCCCAACCGACAATACCATCCGTGGTCGTAATTTTAACGAGTACCAAAGTCTGGGTACGCATAGTAGTCACAGACAACTGGTGAGGACGGATAGTTGGAATATCCACAAGTATGGTTTCTATGGTTCTATACATGAAGTTTCAACTATTACGAACTTGTTTGTATACCATAGAAGAATGTAATAGCCTAAAATAGATATAGAACGGTATTTTAAGATACTAAAAAGGTATATTAATGGAATTAAGACATCTACGTTATTTTGTTACCGTGGTTGAAGAACAGAGTCTGACGAAAGCAGCAGAAAAGCTTTTTATTGCTCAGCCGCCTTTAACACGCCAAATCAAAAAACTAGAAGAAGAATTAGGGATCGATTTATTCGAAAAAGGCTCTCGTCCATTAAAAGTAACGGAAGCAGGGCTGTTTTTTTACCAGCATGCGGTGCAAATTTTGACGCACACCGCTCAAGCTGCTTCGATGGCTAAAAAAATGAAGCTAGTCGAGAACGTTGTTAAAGTAGGGTATGTGAGCTCGCTTCTTTATGGGCGATTACCGCAAGTCATTTATCTATTTAGACAAAAAAATCCTGACATTCATGTTGAGCTTATTGAGTGTGGTACACGAGATCAGGTTGAAGCATTAAAACTCGGTAAAATCGATTTAGGTTTTGGTCGCTTGCCAATTAGTGACCCAGCAATTAAGCGGCTTCTGCTCAGAAAAGAAAAGTTAAAACTCGCGATTCATAAAAAACACCCATTAAGTGAATTTCAAGATTCAGGAATTTATTTATCTCAAATTATTAATGAGACAATTTTCTCTTATCCAACTACACCTAAACCGAATTTCTCGACCACTATTCAAGCTTTATTTACCAAATTAGGTCTAGTTCCAGCCAAACTGACAGAAGTCCGAGAAATTCATATGGCACTTGGACTAGTGGCATCTGGCGAAGGTATTTGTATTATTCCGGAAAGTGCCTGTGATATTGGTATGAAGAATTTAACTTACTTAAATATCTTAGACTTAGAAGCCTATAGTCCAATCTCTCTATCCATGCGCAACATGGATCAAAGTTCCTATATTCCTAAAATTTTAGATTGCATTGAAGAGATTTATAGCGAAGAAGATGTGTCTAGAAACTTGAATTTATAAACCTTTAAGGTTCTTAAAGTGGATATTTCATGTTATTTTAAAACTTTAAACCTATAGGTAATATGTAAAAGGAATTATTGAATGAGAAAAATTTTAGGTTTAGTTTCACTTATTATGTCTACTAGCGTTGTACATGCAGAACAATTAAAAGAACAAGAAAAAACCTCTCCATATAGCGCAAATGTTACTTTTGCTAGTCAATATATTTCACGTGGTTTCCAACAAACATGGGGTAAACCAGCCTTACAAGGTGGATTGGATTATGCCAATCCTAATGGTTTTTTTGTAGGGACTTGGGCATCAAGTGTCAGCTCTAACTATCTGCGAGATGCCTCGGTTGAATGGGATTTTTATACAGGTTATTTAAAAACAATCGATAAATTTTCAATTGGGATGTCGGTTTTTTACTACTACTACCCAGGTGCGAAAAGTACACCAGAAACGGGGAGTAGCAGTTATAACTATGGTGAGATCGTACCTCAAATTGGCTATGGTCCTTTAAGCCTTAAATACTTTGTGACTTACACACCAGATTATGCTGGTTATAACTCTAAAACCATGGGGGGACCTGCTGGTAAAAAGTCGAGAGGATCAAGTTATTTAGATCTTAACTTTACCCAGCCAATTAATGACACTTGGACTTTTGGCGCTCACTATGGCTATGAAAGAATCAAAAACTTTTCAGAGTCGAATTTTCAGGATGTTAAAGCCGAACTTATTAAAGATTTAGGTGAGGGTTGGACTACAGGAATCGCTTATACCAAGGCATGGGATAAAAATGCTTATTATAAAAAGTATAGCAATGGTGAGGTAGGCGCACCTATTTCAAGTCCGATCGATTCGACTTTTACAGTGTCTGTAAAAAAGGTCTTTTAATTTAAATTTATTAATAATGGTCTCATTAACTACGTTTGAAAGTTAGGTGTAAATTTAAACTTCCAAACGCAGTTAAAATTAATTTTTATTAAATTAAGGTCGGTAAATTAAGGACGACTTGCGCATCTTCTATAACATCTAAGCGTAAAATTTTTGAAGCGCCAAGTTCATTTAGCAACTTTACATTAAGTGACCGAGTAGCTACCGTTGTCTTTATTAAGACATGTTAATTAATAGCCAATGTGGGTACTATAAGTTTAAAGTTAACTTTAAAGTCAAGATTTTAATTTTGATGATGAAAGTCTTTGACATTTAAATGAAATAAAAAAGGGGAAAGATGAGAAGAATTTAAGGCGGTACTTTCATATAAATTTGATTTTAAAAATACAATTAAGGTGATTGACCTTAAAGTTAACTTTAAGCTTAGTATAACTATCTAAACCCTTATAACGAATCAACAAGCAGTTTTTCACTAGGAGAACAAAGATGGGATATGTAACCACAAAAGACGGCATAGAAATTTTCTATAAAGATTGGGGTCCACGCGATGCCCAAGTATTATTTTTTCATCATGGTTGGCCTTTAAGTTCAGATGATTGGGATACTCAATTACTTTTTTTCCTTAAAGAAGGTTTTCGTGTAGTTGCTCATGACCGCCGTGGGCACGGGCGTTCAAGTCAGGTGTGGGATGGTCACGATATGGACCACTACGCAGATGACGTTGCAGAAGTGGTGAAGCATCTGAATATTAAAAATGCAATTCATATTGGCCACTCAACAGGTGGTGGTGAAGTAGCTCACTATATTGCTCGCCATGGTCAAGAAAACGTTAAAAAGGCTGTGCTTGTCAGCGCAGTACCGCCGCTTATGGTTAAAACTGAAAATAATCCAGAAGGTTTACCAAAAGAAGTTTTTGATGACCTTCAAAATCAGGTTCTCACAAACCGTGCACAATTTTTCCGAGACCTTCCATCTGGCCCGTTCTATGGTTTTAACCGACCAGATGCGAAACCATCAGAAGGTATTATTGCTAACTGGTGGCGTCAGGGTATGACAGGCAGTGCAAAAGCACATTACGATGGTATTGTGGCATTCTCACAAACTGACTTTACCGAAGATTTAAAGAAAATCACCATTCCTGTTTTGGTATTACATGGTGACGACGACCAGATCGTGCCTTATAAGACGTCTGGTGTGAAATCTGCTGAGTTACTTCAAAATAGCCAACTCAAAATCTACCCAGGTTTTTCTCACGGTATGTTAACTGTAAACCATGAGGTGATTAATGCTGACTTATTGGCATTTATTCGCGAATAATTAAAAGTTTCAAAACTTAAAAAAAAGGGGCACATTAAGTGCCTCTTTTTTTATATAAAAAGAATAAATTCAATTAATTAAATATAGAAGTGCGAAAAGGTGTTGACATTAAAGTTAGCTTTAACCTTAAAGTAAAGCCATACTGAATGAGGTCATTCCAATGAAAGTGTTCGAAAAATTAGTATTCCCAAATGGCACATATGTTCCGAACCGTATTGCTAAAGCGGCAATGGAAGAAAACATGGCTGATTTAAACCACGCACCATCAGAAGAATTAATGCGTTTATATCAAGCTTGGGCAAATGGTGGCGTAGGTCTAATTATTACTGGAAATGTGATGGTAGACCGCCGAGCGATGACTGGACCGGGCGGTGTAGTGCTTGAAGATGAAAAGCATCTAGATACTTTCAAAAAATGGGCACAAATTAGCCGTTCCAAAGGTGCTCAGGTTTGGCTTCAAATTAACCATCCGGGTCGACAAATGCAGTCAAATTTAGGGCAACAAACATGGGCGCCTTCTGCTGTTGCTTTAGATTTAGGAAAAATGTCAAATCGCTTTAATACGCCAATCGAAATGACTGAATCCATGATTGCAGAAGTGATTCAGCGTTTTGCAAACACGGCACGTTTAGGTGAAAAAGCAGGATTTACTGGTGTGGAAATTCATGCAGCGCATGGATATTTACTAAGCCAGTTTCTTTCTCCACTCAGCAATAAACGCCAAGATCGTTGGGGTGGTTCTTTAGAAAACCGCGCTCGTATTTTAATTGAGATTGTGGAAGCAGTTCGGAAAGTAGTTTCGCCACAGTTTACGGTTGCAGTGAAACTAAATTCAGCCGATTTCCAGCGTGGCGGTTTTAGCGCTGAAGATGCTCAGCAAGTGGTCAAAATGTTAAATGAGCATGCAGTCGATTTGGTTGAACTTTCAGGTGGTAGCTATGAAGCGCCAGCCATGCAAGGCCAAGCACGTGATGGTCGTACACTTGCCCGTGAAGCTTACTTTTTAGAATTTGCACAAGAAATTCGTAAAGTTGCCAAAATGCCTGTTATGGTGACAGGTGGTATACGCCGTAAACAAGTGGCAGAAAAAGTAATTGAAAGTGGTGTAGATATGGTCGGTATTGCCACAGCTTTAGCGATTGAACCCAATTTGCCAAATGCTTGGAAACAAGGCCAAAATATTTCACCTGAACTCAAGCCAATTACTTGGGAAAATAAAACATTGGCTTCACTTGCCAATATGGCTGTGGTCAAATTCCAATTACGTAATGTAAGCGCTGGTAAAAAAACAAAACCAAATGTTTCACCAGCTTGGGCTTTAATTTTGCAACAATCAGCGATGTCATGCCGTACTCGCCAGTATAAAAAAGGCATGCGTGACTATTTATTTGCTTCTTAAAAAGTGAGTTGTGTTATGACAAATCTTAACGATTCAAACTGGTTAATTTATGGAGCAAATGGCTACACGGGCGAATTAATCGCTCGTGAAGCTGTACGCCAAGGTCTAAAACCGACTTTGGCTGGCCGTAACAAAGCTAAGGTTGAAGCACTTGCTCAAGAGTTGGGACTTGACTATAAAGCTTTTGGACTTGATAACGTAAATGCGGTCAGTGAGCAACTCCAAGGTTTTAAACTGGTCATGCACTGTGCAGGGCCATTTTCTGCAACATCAAAACCCATGATGGAAGCTTGTATAAATGTCGGCGCTCACTATTTAGATATTACCGGTGAAATTGCTGTATTTGAATTAGCACAGTCACTTAACAGCCAAGCTGAAAAAGCCGATATTGTGCTTTGTCCGGGTGTTGGTTTCGATGTAATCCCGACAGACTGTGTTGCTGCCGCGCTCAAAGAAGCATTGCCAGATGCGACCCATTTAGCACTTGGTTTTGACTCTAGAACAGGGTTTTCACCGGGTACTGCTAAAACAAGTACAGAAGGCATGGCCGAAGGCGGAAAAATTCGTAAAAATGGAAAAATTACCACCGTTCCATTAGCACATTATGTTCGGACCATTGATTTTGGTGACGGTAAAAAAAGTGCCATGAGTGTTCCATGGGGAGACGTATCTACAGCGTTCTATACAACAGGTATTCCAAACATTGAAGTATTTGTACCCGCATTTCCCAAAATGATTTTTGGTGCGAAAATGATGAACTATGTACGTCCAATATTAAAAATCAATGCTGTGCAGAAGTTTATTAAGTCGCGTATTGAAAAAACAGTCGTGGGACCAAATGAAGAGCTTCGCGCGAAAGTACCTACCTATGTTTGGGGTGAAGCAAGAAATGCACGTGGGGAAATTAAAACTGCCCGTATCCAAACGGAAAACGCGTATAGCCTTACCGTAAATGGCTCAGTGACTGTGGTGAATTATTTACTCAAAAATACCGTTAATGGTGGTACATATACACCCGCAAAACTGATGGGTTATAAACTAGTGACCGAGTTGCCGGGTTCTGGTCCGTTAGTTATTAATTAAGCCTTCATTAAAACAGCACGTTTATAGATAGTCCCGAATAAGGAGTCGTTCTTGTTCGGGTTATTTTAAATATTTCAAGTAAATATAGCTTTCTATAGATAAAAAGAAAAACAGAAAACAAAACACTCCATAAGAAATAATTCAAATTGAATATACTAAAAAGCGATAAATATTTTTCATAACAAAGGAATGAGAATAATGAGAAAACTCATACTGTTTCTACATGCATCGCTTGACAGTTTTGTGGAAGGTCCAAATGGGGCAATGGACATAGGCTGGATTGCTTACGATGCCGATTTGGCAAATCATGCCAAAGAAATTTTGAGCACTGCCGATACGGTGATTTGGGGACGTGCGACTTACCAGATGATGCATAATTACTGGCCAACCATGCTTTCAAATCCAGAAGCTTCAGAGCATGAACGCAATCATGCTGAGTGGATTGAAAAGACCGAAAAAATCGTTTTTTCAACCACATTAGATACAGTTGAATGGAATAATTCCAGATTGGTAAAAGACCATGTCGAAGAAGAAATTAATAAGCTGAAACAAAAAGCGGGTAAGGATATGGTGATTCTGGGGAGTCCAAGGTTCGCGCACTATTTGATGCAACTTGGTTTAATTGATGAATATAAAATTACGGTTTCACCTGTACTAATTGGTAGTGGCTTGCCGCTATTCCAAGGTATTCAAGAAAAGACCAATCTTAAACTTATTGAAAATAAAAATTTTGCTTCTGGTGCGATAGCTCTTCATTATCAAAAGATTGGTTAGTTTTTTCTATAATATTTATATGAAAAAGACGAATTACAGGGCTGGTCTGTAATTCGTCTTTTTAGATTTATTGAATTGTACTTAAACGCTTAATCACTGCTTCAGCAATTTCTTTACTCGACTGTGGGTTTTGTCCAGTAATAATTCTGTCGTCTGAAACCACATACGAGGTAAAAGGAATAAATGCTTCTTTGTATTTTGCTCCACGTTCAATGAGACCATTTTGTAAAGAAAAAGGAACTTGAGACTTAATACCTGAAAGTGTTTCTTCTATATTTGCAAAACCCGTAACAGTTCTATCTGCAATTAAGGGTTTGCCATTTTCATCCTTTAAAGGTAATAAACCACCTACGCCGTGACAGACTGCTGAAACGACTCCACCTTGGCGATAGATCTGTTCGCTAATGTTTTGCAAAGCTTTATTATTTGGGAAATCCCACATGGTGCCGTGACCACCCGTATAGTAAATGGCTTTGTACTGGGTAGGATTAATCGCGCTTGGAGCTAATGTTGTCTTTAACCGATACATAAATGCTGGGTCGGCTAAATGCTGACGAGCAGATTTGTCTAGGTAAATAGACTTTAGGCTACGTTCATCTAGAGGCACTTCACCACCTAAAGGGCTTACAAAGTCCATTTCATAGCCAGCAGCCAAGGCCACATCATAAAAATGAGCGAGTTCGGTTAGCCAAAGTCCTGTTTTATCTGAACGAGAAGGATAAGCTGAGTGGTTGGTCATTACGACTAAAATTTTTCCATTTGCTTTGGCAAGGCTTTGAGCTTTATCTGACTCTGCGGCATGTACTACATGTGTAGTCAAAAAAATGGCAAAAATAATGGTTAACCAACGCTGAAAATTCCAAACTTTAAACATGACAGGTCCTCATTCATTACCTGTAGCCAATCGTATGTTTAAAGTACACTTTAAGGTCAATAGGTCTCGAAGAAATTACGGTGTTTTTGTTTTGTCGAAATAGAGATTCATGAGTCGTTCTGAATTTTGCTCGCAGGTAATTTCATCGGGTTTGTTGTTGATTGCATCAATCATAGTACGTAAGTTTTGCTTACTCACCTTTAGCTTTTGTTCTAAAAGTTCTATTTCCTGAATTTTTAATTCAATGGTTTGGATGAGTGAGTCATGGTTCCAAGTGGCAACTTTTGAAGGCAAAAAAGCTTTAATTTCTGCTAAAGAAAAACCAACTTGCTGGGCTTGCTGAATCAAAGAAAGCTGCTTCAAATCGTTATCGGTATATTCACGATAACCATTTGATTTTCTTTTTGCTTTAGGTAAGAGTTTGATCTGTTCGTAATAACGAATTGTAGGGGTGCTTAAGCCGCTTAATTTCGATAACTCGCTAATATTCATAGCTATAGACTCTATTGACATTTAAGTTAACTTTAGACTTATAGTCACTTAAAAGCAAGGTTCATAACTTTACCAAGCACACACTTTCATTAACAGCTTTCTATGCTTTGATAGATATAAGAATAGAATTATAAATATGGAAATGAGGTGAAAAAATGTCTAAACGCATATTACATGTCGTGACTAATATTTCACGCTATAAGGATGTTGATGAACCAACAGGGTTATGGTTAGGCGAACTTACCCATGCCTATGATGAGTTTGAAAAGCAAGGTTATATACAAGATATTGTTAGCCCAAATGGTGGTAAAACACCGATTGAACCTAAGTCACTTTTGCCTTTAGTTGCAGATAAATCTGTTAAAGATCGAGAAAAAGATCAATCTTTTATAATGCTACTGGCAAATACATTTAAGCCTTCAGATATCCATTGGCAAGACTATGACGTGATCTACTATACGGGTGGTCATGGTGTGATGTGGGATTTTTTAGATAACCCTGAACTGCAAGAAATCACCAAAAACATTTATGAAAAAGGCGGCATCGTTTCTAGTGTTTGTCATGGCTATTGTGGCTTGCTTAACGTCAGACTTTCAAATGGCAAACGACTCATAGAAGGCAAAAAGTTAACAGGCTTTGCTTGGAGTGAAGAGGTTCTGGCAGGGGTTGCGAAAAAAGTGCCGTACAATGCCGAAGAGTTAGCGAAAGAATATGGCGCTCGTTATGAAAAGGCTTTTATTCCATTCGCGCCTTATGTCGTTCAAGATGGCAACTTGATTACTGGTCAAAACCCGTTTTCAGCTAAGAAGACGGCTTTAGCAATTATAGAAACGCTTGAAAAGAGTGCTTCGTGAAAATTATTCAAAGTTATAAATAAGATAAGCCGAATACTGCAAATGGAGTGTTCGGCTTATTTATATCAAACTATGAACGCCACCAATAATTTTCAACATTCGGCTCGTTTAAGTTCAAAAGTTGTCCCATTTGCGGTGTGCTAATCGCTAACGCATTTTCTTTAGCTAAATCGACAATACGTTCAAACGGGTCATCCCAAGCATGAAGTGCCAAATCAAAAGTACCGTTATGCACAGGCAACAAATGACGTCCTTTTAAGTCAATATGTGCTTGTAAAGTTTGCTCTGGTTGCATGTGAACATCGGGCCATTCAGGGTCATAAGCACCAGTTTCTAACATGGTCAAATCAAATGGACCATAACGATGTCCAACCTCTTTAAACCCATCGAAATATCCCGTGTCACCACTAAAAAATACACGCAAGTCATTATCAATAATTACCCACGAAGCCCAAAGGGTCGCATTACTATCGCCCATACCACGGCCTGAAAAATGATGAGCAGGGGTGGCAACCAATTTTAGTCCATCCACATGGGTAGTATCCCACCAATCAAGTTGTTGAACTTTTTCTGCTGGAATTCCCCATTTAATGAGCGTGTCACCCACACCAAGTGGTGTTAAGAAATGCTCAACTTTATCGTTAAGTTGCATAACCGCATGGTAGTCGAGATGGTCGTAATGGTTATGCGACAAAATCACGCCTTTAATGGGTGGTAAGTCCGCAATGCTAATCGGTGGCTGGTGGAAACGTTTTGGACCAATCCACTGAAAAGGTGAAGCACGATCCGAGAAAACAGGGTCGGTTAACCAAAACTCATTTTGCAGTTTTAACAAAATGGTTGAGTGGCCTAAACGAAATAGAGAGCGGTCAGGCGCAGTTAAAAGCTGTTCTTTGGTTAAGCTTAAAACAGGAATTTCTTTGTTGGGTACTGTATCTTTTGGCTTGTTAAATAGAAACTTCCACATGAGTTGGAGCGTTTTGCCAAAAGAAGGCTTGTGTTGGTTTGGACGCGTATTTCTAAATTTGCCATTGTGCTGCTGAGATGGCATTAAGGGAGAAGGCAAGTCTGTTGTGTTTGAAATCGTCATCTTGTTTTTCCTTATTGGAACAAACCTATATATGCAAATAAGAACTTGGGCTAAGTACTTATTTTGATTTAATTAAATGAGTATTTACTCACTCATTAATTGGTTTAAAAATAAGGACGCCGTGCATCCTTACTCTTTTATCTATATTGAAACTGCATGCCAAAACGCTTCAAAACCAGATTTACGATAACGCTCGGCTTGAGAAGGGTCTTGGGCAATAAAATTAAGTGTAACTTCGGCAAGCGCACCTAAAATCGAAGCAATAAATAACGGTGGATAATCTCTTAATTTGCCATCGTTAATACGTTCTTGAATGTTTTGGGTGAGGTCACAAAAGGTTTGCATGCCAATTTGTTTGCTTTGTTCGGTAATTTGTTCCGAAGTTGAAAGCTGTGCCATGACTTTACGCTTAAGCGGAGCTTCTAAACTCCAGTCCAAATAGCTTTGCCAGATATGTGACATTTGTGTTTGCAGGTCAGCGTTAATCGGGTAACTAAGCATCATGACCTGACGTAGCTCAGCCTTGAGCGAAAGATATAACTGGTTAAGCAATTCTTCTTTATTACTAAAATAGGTAAATAAAGTACCTTCTGCCACGCCAGCGACTTTTGCAATTTTTGAGGTAGACGCGCGTTCGCCAAGCTCTGCTAATGTTTCAATAGCAGCGCTTAAAATTGCATTACGTTTATCTTCACTACGAGGACGAGCCATATACAAACATTTTAATTGAGTGATTACTCAATCATATATGAAAATAATGAGAAAGAGCAAGTTATCTTTTGTGTATAAGTAAAAAAATTATTCAAAATTTTTAAAAAAATGAAGATGAGAGTCGAAGATTACTGAATATATTAAAAAAAAATATGCTATTTTTCACAGCACTTTGATGAGACTAATTTTTCATGTATCGGTTTGGGCTCTTAATCGGCTTACTAGCAATATTGCTACAGAACCTCGTGTTCTGGCAAAGCCTATTGCCCAGCGAAATGCATCAGCAAATGGTATGTGAACAAATTAGTGAAATGATGAATCATTCAAGTATGCAACCTGAACAACATCTATCTCACCATATAAAAAATGATTCTCATGAAAAGCTCTTAAACAAAAACGTTCAGCACGACTCAAGCTTAAGCTGTCATTTTTGTTATCTCTATAGCCACATTGCAAATATTGATGGCTTCAAGTTCACCTTGTTTGCAATTGGTGTCGTTGTTCGCTTTATTATGCTGGCAACGTTAAGTTATATATTATTTTATTTAAGACGCTTATTTCTTTCACCGCAAGGGCGAGCCCCACCTAAACAACTTTGTTTTGCTTAATTCATTACTAGGTACGTGTCTGTTCCTATTTAATTACTAAACAGAGTTTGTCATGTCTAAATTTTTACTTCATCCACTTGCGTGGAGCATTTTATTTGCTCAATTTTCTATGTCAGCCATGGCACAAAGCAAACCTGAGAGCCAGATTACCGAACTAGAAAAAATTACGGTTAAAGCCGAAGAGAGCGGCGAAAACTCTAATTCTTCAACAGCATTAACCCAATTTGACCATAGTTTATTAGATGTTCCATTTACTAAGTCTCATGTATCTGCTCAAGATATTAAAAATAATAATATTCAACGTTTGAGTGATGCATTAGCTTTAGTTAATGGTGTGGTGTATCAAGACAGTTATGGTGGTGGTTTTTGGGATAACTATTCATTTCGTGGTTTTAGTACCGACCCCAACATGGGAACAAACTATTTACGTAATGGTTTGAGTTCTTTAAGCGGTATTCATACTGCAAGAGATATGGTGAATGTTCAGGCAATCGATTTTTTAAAAGGACCTATGGCAGCCATGTATGGGCAAGGAGCTATAGGTGGCATTATGAACATTACCACCAAACAACCAGAATGGACGCCAAAAAATGAAGTAAGTTTAAGTGGCAGTACATTAGAAGAATATCGAGCTTCACTAGATAGCACAGGTGCATTAAATGATGCTGTTGCCTATAGGCTTGGACTGGCTTATGAAAATAATCAGAGTTTCAGAGACCATGTCGACAGTCAGCATTATTTTATTGCCCCACAATTTGCATGGAAAATTTCAGATCAGACACAGCTTAATTTAGATACGGAATTTTCTGAACATCAAGGCGTGTTTGATCGCGGTGTTCCAATGGTAAACGGGGCATTTGTTGTCAACAAAAAGACCTTTTTAGGTGAGCCTTCAGATGGGGATATTAAGGTTAAAGACCAACTGTACCAGTTACGGTTAAATCATCAATTTAATGAAAACTGGAATAACACGACAGCTTTGAGCTACGGTCATGGCGAACGGGAAGGAACCTCTACTGAAATTTCGAGTATTTCAGCAGATGGTCAAACTGCAAACCGATTTAGACGTTACCGTCAATTTGAAACAGATACATTTCAGTTCCAGTCGATTTTACGCGGGAAACTAAATACAGGAACAATCAGGCACGAAGTAGTCGCAAACATTGAAGCTGGGCACTATACTATTGACCAAATTCAGCTTCGTAATGCAGTCGGTACATCTAGCCCGATTAATATTTATAATCCAGTTTACGGGCAAAATATTTTAGCTCTGACCAGAACAACCAAAAATACCAAAGAAATTCAAAATATGCTGGGACTGAACTTACAAGACCAGATATTTTTGAACGATCAATGGAATTTGTTGCTTGGAGGGCGTTTTAATCGCCTTGAGCAACAAATTGATGACTACAGAACAGGAATATCGGCTCAGCAAAAATTTACGCCATTGAGTCCACGTGTTGGATTGAACTATCAACCTACAACAAAGCTTTCTTTCTATAGTAATTGGGGGAAATCTTTTGAGTTAAATACAGGTCTTAATAAAGATAATCGACTGTATGACCCAGAGAAAACCAAGAGCTGGGAAATTGGGACAAAATACCAATTTTTACCGCAAAGCTGGTTTGGTCTAACTTATTTTGATTTAGATAAACAACACTTACTGACTGAAGGTATAACCGACAGTTATGTAGATAGTGGTCGAGTCCAAAGTCATGGCGTTGAAATTGAGTTAAAGCACAAGTTTAGCGATCATCTTAATGTGGGCGCGAATTATACTTTAACGAAAGCTTCTGTTTTAGAAAGTGAAGTCGATGCGAAAGGCGCTCGCCTTAAAAATATTCCTAAGCACACTGCAAACTTAAATGCAGATTATCAGTTTGAGTTATTTGGAAGGGCAGCTGGCTTAGTAGGCAACATCAATTACTTTGGTAAACGTAGTGCCAACTATATTGATAATGGAACAAGTTTGCCTGAGTTTACAGTGGTTAATGTTGGTGGGTATATGCAAGTGCGCCCAGATTTAAGGGTACAGTTGAATGTTGATAATATCTTTGATAAAGATTATTACGTTTCAAGTTATACAGATGAATGGGTACAACCCGGTGAACCTTTAAAGGCAACCTTATCTATGACTTGGAGTTTTTAAATAAAAAATCAGTAAATAGAAAGGTTTAACCAAAATGGGGCGTATTCACAGCCCCATTTTATTAAGTTTATAATTCAACTAACTAGAGTGCCTTTCTGAAAATTATATCGAATTTTTTCTAAATACAACTGGTGTTTGACCTGTCCATTTCTTAAAAGCTCGTGTGAAATTTGTAGGTTGTATATAGCCCAGATAAAGCGCAATTTCTTGTATATCCATATCACTATGAAGTAACAAATGCTCAGCTTCTTTTTGTTGAGCTTCTTCAAGCAGTTGAATATATGAAGAACCGACTTGGCTCAAATGGCGCCGTAATGTTCGACTAGACATGTTTAAGCGAGTTGCAATTTCATCAAATGAAGGATAACCAATCTGTGGTTTTAAGTTTAGTTCGGCCTTTACAGTCAGGCATATATCTTTAATTTGCTCTGAAAAACGAATTTGTTCAGCTTCACACTGTGTCAGAGCTTGTTTAAAAGCAATCGGATCTGCCATTTTAATGGGTAAATCTAGAAGCTTTTGGGTATATCGAATTTGATTAGTCGCTTGATTAAAGCGAATAGGTGGCAATACGTGTTGATAGGCTTTGTGATAGGTAGGTTCAGGCCAATCTACCCATAACTCGATTTCAGCAAAATCATGTTTTATTAGAAATTGGCCAGTTTGAATCACACCAATCATTAGACATTCATAAAAAAATCGTCTAAGCGTTTCAGCTTGTTCGGGTTGATTGCTGACAATTGGGTGAGTTTCATTTATTTCAATAATAGAAAACTCATTATTTTCAAGCAAAGTAATACGATAATCTTTTAATCGCATGTTAAAGAATTGCGTTGAAACCTCAATGGCTTGACGAAGGTTTGGACTACTCATAAGGGCATATCCCATCGGACCATGAGCAGTTAAACGCAGTTTTAGTCCATATTCATATCCTAAGCCAGAATCTTTCGACAATAACAAGCTTTCCCACGCCAGTTTAGACCACTGAACAGGAGTAATTCGGGCATCTAGCTGATCTAAAAGATTTAAGGGAATTTTACTTTTCTTCAAAATCTCAAGTGCAGAAAATCCTTTGTCGACCATGATTTCTAATAACAAATGCGCATAAGAAATAGGAATACTGGCTTTGGAAAGCCCATACGGATCTTTCATATTACTTTTTGTTTTGGCCGAAAATGATTATCAGTATGTCTGATCCACATCTCACGCTCAAGTTAAAAGTTCGGAATAATCAATTTATTGTATTTTGAGCATCAATTATGAGCTTACCTATTCCACAAGCTTCCTCTCGAGTTGTGATTACTGGCGCTTCATCGGGCATTGGTGAACAGCTAGCAAAACAGTTTGCTATGCGCGGTTATTCGTTAGTATTAGTGGCTCGCCGTGTAGAAAAATTAGAGGCACTCGCAGAAAAACTAAATGCCGAATATCAAATATCCGTAGATTTATATCCATGTGATTTGGGTGATCGGGCAGCTCGAGCTAAATTTCGTGATTATTTAGAAAATATTGAAGTAGCCATTCTTTGTAATAACGCTGGATTTGCAACTTTTGGTTGCTTACAAGACTTAAATGCAGATCGAGAGCGCGAAGAAGTTGAAGTTAATTCCGTGGCAATTCATGACCTGACTTTAACTGTGTTGCCACAAATGATTAAAAGAAAAGCTGGAGCGATACTCATTGTAGGGTCAACTTCTGGGCATCAGCCAACGCCAGCAAACGCAACTTATGCAGCAACCAAGGCATTTGCCAATTCTTTTGCCGAGTCATTACATAGTGAACTTAAAGGGACTGGTGTTAGCTGTACGCTACTGGCTCCGGGGCCAACCAAAACAGGTTTTAATGAAGTTGCTGGAATTACCAAAATTGATGGAGTCGGTGGCAATTTTGTTTGGGTAACCGCAGAACGCGTTGCCAAAGAAGCCATTCAGGGAATGGAGCGTAATTGTCGAATTGTGATTCCGGGTTTCGTGGCGCAGGCTCAAACCTTTGGAGGGCGTTACACACCACGCATTATTTTGCTGCCCATTCTTAAACAAGTATTTTCGAGATTAAGCTCATGAAACAGTTGATTAATGACTTACGTGTGCCTGTGGGTTTAGCCAATATTGGCAATAAGCTTTATCACAATGCCCACTATTTAACAGCTGTCGTTGAAGTGGATGAAAAAGCGATGGCACGTTGGTTACCATCTGGAATGACACTGGTTAAACCTGCCAGAGCTGATTTGTTCTGTGCTTATTTTCCCGAAAATGTCTATACGGGTGCTTACCATGAAGCGGGTCTATTTGTTCACATTAAAGTTGGTAATAAAACAGGAATCTTTTGTCCTTGGATGATCTTGGACGATGACCGCGCCATGATTATTGGCCGTGAATTACTTGGCTACCCTAAAAAGATGGGTGAAATTAGCTGGGAAAATGATGGCAAACGCATTTTAAGCAAAGCTTCACGCCGAGGTACAACACTCATTGAAATGGAAGCCAAGCTGGGTGAAGTCATTCATGATGCACCTCCAATTTTAGGATTGCCGCATCGGAATATTACGGGTGGATTAGGAATTGGTTTACCACGTGAAGTTCGATTTACCCCGAAAGAGCACCCAGTTGAAGTGCGTCAGGTTGAAATGAACTTACGTTTTACAGGCACTGCAAACGATCCTTTACATGATATGGGGTTAGGTGAAGTTATTGAGGCCAGATTACATCGCGTTGATTTGTCGGGAGGATTAATTCCACCGATTCAAATACCTCGTTTACGCACGCCCTTATTTTTATTACGCCAGTTTAATCCACGCGTTTTATAACTGGAGAATAAATATGAATGCATTCTTTCAGTCAAAGCCAGCTCAAGATTTTTCTAAAATTTCTGCATCAATTGACATTACAGTGCGCCAATTAGATTTGTCTTTTCCAGATGAAATACCAGAGTTTTGGTTTAAAAATAATCCTTTGCTGACCATGTTATTTACGGCCTTGTCGAGTGCTTTCCCAGATGGTGAACGGCAGTTTATTTATAGTGTGCGTAATTATCAGGACAAAATTAGCGATCCTATTTTGCTTAAACAAGTCCGATCTTTTATTGGTCAAGAAGCTCATCACGGCAAAGAGCACGATGCGCTTAATGCTGTCATGCTTAAAAAAGGTTATCCAGTTCAACGTATTTATAAGCGTTTTAAAAAGATGAACCGTATGTTGCAACTTAAGTTTTCTTTAGAGCATCAGTTGGCTTGCACGGTATGTATGGAGCATTTAACAGCCATTTTAGCGGACTATTTTATTAGTATCGCGCCCGAAGACTTAGAGTTGTTTGATGTTCATTTGCGAAAAATTTGGGCTTGGCATGCCATTGAAGAAACAGAGCATAAAGCTGTGGTGTTTGATGTCTATCAATCTTTAGTGAATAGACCTTATTTCTTACGGTTGGTGATGCTAGAAACCACGCTTTCTTTTCTCATTATTACTACCAGAGGAACAAAAGAGCTTTTAAAGGCTTCTGGCAAAAATAGAGATTTTAAAAATCTATATGTGGGTTTGAAATATTTGCTTGGCAGTCAAGGTGTGATCCGAAAAATTAGCCGTAGTTACTTAGATTTTTATTCTAAAGATTTTCACCCTTGGCAACACGATAACCGTGAACAAATGCAGAAATTAAAAGACATATATCTCAATGAATGATTTTTAAATTTAGGAAGAAAGAAAATGACAAAACCTAATACAAAGCCCACATTAGCAAGTTCTTTAACGTTAGCCTGTGGCATTAGCATTCCAAACCGAATTGCCAAATCTGCAATGAGTGAACAACTTGCTGATCGGCATGGTTCACCGACCGTTGACTTACAAAAGTTGTATGCAGCTTGGGCCAGAGGTGGAGCAGGGTTGTTAATCACGGGCAACGTGATGATTGACCACTGTGCTTTTGTTGAACCACGAAATGTGGTTTTAGAGTCAGCAGAATTTCTGCAAGCAAATAAGCTATGGGCTCAGGCTGCTCAGGCCAATGGCAGCAAAATTATTATGCAGATTAACCATCCCGGCCGTGTTGCAGTTTTACCACTTTTGAAAAAGCCAATAGCCCCTTCAGCAGTTGGGCTTGATTTACCTGCCATGAATATTATTCGTATTCCTCGTGCGATGACCGAAGCGGAAATATATGAACAGATTAATCGATTTGCTCACACCGCTCGACTTGCTATTGAAGCTGGTTTTAATGGGGTACAAGTGCATGCAGCACATGGCTATTTACTCTCACAATTTTTATCACCTTTGGCTAATGTTCGGACAGATAAGTGGGGCGGTAGCCCTGAAAACCGACGTCGTATGCTCATTGAAACAGTTCAGGCTGTGCGAGCTGCAATAGGAAAAAACAAAATATTAAGCGTAAAACTCAACTCTGCCGATTTCCAAAAGGGCGGCTTAAGTCAGGAAGAATCGATAGACATTGCTTTAGCGCTGGAAAAAGAAGGAATCGATTTACTCGAAATTTCGGGTGGAAATTATGAGTCTCCAGCTCAACTTGGATATACGCCAGAACGACAAGTAGAGCGTGATGCTTATTTTATAAATTATGCAGAAAGTTTAAGACAAAAAAGCAAACTACCAATCATGTTAACTGGGGGGATACGCAAAGCGAGTTTTATGAAACAGATTTTGTCTGATGGAGTAGTTGACCTTGTTGGAATGGCTCGTCCATTTGCAACACAACCGGATTTGGCAAAGCAACTTTTGGCAGGGAAGTCGATAATAGAACCCGCTCATGTACCTTCAATTGGCTATAAACCTGTAGATGCTTATTTACAACTGGCATGGCACGCTGCCCAATTCCGCCGTATTAGCCGTGGGCAACAACCTAAAGCAATTAAGGGATTACTTAAGACATTTGTTGCTTTTGGTCCACGTATGGGATGTAACATTCTGACTCAGAAATAATGAATAAGACCTTTTAATTCATTTTATTCATGGTCTATAGCCGACATATGAGCGGCTATATACTCATTCGAACCCTTGCGTAATCTAGATAATATTTGAGCTATGTACCTTATTCATCAAATTGCAAAACCACTTTACCTTTTGACCGGCCAGTATTTACATATTGAAGCGCTTCTTTGATTTGAACAAAGCCATAGGTTTGGTCAACCACAGGTTTAATTTTTCCTGTTTCTACCAGTTCGGTAATTTTTGAGAGCTGTTGACCATTTGGCTGCATAAATAGAAATGAATAGGTAATGCCGCGTTTTTTTGCTTTATGTCGAATTGACCAGCTTAACATCGGAATAACACATTTTAGGAACCAGTTCGGATTAATTACCTCTGCAAAAGCATGGTCAGGCGGCCCTGAAATACTAATAAGACGTCCACCACGTTTAAGAACGGTTAGTGATTTTTCTAAGGTTTTTCCGCCTTGTGTATCTAAAACTACGTCGTAGTCTTTAAGCTCTTGCTCAAAGTCCATTGTTTTATAGTCAATGATAATGTCAGCACCTAGCTCTTTTACCCAACCACTGTTTTTAGCACTGGTTGTGGTTGCAACCTTAGCGCCAAGAGACTTGGCAAGTTGAATTGCAATTGAACCCACACCGCCAGAACCTGCATGAATAAGTACTTTTTGACCAGCTTTAACTTTTGCAATTTCAACCAGTGCTTGCCATGAAGTTAAGGCAACTAAAGGTAGGGCAGCTGCCTGTTCCATCGAAATATTTTGCGGTTTAAGCGCAAGTGAAGACTGTTGAACGACCGTATATTCAGCAAATGCGCCGTTTAAATCGGTCTTGGCATAAACTTCATCACCCACTTTAAACTGGCTTACATTCGATCCAACTTCTACGACTGTACCTGCAAAATCGTTCCCTAATATGAAAGGAAACTTCACTGGAAGAATTGCTTTAAATTCACCCTCTAAAACTCTTAAGTCGAGAGGATTAATGCTTGCTGCATGAACTTTAACAAGCACTGTATCTTCGGTTACAGAAGGCTTGGGTTGTTCATCGAATTGTACATCATCAATATTGCCATAACGGCTAATGTAGGCTGCTTTCATTTGAAACCTCTATTTCTCAAAATTATTTTAAAGTTTTATAGGCTTGGGTTTGTTCTAAACCTTCAAGCTGCGGTGAATTAATTTGTCAAAGATCTTTGTAGGGAAAAATCGTCTTAACGCTTTTAAGCTTTTTGCAGTTTTTCCTGCTGTGTAGCGTGGCACAACATGTTGACTTTGAATGACCGCTAAAATTGTATTGGCAACCACACTCGGGTCATCTGACTTATTAATTGAATTAATCATTTGTTTATGTAGCTTTTCACGAGTTTGATCGTAAAAAGAAATTTTATTGTCTGCTTCGAGTAAGTTTAATCCCAAAGACGTATTGGTATAAGCAGGTTCAATCAAAGACACACGAATGCCTTGTGATCTTAACTCGTGGTCTAAAGATTCAGAATAACCTTCAAGTGCATGTTTAGACGCAGAGTAAAGCGCGCCAAAAGGCATAGGCACAAGTCCAAGAATTGAACTGATATTTAAAATAAGTCCTGAGTTTTTCTGGCGCATGTGCGGAATAACTGCGCGAGTCATTCGAACGGCACCGAAAAAGTTGGTATCAAAAATAGCCTGTGCTTGCTGCATTGAACTTTCTTCGGCGCCAGCAGGTGCTATTGCAAACCCAGCATTATTAATTAAGACATCAATTTTTCCTTCGCTTGAGATGACTTTCTCAACGGCTTGGGCAACTGAATTATCTTGATTTACGTCTAACTCAATAAGATGGAATTTGTATTTTGATGAATCTTTTGCTCGTCGGCTTGTGCCATAAACCGTAAATCCTGCTTCATGTAAAAGCTCTGCTGTTGCCAAACCAATATCCGATGATGCACCTGTAATGAGAACTACTTTGCCAGCCATATCATGTTCCTCACTTAAATTTTGTAGTCAATTCACGAATGAATTTCGACTTGATTTTTTAATCATAATCTAAAAATAAAATAGTTACTACTAAAAAGATAGTGACAATACATTTTTGTCTATGTATAGTTAGTACTAAATCGATATTAACTCTGTTTTTTATCTTTTCTCCATTTGAAAGATCACTCATAAAAAACAGATAAATCAGATCAATGAAGTAAATTTGAGGATCAGAGAAATGAATTTTTTATTAAATACAGTTGCAATGAGTTTGACGGCGATATCTATTTTTAGTGTTCCCTTAACTCAGGCAGAGGTTGTGCCATCAGTTTCTTTTAATGAACCATCAATTCAGGCATATAAAGTGTCATCAAGTGCTGTTAGTAATCCGCAAGCAGGGCAACACGCTAAGCAAGATACAAACTGGACAAATGTCCCAACTCAATTTATTAGTGCAGGGGGCGTTAACTTCGCTTACCGAGAATATGGTCAACAAAACGGTGGAACACCTGTCATTTTCTTAAATCATTTAGCTGCTGTACTAGATAACTGGGACCCACGAATTATTGATGGAATTGCAGCTAAACATCATGTTGTGGTGTTTGATAATCGTGGTGTTGGTGCTTCTACAGGTAAACCAGCTCAGTCAATTGAGCAAATGGCAGATGACGCGATTACTTTCATTCAAGCAAAAGGGTTTGAACAGGTTGATTTATTCGGCTTCTCGATGGGTGGCATGATTTCACAAGAGATTGTTTTGAAGCAGCCAAATTTAGTTCGAAAAATGATTTTATCGGGAACTGGCCCTGCGGGCGGTACTGGAATTAGTACAGTCGGGCGAGTTTCTAATTGGGATTTAGTTCGTGGAATGGTGACTGGTCAAGACCCAAAGGTTTATCTATTTTTCACTCGTACAGAAAATGGTAAAGCTTCTGCAAAAGCCTTTATTCAACGTATTAATGAACGTACTGAAAACCGAGATAAAGAAATTACCATTTCTGCCTATCGTGCCCAGCTCAAAGCATTAAAAAAATGGGGAAGTAAAAAACCAGCTGAGCTTTCTGTGATTCAACAACCTGTTCTTGTTGCCAATGGCGATCATGACCGAATGGTGCCAACAGTAAATACTTATGATTTAGCAAAGCGATTACCGAATAGCTCACTTGTTATCTATCCAGATGCAGGTCATGGGGGAATATTTCAGTTTCATGATGATTTCGTAAAACAGTCACTTACATTCTTAGCGAAATAAGAACTTAAATTTAGGACTATGAGACCATGACAACAATTACTCACCAAACGGCCGAGACCCAATTCATTGAAGTAGATGGGGCAAATTTTGCCTATCGTCGATGGGGTAACTCAAATGCAGGGCAACCACCGCTATTTTTTCTTCAGCATTTCCGAGGAGGTTTAGACAATTGGGATCCACTGATTACTGATGGTTTAGCGCAAGGACGTGAGGTCATTTTGTTTAACGGTCGCGGCATTGCTTCATCTACAGGCCAGCCCCGTACTCGCATTGAAGATATGGCAGACGACGCGGCAGCAGTCATTCGTGCATTAGGCTTAAAACAGGTTGACCTATTAGGCTTTTCACTTGGAGGGTTTCAGGCGCAAGATTTAGTACGTCGTCATCCTGAACTCGTCAGAAAACTGATGCTTTTAGGTACGGGACCAAGAGGTGGCAAACCACGTGGAGATGATCCAGAAGTCGCCGCTTTGGTATTAAAGCATGCAACAACTGCTGTGCCTTCTGAAGAAAACTTCCTCTTTTTATTTTTTGGCCGATCTGAAGTTGCTATTCAGGCGGGTCATGAATTTTGGCAACGTCGCCATGAGCGTAAAAACCAAGATCCAGCAAGTTCAGTTGAAGTCATGCAGGCACAGATAGAAGCCAATATGCATTTTTTACCTAAACTTGATGAACAAGACCCATTTGCACATTTACGTGAGATTAAACAACCTACTTTCATTTTAAATGGTGTCGATGATGTGATGATTCCAACCATCAATGCCTATCACATGGCACTTAACATTCCAAACGCTCAGCTATTTATTTATCCCGATGCAGGACATGGTGCCCAATTTCAGTACCCTGAACGCTTCGTAAAACATGCAATACAGTTTTTAGATGAATAATACCCATGAGTTCGGTCCATTCAATTTGATGAATCAAGAAGATAAAAATGATGAAATTTAAATTATTGCTGTGGATGCTGACCAAGCTCATGCAGCGTGCTGTAAAAAAGAACCCGAAATGTGCAGCTTATGTGAAAGATAAAAATGTCATCTTTCAGATTCAAACAGCAAGTGGTGAAGGTCGTTATTTCGAAGTGAAAAAAGGCAAGATTAACTCTTACTCAGGGCTAACCAAGTCACCAAGTTTTACCTTTACGTTTAAAACGGGTAGCAAAGGGTTTGCCGTATTGTCAGCGAAAGATAGTGTAAACACTTTTTTAACCGCACTTAAAACACAAGACCTTGTTATTACGGGAAATTATGTAGATGTGATGTGGTTTCAAAGTTTAGTGGACTTTATTCAACCTCATTCAAAACCTTCTTTAACCGTGTGAGATAAGGCCATGACTCATTTGCAATTAAAAACGAATCTTTTGAATCAGCCTTTAACTTTACCGAATGGTGTCATCATTCCAAACCGTTTAGCAAAGGCTGCAACCAGTGAAACCTTAGCTAGTTATTCAAATAATCCAAACGAAAAACATGTTCGGCTATATCAGCGTTGGGCCGCATCAGGGATTGGGATGATCATAACTGGCAACATTATGATTGACCGCAAAGCCTTAGGTGAGGCTGGCAATGTGGTGGTTGAGGATGAGCGTGATTTTGCAATTTTACAGAAATGGGCAAAAACCGTGACCGAACAAGGTTCTCAATTGTGGGCACAGTTGAATCATCCAGGGAAACAATCACCGAAAGGATTAAATGTACGTAATATTTCTGCGTCTGCAGTACCATTTGGTGCAGAAATGCAGTCTTTATTTGCAACACCTGATGAAGCAACCCACGAAGAGATTTTAGAAATTATTCAGCGTTTTGGTCGTAGTGCTGCGATATGTAAAAAGGCTGGATTTAGTGGAGTCGAGATTCATGCTGCACATGGTTATCTGATTAATCAGTTCTTGTCGCCTTTACATAATTTAAGAAATGATGAATGGGGCGGGACACCTGAAAAACGTCGTCGCTTTTTAATGGAAGTTTATGCAGAAATCCGTAAACAAGTCGGTAAAGAGTTTCCGATTGCCATTAAGCTTAACTCGGCAGACTTTCAAAAAGGTGGCTTTACTGAACAAGATTCTTTAGAAACAATTCAGGTTTTAGCAAATGCAGGCATTGACTTGATTGAAATATCAGGCGGTACCTATGAGTCTGGCGTAGCCAAAGCACCACAAAAAGCATCGACAATTGCACGCGAAGCTTTCTTTATTGATTTTGCGGAAAAAGTAAGAAAACTCGTAAAAACACCTTTAATGGTTACAGGAGGTTTTCGTACTGTAGAAGGTATGAATCAAGCTTTGCAGTCCCATGCATGTGATGTTATTGGAATTGCAAGAATTATGGCCATTGAACCTGATGTGCCTAAATCTTTACTGGCAGGCAAAAATGGTCTTCAGTCGGTGAAACCCATCAAAACTGGTATTAAGAAGGTTGATAGTCTAGGTATTATGGAAGTAGTTTGGTACACCCAACAACTAAAACGCATTGGAAAAGGTAAAGAACCGAAACCTAAAGAAAGTGGCTTATGGGCATTGATTAAATCAGTTTTACGCAGTGGTTGGGGAACGTATGCCACTCAACGCGCACGAGCAAAATAACCCATTTACTTTACTTCAGGCCAATAAAAGCACTCTAATTGAGTGCTTTTATACATTTAAATTATTTACTATTTTTGACTAATAGGGCGGGTGCCAATTTCGGCGCCAGTCATTTGGTCAATCACAATAGGCTTAATTTCTGTGCCTTGTTCTGCATCAATAAAAGTCACCATTTTTTCAGGTTGCTCAAAGGGCTTATATTTTCGACCCCATGCGCCAATCACAAATAAAGCAGGTAAAAAATCTTTACCCGCTTGAGTTAACATATATTCTTCACGAGGTGGATGTTCAGAATATTGTCTTTTTTCGAGTAAGCCTTCCTCTACTAAAACAGACAAACGTTTAGTTAACATGGTTGGTGCAATACCTAAACTTTTACGGAACTGATCAAAACGTGTAAAACCTGCATGAGCATCTCGTAATATCAACATGCTCCACGCATCACCTAAAACTGAAAGTGTTCTGGCTATGGGGCAGACTTCAAGATTGCTATTTTTACTCATATCAAATTAATAAACTTAATAGTAACTACTAAAAAAATACTAACATAATTCTGTCTAATAAGCTATTACGGGCTTGTATTAGTCTAAGAAAATGATTGTATTTATAAGATATTATTAAGTTGATATTTATAGTTTTAGTTAATTATGTAATCTAATGAAAAACAATAATTAATTAAATAATTTCTAGCCAATTTCACATTGACACCTTAATTGTTCAAGATTACCATTTGCGGGCTGGCCTACATTGCCAGTCGGTTTTGACGGACCGATGATTCGACCGCATCAGATTATTCCTTTCTGAGGGATAGTTTTATGTGTGCACCTCGTTCCCTCCCGTAGCGGTAGGACGGGAGTGGGACACCTTCGGGTGTGCTGGAAGTCGAACCCAGTCCGTCAACCTGCTTCCGTTCTGCCACCATAATTTATAATGCTTTGGCAGAACTCCCAAAAGAAGGAGTTGGCTATGCACATTCATAAATTATTGGCAGTCACTGTCAAAATCTATATCGACACCACTTAAATCACTTTAAAGCAGCTCGATCGCCGTAAGGTTTTCAGGCTTTAAATTATTACGTCTAAAAAACTTGCTTCAACAATAAAACCTGAGATGTGCCAAGCACAGTCTTTATGGCTTTGCTGTGCCTTTTTTTCTCCCAGAAAAGGCACAGGCTTTTTAATCTCTTTTAGAAACAACAAGAACTTAAAACGGTAAAACTATGTCAAATTTAGAAATATCTTCGAAAAAACTACATGTTGTTCAAACTGCTATACGACTATTTACAACTTATGGGTTTCATACAGCAGGCGTAGACCTCATTTCCAAAGAAGCCAAAATACCGAAAGGCTCCCTTTATAATTACTTTCGTTCGAAAGAGCACCTTGTTGAAATGTGCATTGTTTTTCAAAAGAGCAAACTTAAAGAAGAAGTGCTCGCCATTATTTACTCAAGCCGTTACCGCACTTCAAAAGATAAACTCAAAGAGATTGTCGTTTTACATGCCAACTTTAATAGCCTGTACTACCTTTTACTTAAAGCCTATTTTGAAATTAAAATCGCCTACCCACAGGCTTACCGTATGGCAATGGAGTATAGAAAATGGTTGCATCATGAGATTTTTGACCTTATTTTTAGTTTAGAAACTCATGATTTAAAACCAAATGCTGACTTGGTTTTAAACCTTATAGATGGTTTGATGTTCCAGATTTTAAGCTCAAACAGTTTGGATGAAAGGGATGTGGTGGTGGAGAGGTTTTTTGGGGGGGATTTTAAAGTTTTTTAATATAATTATTCAAATATGAATACATTCAAAACTTACTTAGAACAAATAGTTTTATAAGTAATCTTAGATAGTTAACTGCTTGCCTATAGGATTATATAAAGTGTAAAATTTTAATTGTTATTTATACTCTATATAAAATTAATGATAATCCCAAATCATATTTCCTTCTTAAAAAAAATTTCAACAACTCTCCAGACTTCAGATAATCATAATATTGAGGTTTGGGAGTTAGTGATAGATGACGAGAGTGACCTTTGCAGTTGGGCTAAACATTTTAGAGAATGCTATTGTTTAGATGATGAAATTGATATTTTACGCGAGGGAACAGGTTTAAGTAGAGCAGGTTATCTGGAACAATTAGTTTTTCCTGATAGAAGCATTGCTCCAGGTCCAAGTATACGTTCTGGAGATTTTGCAGAGTTATTAATTGCAGATTACTTAGAATATTTGATGCAATATTGGGTGCCAAAAGGAAAGTTCGCGGAAAAAGAAAGTCGGAACGAATCAGCTAAAGGTGTAGATATTTTAGGTATAAAGGTTAATGATATTAATAAGGAGTCTATAGATGATGTGCTTTTAACATTTGAAGTAAAAGCTCAATTAACAGGTAAAACTTATAATAATAGATTACAAACAGCAATTGACGACTCGTCCAAAGACTACTTTAGACAAGCAACTACTTTAAATGCGACTAAACGAAGATTGGTTCATTCACAGCAATTTGATAAAGTTATTTTAGTTCAAAGATTTCAGAATCCGGTTGACCGTCCTTATAAATATTTATCTGGAGCTGCTGCAGTATTATCGGATTCCGCATATGATGAATTAGCAATTACAAAGCAAACTGCTACTAGTAAACATCAAAATGTTAGCAATTTACAGTTAATTGTCATTCGTGGAACTAATTTAATGCAATTTGTTCACGCACTTTATGAAAGAGCTGCGCATGAAGCCTGAATTCAATAGTAAAAGATTATTTGGTATAACTCGCTCAAAGGGAAAAATGTATGAATTAGAAATACCAGAAAATTTACATATTTCTATTCCTGAAGATAGTGATCCAGAGAAACTTTTGGTATTTACTATTGGAGTTTTAGGAGATGCAGCAGCTTATCTATGTGATTATGAAGCAAAAAAACTACCTAAAGAAATGCTTGATAATTTATTATTTAGTGCTAGCTTTTTCGATGCATTTGTTGAATCCAGATTAAATTTAAATATTAGTTTTGAATTAATGCTTATTGCATCATCAACATATTATTTAGCAGGCAGGCCAGGTAGTAGTTTAGTTATTGCAAGAAGATTGTCGCAGTATTCATTAGAGGATCAAGAATCCTCATTACAAAAATTTTTAAGATGGTTGCTTTTATCAAACTGGGGAAATTACCATTCTTATAATAAGGAATTTTATGATTTTAGATTAAGTAATATCTCAGAACTATTAGCTTTTCATTTCTTTAATGGTGAAAATGTTTATGAGTTAAAGTCTGAATTAGAATTATTTCGACAGGAATTATATAAGAATGGCTCAGCAATAGAGCTTCTATACTCAGAATTAATTATTGCTATTATTAAGTTGAGATTAAAATTTTCTAGTTGGAATACATTACCAGTATATAGTAATCTTGAAAAAGATAAGTGGAAAAATATTATCCAAAAAAAGGATTTTCCAAAAGAACTTTGGCCTTCCCAGATTAAAATTGGTGAAATGGGTCTGTTTAACGGAATTTCTGGTGTCATCCAAATGCCAACTAGTGCTGGAAAGACAAAATCTGTTGAGATAATTCTTCGTAGTACCTTTCTAAGTAATAAAACAAAATTAGCAGTAGTGGTTGCCCCTTTTCGTGCATTATGCCATGAAATTGCCCAAACACTGAAAGAAGCATTTAAAGAAGACTCTATTCGTATTAATGAGTTATCAGATGTTCTGCAATTAGACTTTATGATTGAAATGGCAGAATTATTTGGTAATCCGGAATCATTCATAACTGGTTCAATATTAGTAGTAACACCTGAGAAATTTTTATATTTATTAAGACAGAAAAATAATTTAATCAATCATATTGGTGCAATTATTTATGACGAAGGCCATCAGTTTGATACTGGAAGTCGAGGTGTTACTTATGAATTATTATTAACTGAAATTAAAAAAATTTTACCGATTGAAGCTCAAACAATATTAATATCGGCCGTGATTAACAATGCCAAGGATATTGCAAGTTGGTTAATTGGAGAATATGGAGTGGTAGTCGATGGTCAAAATCTACTATCTACCTCTAGGTCTATAACATTTGCAAGCTGGATCGAAAATTTAGGCCAGCTAATGTTTTATGAGAACCAAGATTATAGTAAGTATGATTACTTTTTACCTAGAATACTAGTCCAGCAAAACTTACAATTATTGGGTAAAGAACGAAAGGAACGAATATTTCCATCTAAAAATGATGCCACTGAGATTGCAATTTATTTAGGATGTAGACTTGTATCCAACGGAGCAGTTGTAATATTTAATGGTAGAAAAGATTCAGCATATAGCTTAATAAAAAAAATGGTGGATGCGTATAATCGTGGATTTCTTCTGCCTTCTCCCTCCACCTATTCAGATATTGAAGAAATTAGAAAATTATATAATTTGATTAGTGCAAACTATGGGAAAAATTCAATTTTAAGCCAAGCTGCATTATTAGGTGCTTTTTTGCATCATGGAGCTACACCAACTGGACTAAGATTATCTATAGAATTTGCTATGCAACAAAATCTTATTAATTTTGTTTCCTGTACTTCGACCTTGGCACAAGGAGTTAATTTACCAATACGATATCTTATTATTCCGAGTATTTATCAAGGAGGAACAAAATTAAGAGTTAGGGATTTTCAGAACTTAATAGGTCGGGCTGGCCGTTCAGGAATGCATACAGAAGGTCTAATAATTTTTTCAGATCCTGAACTATACGATAAAAAGAATATTGAATATTTTAGATTTAATGAAGCAATAAACTTACTAAATCCAGATAATACTGAGAATATTACAAGTTCTTTATTAAGTATTTTTATGCCAATTTCAATAAAAATTACTAAATATCAAACTATAGATTTAGATTTTCCTATAAATTTACTTATATGTGATGGAAAAGAAATTAATAGTTGGGTAGATAAACAAACAGTAAATTTTCCTAATTTAGGTAAAGAATATTTTTTGAATGAAATAAAATGGAGAAAAAAACTCACTGCTGCCATAGAAAGTTATTTAATGGCTAATCGAGGAGAAGAGGATTTTGTAAGCTTCTTAGAATCTGTAGCTATTTTAGCAGAGACCACTTTGGCATACGATTTAGCAAGTGAAGTTTTAAAAGAAAAAATCGTTGCTTTTTTTAAAGCATTAGCAAAATATATTGAAGAAAAAGAACCTTTAAAAGAGACACAATATATTTTTTCCAAAACTTTACTAGGAATTGATAGCTCTAAAGAAATTTTTAATTGGGTTGAGTTTAATAGAGACTATTTATTAAATATTTATGATAATAATGAGTGGCTAGTAGCTATTTGGGATCTTTTAATTAAACAAATCGATGACTCCTCTCTTAACTCAATTATTCCAAATGATTTTTTAATAAATTTAGCAAAAAAATGGATTAATGGGGAATCATATGAAAAGTTAAATAGTTTTGCATATGAAAGTGGTGCAAAAAAGCCATTTGGTACTAAAATGAGAAAATTATCTGAAGATGATATTTATAATTTTTGTGAAAATACATTAGGATTTCACGCTTCTTTAATTGTTGCTGCAATTGGGTTATTCTTATTTGGTGATAATTTCGTTTCTGAAAATGAACATGCTTTAAGTTTATTGTTATTTCAAAAATCTTTAAAGTATGGCCTGTCTAATAATCAATATATTTCATGTTATGAATTTGGCTTTTCAGATAGATTTTTAGCCCAAAATATATGTGATGTATTAATGTTTGAGGGCTTTGTCGAAGACGAATTTTATAAAGCCACAAAAAGTCATTTACATGTTATACAAAGAGTATTAGCATCATACCCTTCTTACTATTCTACTATTTTGAGTGAGTAAAATTTTATTATTAATTTTTGATATATATTTAACTTGGAAATATTCTAATTTCTTAAAAAAGACAGCTATAGTTTATTTTTTAAATTTCTCCTCATATAGAGTTATCTTTCTTTAATTCTGTTTACAGTAGGAAGTTACGTTAGAGTGGTCGGAGTCTACATAAATTACACTTTTGGTCCTAGAGCAAGTTACAAAGGTATGTGCCTTCTTTATTACACATTGCTTAAAATGTATACAGAAACCTCTCTAAAACGAGTTGGAACGCTACAAACGCGGATGATACTTTAAATTTCACTCTTCCCAATAAGTGAGGTGAGCAATGAAATTGTTAGCTTTGATTAGCATGGGAGTTGCAGCAAGTTATTGGTATAAAACTATAAAAGATAGCAAGCCAACTCTTCTGAAACCAAATTTTGATGAAATCGTAAAAAACTTTGTATTAGCAGAATTTAAAGTCTAATGCATATTGTTAAATTTAGTTAAATAAAAAGCTCATCGGAAGATGAGCTTTTTATTACGTCACATCCTCAAATTTACTTTTTAGTCGTATCCACAGAAACTACAACAGATAGACCTGGGCGCAACAACTTAATATCTTTTTGGTTTTCAATTAGCTTGATTCGTAAAGGTAGACGCTGAACGATCTTGGTAAAGTTACCTGTCGCATTGGTCGCCGAGATTGGAGAGAAAAATGCGCCAGTAGATGGAGAGAAGCTGTCTACTATACCTTTTAACTCAATATTGTAAGCGTCAACATAGACAGTGACAGGCTGACCGATTTTAATTTGTTTTAGCTCAATTTCACGGAAGTTTGCTTCTACATAGACTTGATCTAAAGGCACAACGACCATGAGTGGATTACCAGCGCTTACAAAGTTACCTACGTTAGCTGACTTTTGCCCGATCATGCCATCAATAGGTGCTCGAACTTCTGTATAACTCAAATTCAGCTTTGCTTTATCAAGTGCCGCTTGAGCTTGTTTTAAAACAGCTTGTTTGGCTTGAACCTGAATTTTATATTGGTTGAGCTGATACTGTGCATCGGTAACTTTTTCTTTACTGCTGTCTAAGTCAGCATATTGCTCAGTCAATGTAGTTTTTGACTGTTGTGTAATTAATCTAGACTCAGCACCAAGTGCCTGTAGTTGCTCATAACGCGCTGTATTATCTTTGGTGAGTTTAATTCCAGCTTCTACTTTTCTAAGCTGAGCCTCTGTTTCTCTAATAACAGTCGGTTGTCTTTCTACTGCCAGCTTTGCTTCATTTAAATCAGCTTCAGCTTTAGCATAATTAGACTCTGCTTCAGCTAAAGCAGCTTCATAATCTCTTGCATCAATCCGTGCCAAAAGCTGGCCTTTTTTTACGGTCTGATGATCTTTAATATAAATTTCTTCGATATTTCCAGAGACTTTAGGGGCAATGGTTGAGTATTCTACATCTACACGTGCATCGTCTGTTTCAATAGTCGAAGATGGTAAAAATATAAGTTTTAAAACCCATAAAATAGAGGCTAAAACAATAATGAACGCAATAACCATAACCCAATGCTTTTTGAGATATTGCACCTTTGTTAATTTGGCTGACTCGGTCGCAGAGTGATCTTGGGCTTCTAGAGTACTCATAAAGATTTTCCTGAGTTATGACTATTCATTAACTTAATGAGAGCAATGCGTGGTGGATAAGTTCTAACGGGTAATATCAGCATCACAATGAATAAAATTGCAGTAAGGCCAGCTAAGATGAGATATTGATCGCTAATCACTAAAACAGATTGTTGCGCCTGAATCGCAGAATTTAGGGCAGATAAACCGCCTGAAACACGATCTACACCATTTGCGGTAAGCACAGGGGGAGTAAGTGGATTAATGACAGGGCCTTGAATATTTTGGAAAACATGTTGTGCAGTATTTTCAATTAGCCGTGTTGAGTGGTATTCACCGCGGACACGATTGACCCAATCCAATATACACACACCCAATACACCGCTAATCGCACGCGGGGTATTAATCATAGGCGAAGCATAAATTGCCATGGTTGGATGAACACTATTTGTACCCATCATTAAGAGTGAGAGCACTACACAGGTTTGGCCCAAACATGAGATGGCATGCCAAAAGTAAAATTGGTCTTGATTCCAAGTGGTATCGAGTTGACTTGCACCTAAACAACCGGCCATTACCAGAAGTAAACCAAAGCCATGTACATAACGGCTGTCGACCCAAGCTTGATTTAAAAGCTTAATAACAATTGGGATATAAATAAATTGTAAGGCCGCAATTTGTAAACCAATCCACATGGTTTGAGTTGGTTTATAACCATGTACAGCGCTTAAGTAATTGAGTGGTAAAGTGCTTGTTGACATGCCAATAACCACAAAACAAAACAGGGCAATAACGGCATAGGCAAAATTTCGTATTTCGAGCATTTGCGGTTTAATTAATGGCGTTGGATAGCGCCATTCATGTATTAAAAATAAAGGTAGGGTAATGGCACTGATTAAAGCCAAAACACAAATCAATTTAGAATGGAACCAGTCCAAGTGATTGCCATGTAAAAGCATGGTACTTAAGCTTGCTAAGCTAATAATCGCTAAAATGGCACCTGTCCAATCATAAGTTTTTATTTTTGAATAATTTAATGGATCTTGGGGAATACCAAAATACACCAGTGCAGCACTTAGCGCACAAAACGGAATGGTTTGGAAAAATATCATTTTCCAACCAATCACATCTAAATAAAACGCAGAGAGTGCAGCACTTAAGTTGGGAAAGAAAGTTGCTGTTAGCGCATAGCAAGCCAACCCCCATAAACGGATTTCTGGCCCTAGAAATCTAAGTGCACAGGCCATGAGTAAAGGAATGGTCAAACCATTGGCAAGCCCTTGCAAGCCACGCAATAAATAAAATATTTCAATGTTGGGACTAAAAGGAATTAAAACGCTAGAGACGAGACAAAGACCTATGGCAAAAAGAAGGACTCTACGCATGGAAAAAATAACGGCCCAACTGGTAGAGAGAATCATGCCAATAATCATGGCACTGGCATAAATACTGCTGACCCAATAACCAGAGTCGACACTAATACCCATTGCACCGCGAATATCGACCAAAGTAATACTGGTAATTCGGTTATTAAATTCGACAGTCATTGCTGCAAAAATTGCACCTGCCAAACCGATGAGTGGTCGTATATTCATCTTTTACCTTAAATTTTAAAAATGAACTCGTTGCATAGTGCAGTTATTGAACTCAACTGTACCGATCGGTACTGTACTATCTTATTAAAATTACGTCAATTCTCGATTTTGAACTTTTCGATGAGTTACACTAATCATGAAATTTCTAAATATATTTGTAGGTTCGTATGTCTGATTGCATTAAAGCCAATGAGAAAGATCAAAAAATTCTAGATGCAGCAACAAAGTTTTTTCTGATCCACGGTTTTAGTGGCACAACGACAGACATGATTCAAAAAGAAGCTGGTGTTTCAAAAGCCACCATGTATGCTTGTTTTAAAAATAAAGAAGCAATGTTCGCTGCGGTCATTGAACGCCAATGCACCAACATGCAAAAACAAATAATTTTAGTTGAGACGCAAGCTAAAAATTTACGTTCAGCTTTAACAGAGATGGGTAAAACTTATCTCTGCTTTATATTGTCACATTCAGGTTTGGCATTTTTTAGGGTTTGTATTGCTGAGGCAGTTAGATTCCCGGAATTATCTGAAAAATTCTTTCAAGTTGGCCCCCATCGCCTTGCAAATATTATTGCGGGTTATCTTGAAAAATCAGTCAAACAAGGAGAAATTGAGTTAAGTTCTTCCTCTGAAGCTGCGGCAAATATCTTTTTATCGCTTTTACGAAGTGATGCTCATTTAAAATGTCTGACCCATCCTGATTATTTAATATCTGAGAGTGAAATTAGTATTTGGGTTGAATATGTAGTCGATTTATTTTTAAAGAATATGAATTATCAAGAAAATAAAAGTTCTACATAAAAGTGATAAAACGAAGGCCGCGAGAAGCGGCCTTTTTAATTCTGTCTGAAAAAGATTTATGGTTAATGATGTCCCTGTGAAACACCACCATTACCATCTGGAAGGCTAATGCGAATGTTTTGCATCATGCCTTGATCTTCATGATCTAGAATATGGCAGTGCAATACAAAGTCACCAATGTAGCGTTGGTACTTGGTTCTAACAATGACTTTATAACTGGCTCCTTTTACATTTTTAACCCAAATGGTGTCTTTCCATGTACCTTTGAGACCACGATATTGTGGGTCGGGTGGAGCGGATTTGTCGTAGTCATCAACGGCGTTGATATCACTGACATCTTTATTATTAGGGGCTATGATCGCTACGATCTGAAACGGGTTTACATGAATGTGGAACGGGTGACTGGCCAATTTAGAGGTGAGTATCCATTCATCGGTTTTACCTAACTCAAGTGTGCGGTCAATTCGATCTGGTTTATATGGTTTTCCATCGACCTGAAATTGAGTTGGATTAGCCTTAGTATCAATATTAAATTCTAAAAATTGTTTATTTGGTGTTGCCGGTAAATCCTGATGAGGAACAAAATGACTGAGCTTTAAATTTTGTTGTAAATCTTGAAGCACAGCGGGACGCATTTCTGGTGCAATATTGCGTGTTGCATTATTGCTTAACACTGTCGTTAAAGACTGAGGTGCTGAAGTGGGTTTAGTAACTTGAATAATCCCAAGTAAGCGTCTCTCAGAAGATGTGCGGTCCACGTTAGCAGAAGCTGAAGCAGCTTCATCAATCAGACAATAGCGGCCTTCTTGCGGGAATTGCATTAAGGCATCGAAACGGTAACCCGGTTGAAAAACAGTGACTGTTTTATCCATGACTTGTTTGAGGGTTAAGCCATCGGCTGCAATAAGGTGTTGACTTACAATCGGGCCTGTACAGCTTTCTCTTAATAATTGCTTTTCACCCGTTGGTGTTAAATCGAGTTTAGAAGGGATGTTTTGCATTTGGCGAACGCTCAGGTTAATACTGTCGCGGACACCAGCATGAATCATTCGCCAACGTTCGACTTGTCCTTCTACAGCTTGAGTAATGAAAGGTTGAACTTCACCATTAATGCTTGTGTATCGTCCTGATTTCCCCCAACCGCCGACACCAAAGCCCTGATAATCCCTAATTTCACCAATTTGATTATTTGGGCAAATATAATTACCTTTTGAGTCAGTTTGAATTTTGCCGTTAGCATCATAGCAAGCATATTGAATTTGCTGAAAAACGAGCGTTCGTTCTTTAAAACCATAGGTGAGTAAATCTAAATCACCTGTTTTATTTGGTGTGGGCTGTCGATATCCACGAATAATTAGCGCACCCGCCATACCACTTGCGACTTGAATCGCGGTTGAACCATGTCGATGCGGATGATACCAAAACGTTCCGGCCGGATGATCAGGCGGTATGTTGTATTCATACTGGAAGTTAACACCCGGATTAATCGAAACTAAAACGTTATCACTATTTCCTGCTGGGTTAATCCATAACCCATGTGTATGCATATTGGTACCATCAAAACAATGTGGTTTATTCACATCAAAATGATCACCAGTACAACTAGGGTCTTTAGGAAGTTTTCTGTGAGTTATTGGATCTATATCAAGCTGATTATCTAAAGTTGCTCGTACAGTTTCACCAGGAAACACCTCAATGGTTGGAGCAATATAAGGCGTATTGGGCTGTGTATTTGTACCTTGATAGCTGCGTAACATGACTTTGTCATAACTGTTTGTTGCTGGGTTCCAGAGTCTATTTATTGTTTTTTTAACCTCCCAAGTAAACAGTGCTTCATTTGAAGACTGCATTTGCGGAACGGTTGTTGTGGCAGTAGTAGGGCTTGGTACCGCAAGTAAAGCTTGATGATTACGTGCAACAGACATTTCAGGAGGGTCTTCTAATATACGGTCAGAAGACTCCTCTGCTAAGGCATACCCACTCACTAACGTTAGAGGGGTATATAATATTAAATGAGCTATTTTCATAATAAATATAGGCCTGAAAAATCAGGCCTCTCCCTTAATTATTATTTTGAAGTTTCTAAGCGAACTTGAGAAATGCTCAGTCCTTGAGAACTTACCTTTTGCTTCACTGGGTTAAGGGTTAAATCGGTAGCAACAAACTGAACCTCTAAGTCTTCAGCAGGTACGCCTAATTGATTAACTTGATCGCTGACTTGATAGACCAATTGACCCATAGCACCATTGCTCGCATGCCCGCCGTGGCTATGATCTAACACACCGAAATAGTTAATTGTGGCAACATAAATTTTTTGGTCAGGTTTATTTTTAGGAGATAAATAAATCTTATAAGTTAGATTTGGATTACCCACCATTTGTACATTATCTAAGATTAAATAAGTTTGTCCTGATGAAAGTGTAGTTTGAGAAAGTTGACTAGCACTTTTTAAGAACGTTGTGGTTTGAGGCGCTAAAGCTACTTTTTGACTTACACCCATCAGTTGAATGGTTTTATTACTGCTGACTGGTTTATGCGCCTTTTTGAATAGATTTACTTTTCCTGCTTGACTACTCATAACTGGTGCTTGAACTTTACATGCATTTTCATTGGTATAACGCACCGGAATTTTACCAGGGGTAAATACATCAGCAATGGTCATGGTGACTTTATTGCCGTTTTCGTCTGCAAAGGTGTATCGAGTGTTATACCAGCTATCTGGCATACCTAAGTTTTTCTTTGCCCACTCAAGTGTAATGGGTTGTCCATTGGCTTTTTTATTTAGCCAACATTGCCACAAGCGGTCGATATTGGCATGGTGCATATAAAATACAGGGTCTAAACCTGCAATTGGTACAAATCCCATATCTGGCAGCACACAGTTTTTACCTACCGCGCAGTGCATTACACCATGAGGCTGAGACTGTAACTGGTTGGAAAATGATGTGAAGTCATTCCATTTAAATGCTTGGGCAGCGCTGGCATCGTCTGGATCTATAGCGCTGATATTCTCATTTAAACCAGGTGTACGGAACTGGTCATATAAGCTACCTGCTTGTTTACCTCGAACCAATTGAGGCAGCGCTAGTCCTTTCCCATTAGCCGCTTTTTCTTGGTAATAGTCCCAATAAGGAAGAGAGTAATCTTGTCCAACATACTTACGCACTGTTCGCTCATAAAAATAAAGCATCATACGGTGCCAAGGTAAGAAGTTTAGATTGCCATGTTGGCATGTACCCCAAACTTCATCGGTAAAGCCATCTTTTGGAACTGTAGAATTTTGAATATGTTTATAGTAACTATCACACAAGGCTTGACTATTATCTTGTAAGCAACCTGCCATACGGTTTTTAAGATATGTAGTTTTATCAGTGCCATGTGTACCCGTACCAAAATAGCCGTGAGTATTTGCCCAATAATTAAAACTTGTACGAAACTCCGGAGATAATGGATTTGCATTATTATTTGCTCGCATTTTTTCCAGACCTTTTTGCAGTGCGCTTACTTTGGCTGGGTCTTTTGCAAACTCCGTGGCACTCATTCGTAGTGAGTCGGCATGTGTTGCTAAGCTCATGCCACATAAAAGAGTACCTAATATATAATAATTTCTTTTCATGGTTTAAAATCCTTGTCGTGTTTAATATTCTTATAGTTAGTAAGTTATTTGTAGTATGAGAAATTTCCAAATAATTGGATAATTCTTGTACATTAATCTAGCACATAAAGTAATCATTATTAAAGATTTATCTTTAATATTAACTTTAGATTAATTTACTTTTTAAAGCTGTAATTTTTTAGAAAAACTTAATTTTATTATTTTAACTAAGATTTTGTTTATTATTAATTATTTATTTAATTGATAAAATTAAAAATGAGAAAATAACTATATTTTTGAGTATTGTGTTTCGTTTTTTTAATTTTTATGTTTTTAGATCTCATTATTTTAATCAATTAGATTTTAAAATAACTGGTATTAGTTAACTCATTATTAGAGAAGTGTGAAAGCCCATAAATATTTTTTCTGACTTGAAAAAAGTATGACAACCGGTTGATGGGTAAATTTATTTTTTAATTCTGGCATTTTTATTGCTTAATTATTCATATCTTCAATTAAACATTTAATTTGCACCTCATATAAATGATGATCCAAACCGTTTTGCACTCTTATGGTGTTTTTTTCACATGAAAATTGCACCAAATAAGCACATCTTTTTATTTTGCACTATATTTGTGCATGGAGAGGTGTAATGAGGTTTTGGGCTTCAATACTCACTTTACTCATTCTATGTGGATGTTCTTCATCTGAAGAAAGTAGAAAAACTAAAGAAAACTTAGCAGGTCATTCGATATGCGTTTTTGATAGTACAAATACAAAAGTGTGTGTAGCCAAGCCAGCGCAAAGAATTGTTTCTCTATTTGAGTCAGGTTTAGATGGCTTATATATGCTAGGGCAAGGTCATAAAGTGATTGGCATACCAGCCGAAGTATACATTCAACCTTTATTATTTAACGCCTATTCAAAAATAGATCAACGTATTGCCAATAAACAGCTTGTAACGCCTTCACAAGGTGCCAATGCAACCAATATTGAAAGTCTTGTGTTGTTGAAACCCGATTTAGTAATTTTGGGGAGCGGGCAGACCCAAACGATCGAATTATTACGACAGTTTGGTATCGCTGTATATGTAATGGAGTCTGGCACTTACCAGCAAGTGAAAGAAGAATTATCTGAAATTGCTGTTCTAAGTGGAGCCCAAAAGCGAGCTCAAGAAATTTTGAGTTTTTCTGATGAAATTATGTCAGAAGTTGCAGCCAAAACAGCACGTCAGCCAAATAAGCAATCGATTTACTATGCGTGGTCAGGTGGGCGAATTTTTTCCACTTCGGGACGGGAGTCAATTACCAATGACTTTATTGAGCTGGCAGGTGCTTACAACATTGTTCAGACCAATGCTAACCAACCCAACGTAAATCCCGAGACTCTCATTGAATGGAATCCTGACAATATTGTGCTTTGGAATACCAACCCAAAACTGATTTATGAACGCAAAGAATTACAAGGCTTAAGTGCCGTACAAAACCGTAAGGTATTTAATTTGAGCCCTGCATTTATTTATAACCCACATACCATCAAAATCATTATTACGGCGATTTATTTGAACCACAGCATTTACCCTGAACAGTCCGATTTACCAGTAAGTGCCTTACAAAAGCGTATTTTAACCAAGTTGTATGGTGAGCACCTTGCCAAAGCGTTGGTGTCATGAATATGGAAAAGCTCAAATATTATTGGTTTTACCCTTTACCTTTCTTCATGATTTTTATCTCGTTGCTCATTGGGCCTACGCAAACCTTGAGTGCATGGGACTATTTGCGGTGGGGTGTGCAAGCAGTCTTTGGTACGCCATATTTTGATGCTGAACAATTTAGGTTGATGCAAAACATACTAGTCAATGTCAGATTACCCAGAATTTTACTGACATTTATGGTGGGAGCTGCGTTAGCAACAGCGGGTAACGGTTTACAGGCATTGTTTCGTAACCCTTTGGTTGACTCGTATGTACTCGGTATTTCTTCTGGTGCAGCGTTTGGTGCAGCTTTGGCACTTTCTCTAAGTTGGCTTTCACCAAATTTATCCGCCTTTATTTTTGGCGTTTGTGCTGTTGCCTTAACGTATTTATTTGCACATCAAAAACATGAAAGCCAGACGTCTTTAGTGATGGTAATTTTATCCGGCATGATTGTGTCGGGGCTGTTTTTGGCGGGGCTTACAGTTATTCAATACTTAAGTGATCCATTTAAATTACAAGCCATTGTGCAATGGACGATGGGCAACTTACATCAGGCGTCTTGGCAAAAGGTTCAATACGCCGTGCTTCCTATTTGTATTGGCCTTGTCGGATTATTTGCAATGCGTTGGCGCTTAAACTTAATGGCACTCGGTGCTGAAGAAGCGCAGGCGGTGGGTGTTAATCCGCGTTGGGAGCAGCTTCTTTTAATTGTACTAGTGACTGTATGTACATCAACTTCTGTGGCTGCTGCTGGCATTATTAGTTTATATGGACTCTTTATGCCGCATATTGTGAGAATGTTGGTGGGGCCAGATCACCGCTACAGTATTCCAGCCAATATGGTGTTGGGCGGTAGTTTCCTACTCATGATTGATAACTTTTCACGTGTTTTACTAACCTTTGAAATACCGATTGGTATTTTTACCATGCTACTTGGCGCGCCATTCTTCTTATTATTAATGAAAACACAGAGGACTCATTGGGCATGATTCAAATTGATCAGTTAAATTATGCCTATGGGCATAAACAGGTTCTTAAAAACATTCATCTGGAGTTTCCTGAAAATCAGTTTTCCGTCATTTTAGGGCGCAATGGCTGTGGAAAATCGACACTTTTTAAATTGATGGCTGGCTTAGAACCTGTAAAAGATGGGTTGATCCGTTACTCTGGAAAACCATTATCGGACTTTAAAGGTAAAGATCGGGCTGCACTACTCGGCTTTTTACCGCAGTTTCATAAAACTGTATTTCCATTTCTGGTTAAAGATGTGGTGATTACGGGACGTGCCGCTTTCAGCAGATATAGACCTTCAAAATCAGACTGGGAGCGTGTGGATCAAGCTTTGCTTGATTTAGATATTGAGCATTTACGTGACCGTCCTTATACCGAACTATCGGGTGGTGAAAGGCAATTGGTTATGATTGCGCGCATTTTAGTACAAGCACCCAAAGTGATTTTGCTTGATGAGCCAACCAATCATCTCGATGTTTATTACCAGTCTTATTTAATGAAAAAATTGCGTCAGTTGTCGCGGCAAAATTTTACGGTGATTGCAATTATGCATGATCCTAATTTGGCTTTTTTATTTGCAGATCATTTGTTTTTTATGCGCCAACACGAAGTAGTTAAGCCTGAGTCTAAAACACGAATCACCGATCCGAAGTTTTTAAAAAGTGTCTATGATGTTGAGTTCCATGAAGCCATGATTCAAGACAAAACCATTGTTATCCCTGACCATTCTTGGCTATAAATATGACTTTTCACTATCATCTAGCAGACAAATCAGACTATGCATCTGCTGTAGAGTTTGCACTTTATACAAGACATTTATTATTCCCAGAAATCTATCATGGGCAAGTTCCCAAAGATTTAAAAAATTTTGGGCAATATTATGTTAATGATCCATTAGGTTGCTTTATTACGGTAAAAGATAAAAACCGTATTATTGGCACTATTGCATATCGGGCGTATGACCATCGTTTTGATTTAAATTTGCCATCTAATACAGTGGAAGTGGTTAAGTTGTTTGTATTACCTGAATACCGTCGTAAGGGCATCGCAACTCAGCTATGTGACATGTTGTTTAGCCATGCAAAAAACAATGAAATTACGACTTTGTATTTGCACACTCATCCATTTTTGCCAGCGGCTGAAAAGTTTTGGCGTCTACAAGGCTTTGATGTCATTAACCGTGAGTGGATTGAGACCTATGACACCATTCACATGAGTAAATCTTTATAGCACTTTATTATGCGTATGAAATCTTTTTTGAAAATGGGTAGGTGGATAACCCATAATTTTACTGAACATTGCAGTAAATGCTGCCGAGTGCTCATAGCCCAAACTAAAGGCAATTTCAGTAATCGAGATATCTGCTTTTAATGCATTTAAAGCATAGATGATGCAGACTCGATTACGCCAAGCCTGAAATGACATGCCCGTTTCTGACTTAAACCAGCGGTGAAATGTTCGCTCACTTTTATTATGGACATGTGCCCAATCTTTAGGGCTGCTATGAATATCGGGATGCTCCATAAACTCAGCACACTGATTAGATAGTAATGTGCTGTGAGGCAATGGAATAAACAGAGGCAGGGCTGGTGCAGCTTCTAACTCATATAACAATAAATCGATAACAGCGCCGTCACGGCCTGAACGTTGGTAGTCAACAGGCAGTTGATTTGCTTGAATCAGTAACTGATGCACTAACGGTGAAACTTGCACAACCTCGCAATAGTTTGCCTGTCTTGGGGCATTACTTACTTCTATATACAAACTATAAGTATTGATTTTAGATAGCCATACGCGATGTGGTTTGCTTGCGGGTATCCATACACCACTGTACGGTAACACGAGCCATTGTCCATCTTCAGTTTCAACTTTCATAAGCCCTTCGGGTGCATATAAGAACTGAGCACGGCGATGGCTATGCGTATCTAACAAAGTATCAGCAGGATAATCTGATCCTAATGCTAAAACCGCTTGCGGTAGATGGTCTACATCGTTAATTGGAATATTACGCATATATTTTTGTCTGAAATAAATAAAAAGATGACTTTTCTACGTTAGTTTGCCATAGGGCTATTTTATATCATGCCTCTATAAACGTGAGGAAGATAACGATGCTATATGAGCTATTTTTATTTGGACTACTTTCCGGTGTTACTACTTGGTTATTTGGTTTTGGAGGCGGTTTTGTTGCTGTACCTTTGCTTTATACAGTCATTATTCAAAAGTACAGTAACGAAAGTATGGTTGGGATACATGCCATGCAAATCGCCGTAGCTACATCAGCTTTTGTGATGCTGTGTTCGGCAAGTTTTGCAACTTTTCGACACTATCGGTCTGGATATATAGATTGGCAAAAAATCCGCTTTTTATGGAGTGGTATCGCATTGGGTGGAGTTGTTGGTGCGGTCATGGCCTCATTGTTTAATGGAAATTGGCTTCGCTGGATATTTATGGGTTATGTATTCATAACCATTCTTGATTGTTATTACCGACCAGGCTTTATGGTGGCATCAAGACAAACGCAAAACTATAGTGAAAACAGCGAACTCATTAAAGGCGGAATTATTGGTTGGGTTGCAGCACTTTTAGGTGTGGGTGGCAGTGTAATGACGGTTCCTTTGTTGCGGCGGCGGGGGAGTTCTATGGCAGAGGCTGCGGCTATTGCAAACATTCTCACGTTGCCTTTGTCTTTAACTGCAACGCTAACTTATTGTGTGTTGTCACTTTGGCAATCTATATGGGCACCTAGTGGATTTATCGGTCTAATCTGGTTTGAGGCTGCTTTATTCTTGGTTGCTGGAACATGGATTGGGCTATATTTTTCCGAAAAATTTATCTCAAAACTACCTGATTTATGGCGGGCAAAGTTGTATCCATTACTTTTGATAGGGGTTTTGTTTGTCATGCTAATCATAAATTAATTTTTAATTTCAAAATCTTAAATAATAATTTTTATTAAAAAACGAATATCAAGTTGCTCTAAAACTGCAAATTTTATGCCTTAAATGGTTTTGAAAAAAGTTTGAAAAATAGACTTGAAATATATAGTGGCTTTGTGCCACTATATATTCATCGAAGGTCATCAGACAAAAAGAGGATGATATGGCTATCCAGCTTTTAGATACGGCAAGAAATGAAATTCCAGTGAAATTCACGCAGTTTTCTGGTGGAGAGCGTCATGTTCAGATTGATGAGACAACGTTAGGTTCACTATCTGGCAACGTATTGGTCCGCGCGCAAATGACCTCAAGTCACGATGTGATGGACTATTTGTTACTTGAAAATATATTGCTGAATCAGGGGCTAACAGTTGACTTAGAAATTCCGTATTTTCCATATGCGCGTCAGGACCGTATTTGTGCAGTAGGCCAAGCATTTTCACTCGATGTGATGACGAAGCTACTTAATATCAACGCAGACAAAAAAGCGGGTAAACAAGGCAAGGTGACTGTTTGGGATTGCCATAGTGAAGTAACAACAGCATTACTCGCTGCCAATACTTCTTTTAACGAAGTTGTAAATGTGAGTTCAGTCGACATTATCGCAAAGAGTGAAGCGCTAAGCACATTATTAAAAGATGAAAAAACAGTACTGATTTGCCCAGACAAAGGCGCAAAAGCACGCACACAAATGGTTGCAGACGCTTTTAATGTTGAGCGAAAACAACCAATCACTGTTGTTCAGTGCGATAAAAAACGTGACCCAGTGACTGGCAAAATTTTAGGTACACATGTACATGCGACTGATTTATCAGGCCTAACAGCGGTCATTACCGATGACATTTGCGACGGCGGTGCAACCTTTATTGGTATTGCCAAAGAACTGCGTCGCCTCAATTGCCATAAGGTCGTTCTATATGTGACCCACGGTATTTTCAGTAAAGGAATAGAGGTTTTTGATGGGTTGCTTGACCAACTGTTTACCTCGGACAGCTTTCCACAACAACCATCAGACAAAATTTCAGTAATTGCTTTTGCAGCAAAATAAAGAGAATAAAGATGACTATTAAATTGAATCCATTAAACGCTATCGATTTTTATAAAGCGGATCACAGACGTCAGTATCCAGCAGGCACAGAGTACGTGTACGCAAACTTTACGCCGCGTTCATCTCGACTCGCAAAAATGCTACCTGACTTTGACGCTAAAGTTGTGTTCTTTGGTCTTCAGGGTTTTATCAAACACTTTTTAATAGATACATGGAATGAAGGCTTTTTCAAACAGCCTAAAGACAAAGTGGTGGCTGCTTATAAACGCCGTATGGATAGTTCACTAGGTGAAGGCGCAGTACCGGTTGATCACATTGAAGCGTTACACGACTTGGGATATTTACCATTACGCATTAAAGCCTTGCCAGAAGGCAGCCGCGTCAATATGCGTGTACCTGTGCTCACCGTGATTAACACTGACCCACGTTTCTTTTGGTTAACGAACTATATCGAAACCGTGTTAAGTGCTGAGCTTTGGAAAAGCTGTACTACGGCCACAATTGCCTATGAGTACAAACGCTTATTAACGCAATATGCTGTAAAAACTGGCGCGCCACTTGATTTTGTACCTGTGCAAGGACACGATTTTAGTAGTCGTGGTATGAGCGGAATTTATGATGCTGCACAATCAGGAGTAGGCCATTTAACTAGTTTTATTGGAACAGATTCGGTTGCTTCAATTGACTATGCGGAAGAATATTACAATGCAACAGGTGTGATTGGGGTATCTGTACCAGCGACCGAACACAGTGTAATGTGTATGGGCACAGAAGACAGTGAGCTAGACACATTTAAGCGTTTAATCTGTGAGCTTTATCCGTCTGGTGTTGTCAGTATTGTGTCTGATACATGGGATTTTTGGCGAGTCATTACAGAATTTACGGTGGCTTTAAAACCTGAAATTTTGGCAAGACAACTTAATGCTTTAGGCTTGGCTAAATTGGTTTTTCGTCCTGACTCTGGTGACCCTGTCAAAATTATTTGCGGCGACCCAGACGCCGAAGTCGGTAGCCCAGCCTACAAAGGTGCAGTTGAATGTTTATGGGAAGTGTTTGGCGGTACAACCACAGACCAAGGCTATAAAGTACTGAATGAACGTGTTGGTTTAATTTATGGCGACTCAATTACCCTAGACCGCGCACAGCGCATTTTAGAAGGGCTTGAAGTCAAAGGCTTTGCTTCAAACAACTTGGTTTTTGGTATAGGCAGCTTTACCTATAACTATTTAACACGGGATACCTTTGGATTTGCTGTGAAAGCGACTTGGGGACAAGTGAATGGCGTAGGTCGAGAGTTGTTTAAAGACCCAATTACTGACTCAGGTGTTAAAAAATCTGCTAAAGGTCTGTTACGCATTGAAGAAGGTGAAAATGGTTTTACTTTGTTTGATCAGCAAACAGCCAAACAAGAACAAGGCGGAGCACTTAAAACGGTCTTTGAAAATGGTAAACTTCAATATGAGTGTACTTTGGATCAAATACGTGAGCGTTTATCCATTGCATAACTGAGTTTAGATGAGCCGTTCCATGTGTATCGGCTCATCATTTTTATTGAGAGGCTGAACGTGACTATTCAAACTGAACAAGAATTCCTTGCCAGTTATGATCACCGAGATTATGACGCACCTTTACTTACGGTCGATATGGCTATTTTCTCGGTATTTAATGGTCAGTTACAGGTATTACTCATTAAGCGCCCCAACTTTCCAGCTAAAGACCAATGGGCTTTACCGGGTGGTTTTGCCGATTTAAAGCACGATCAAGATTTGATGGCCACCGCATATCGTAAGCTGGTTGAAAAAACAGGAATTGCTTCACCTTACTTGGAACAAGTTGCTTCTGTGGGTAATGCCAAACGTGACCCGCGTGGCTGGGCCGTAACCATTTTGTATTTTGCTTTAATTGATTTTAATGCTTACGAACACCAAGCTTTGGCTGAGTACAGCGAATGGGTGTCTGTAGCAAAAGCACAAGATTTAGCATTGGCTTTTGATCATAATGAATTGCTCAGATTAGCTTTAGAGCGTTTAACCAATAAAACTCGCTATACCGCATTGCCAGCTAGTCTCATGCCCGAGTTATTTACGCTGACCGAGCTACAGACTATTTATGAAATTATTCTTGGGCAATCCTTAGATAAAAAAGCGTTTAGACGCCGTGTGATAGAAGCAGGTGCAGTTGAAGAAACCAATCACAGTAAAATTGTGGGCAAACGACCAGCTCAGCTTTACCGTTATGCACTCGATTCTTTCGATTTTATATTTCCTCGCTCACTCGAATTACCTAGAAATAAAGAAGGTGAAGATAAGCAAAACAATGAGCTTTCTGACTAGCGCATCTTGATGCACTTTGATTTATAATGCCGCGCTTATGATTGATGTCATGTTTTGATCAGCACTTTGCCTATGTCACACGTTTCTCCCTGCTTCCAGCAAAACCAGTTTTTTGTGTTGGTGGAATATCTCACTTCACTGCATGAAATTTATCCTGTGAAACATGAGTTTGCAGGATATCCGGCTGCAATGACATTGGCAGATCGTGTACATTCAGATCATGATATCGCGCCACTTGAAGCCAGCAAAAGCTACCCTGACTCAATCGATAAAGTCTTGCACTTTTCAGGTAAGGCCCGAGACATACAAGACTTCGAGCAATTTTTAGAACAAGCTCAAACAGCCAATATTCAAAACTTGTTATTGCTTACAGGTGATAAACTCAAAGAACACCATAATGGTCGAGATGGGCAGCCTCGTAGTCGTTACTTAGAGTCGGTAAACGCCGTAATGGCTGCCAAGCAACATGGCGGGTTTCGTATTGGGGTTGCTTTTAACCCATTTAAATATGTCGAAGCTGAGCGTGATGCCCAGTATTTAAAACTACATAAGAAAATTAAAGCAGGTGCTGACTTTATCATTACTCAATTGGGCTATGACATTGAAGCCTTAAAACAAGCCAAATCATTTTTAACAAAACATCATTATTCACAGCAAATATTGGCTTGCGTCATGCCACTGACTTTAGGTCGTGCCAATTTTATGGTGAAGCATAAAGTCGCGGGTATTGTAATTACTCCCCACATGCTAAAAGTCTTGGCAGATGAAAAACAGGCAGGGCATACCGACCGAGTTTATTTACGCTGCGCTTTGCAAATTTTGATATGTAAACACTTAGGATTTGCAGGAATTCACTTATCTGCCTGCCATAAGCCAGAGGAGCAAATGTTGCTTGAAAGCTACGTTGAGCAATATCGCCATTTGGAGCTTAAAGCCTTAGAAGAGCTTTGGAATTCACTTTGGCAAGTCACCTCAGGCAAAGAGTTCTCACCTGAAGTTGCTCGTTTTTCACGTCAGCCAACGTCTAAACAATTAATTAAATATCGCCAATTACATGTTATGCATGAAGCAATGTTTGGATCAAAAATTGCTAAAGGTGTTGGACGGTTTATTTTTAAAGCATCTTTTTGGGAAAATGCTTTGATCGCTAAAGTACTACTTAAAACAGAAGTACTGAGTAAACATAGCTTAGTGGGCTGTGAAAGCTGTGGTCAGTGTCGCCTAAGCGATACTTTATATATTTGTCCTGAAACGTGTCCAAAAGGTTTAGCCAATGGACCTTGTGGTGGAACAACTTTAGACCGCTGCGAATTTGGTGACCGTGAATGTATTCATTCCGCTAAAGCAAGGCTTGCTAAAGCTGTTGAACAAACTGAAATATTAAAAGAAAAACTGATTCCAACTGTGCCTCTTGAAACTAGGGGAACCAGTTCTTGGAAAAATTGGTATTTAGGAGTGGAAGCTTAAGATCTGCATTCCATCTTAAGCACAACGATAGTTCAAATTAAAAAGCGGTGTATAAGCTAATAGAAGTCAAAAATTATAGTAAATATTTTAACTTAAACATCAATAGACTAGTTTAAATTATAGTTTTTAACATGTAACGCCAAATTTTTTCCAGTTTCACAAGATTGAAGATAAAGGTCAAATGAAGGTGTTATGCTAGAATCAATTAATGAATGAATTGCAAAAAGTTTTTTTAATTGTTCGATGTAATAGTTAATAAAATCAATTTCGTTATCAAAATTTAATAAGCTTTTCAAATTACATTGAAAATTCTGAAAATCACTTAAATCAGATGGAAGTTTAAAACAACAAATATCTATTGTCCACTCTTTAACTTCATATATTCTAGAGCGAATAATTGGTATGCCTTCTATATCAATTTTCTTAAAAAACTGCTCAATTGGTATAGTATATAAAGAAGTTTCACAGCCATTATATATTGAAAAAATTATTGTAGTATTAATTAGTACCTCTTTTGGTATGCCTTCTATTAATCTTCTTTCAACTTCTTTATGAATTATACTTAATTGGTAAAGATTTAGATCAGTTGGATTTAAACTCTTAAAGTAATTCATAATTCTATTTATTAAGACGGTATCACCAGTTCCTGCGATAGCGCCTCTACACCATAATTCTATTTTTGATTCATCATTATTTGATACGCGCATTGCCCCTGTTTCTAAGTCAAAGATCATTGTGAAGATACGGAATATTTAATTTTAGATCAAAATAATCAAGCACATATAGGTAAAACAAATAAAGAGGGCTTAACTAAACGAGTTTTTTATGCTGAAAATACTGAATTGAGAGTTTTTTATGGTGCTGATGCTATTGAAAAAATGGAGCAGTTAGGGTTGAAATAATTATGGCCGAAAATGAATTTAAATATAAGAAATTCCAGAAAGTTAGAACAGCAAATGATAAACCTACAACTTCTGTCGTCTTAAATAAATATATTGTGACCATTGGTTTTGAGGTTAACTATCCTGATGCTTTTGTTGAACGTGATAATGGTTGGGTTTCAAAAAGTAATGAGCGAACACAATTGTTAGATATTGATTATGGTCATGCTTTTTTTTACGTTACCAAAAATGATATTGTTGAAGTCTTTTTTAGTTTTGGGCCATCTGGTGCAGGAAAAAGTGGATGGTTTAATAAAGGAAATAGCCAAGCACCAAATAAATGGAATACAGGTGCCCCTATCAAAGATGGATATGCTAGTAGTCGGCCAGGAACACCTGATTATGGAATTGGGGAAACTGCAACGCTTTATAGAATAGTGGTTAACGAAGATTCAGCTAAAAAAATAATTGCTGAAGCTAATCAAGTACGTCAACAAATCATTTCTGGCGACCAAAAGTATACAGCTTGGATAAATGATACTTGTGCTGAAACAGCTAGGGATATTTTAAGTAAATATATTAGTAATTTACCGGATGGGACTGGAGCTATAAAGCAAGCTGGTATCCCTACTTTAAATGTTATAAATCCCTATATGTGGCATTATAATTTTAAGAAATCAAAATTTGCTAAACCTGAAATTATTTATCCTCTTGCAGGGAAGGCTTCAGGAAAAGGTGTTATTTCGGAAGGATTTCATTTAATCAAAGGTTGGAGTTTAAAACCTAAAGATAAAGATCCATTAGTTGATGAAGGATATATTATTAAAAAATGAAGAATTTAAGTATAGGATTAGTTCTTATGATTTCATTATTTGGTTGTGCCAATTCCACCGCTAAGCATCAAGACAAATTCTTAGCGCATATTCATGAAAATACACCAAATCCTTACAAGGAATGTATGGTCAAATATATTAAAGATCATTGGGATGAAGTTTGGAAAACTTACAATACTGAAAAAACTAGGGAGGCTCGTGGTGAAACAGATATAGTCAATTTCATGATTGAAAAGTATCTATCTGAATGTAAAAAATAATACATTTGAGCTAAATTTATTTTTATGTATTTAAGGCTTTCAAAGCCCTGAGTTTTCAGGGTTTTACTAATAGCCGCTTTTAAGAAAGAAATATTTTTAAGTAGGCAGTATGCTTTAAAATTATTTTAATATTTGCATATAAATGTTATAGAAAAGGATGGGATTAGTAATAAGAATAAGCTCAAAAGAAGCGCTTAACCGATCTTCTCAAAATTTGATGGATTTCATTAAATAGGTAAACGATGACCGCACTTTTAGAAAAAGATTTCAGCCCATCTGAGTTTGCATTATTTTCTGAAATATTATGGAAACTTGGCTCAGGGAAAGGGCAATACAATTTACGTGAAAATATCCTTGCAGATATTGCCATCTTATTACGGGCTGATTTCGCGGCATCTTATATTTGGGACTCAACCCATAACTTATCGAGAGAAGGCGTGATATGGAAAATCGACCCAAAAGCGATGGAGGACTATGAGAGCATTTGGCAATTTGATGATCCGATTACGGCACAGCTTCGCAAACGTCAAAAACCAACCTTTGTAAATGAGGTTATGCCTCTCGCAGACCTGAAAAAAACACCCTATTACAATGAGTTTTTGAGAGCCTATGGTTTATATCATGGCATCAATATTTATTTTGTCCGAAATGGTATGGATATTGGTGATTTACGTATTTGGCGTGAGAAAGATGCCGACATGTTTGGTGAGCGTGAAAAAAGAATATTAAATCTGCTTGAACCTTACTTTACTCAAGCCTTACCCACTGATTTATCAACCCAATACGGTTTGACTTCGCGTGAACAAGAAGTGGTTCGCTTGGTATCTAAAGGTTTAAGTGATAAAGAGGTGGCCAATTTACTGGATATTAGCTTTACTACATTAAGAACTCATTTGAACAATTCTATGAGAAAAATCGGCTGTAATAATCGCACTGAAATGGCCTTGCTCATTCGGCATTAAAGTTTAAGCAATCCTCAATTTTGAGGATGCGAATCAATGAGCAATTTGTACTAAGTTCCTAAAATTACAACTTAAAGGGATTAAAAGTTACTATGTTAAATACAAATGAAAAAAATAATGGGGTCGAATCACTCGATTTATCAAATGCTTCAGTAGATATCATTACTAAACTCATTCATGAAAGAAAAGTATCTTGTGAAGAGCTTGTGCATCATTACTTCGATAATATTGAAAAACAGCAATCTTTAAATGCATTTATTAGCACAGATAAAGCTTCAGCAATTCAACAAGCTCAATATTGGGATAAATACCTACTGAGTGGAAAACCGTGTCCAGCTTTGATGGGTATTTTAATTGCGGTTAAAGACAATATTCATGTTGCTGGTTTTCCAAATAGTGCAGGTACGCCAGCTTTAGCTCAATTTAGGCCGCAAACTTCTGCCCCAGTTATTCAAAAGCTTATTGATCAAGGTGCAATCATTGTTGGTAAAGCCAATATGCACGAATTAGCCTTTGGGGTCACAGGTTATAATACTGCCATGCATATAGAAGGCGTTGTGGGTACACGAAATGCCGTAAACCCGTTACATATTGCTGGTGGGTCTTCTTCGGGTAGTGCGGTGGCTGTTGCAGCGGGCATGGTTCCGATTGCTATGGGGACAGACACAGGTGCTTCTATTCGACTGCCAAGTGCTTTAAATGGTTGTGTCGGTTTTCGTCCAACGGTAGGACGATATTCACAAGAAGGTATTACCCCAATTTCACATACTCGCGATACCGCTGGCCCAATAGCTCATACTGTATCTGATGTTATTTTAATTGATGAGCTTATTACTCAAGAGCCAAGAAAAGAACCATTAGAGCCTCATCAAATTCGACTCGGTATCAATTCATATTTTTGGAATAATTTAGACGAAGATGTTTATGAGCAGGCGCATATTGCACTTGAGCTTTTAAAAAGTACAGGAGTTGAAATTATTCCTGTCGATATGCCGAATTTAGAACAGCTCAATCAAGCAGTTTCATTTCCCGTGGTTATCTATGAAGGTAAATATGACCTGATTCAATATTTGAAAGATCATCATGTAAATTTGACCATAGAGACTGTAGTCGATCAGATCTCAAGCCCAGATGTACAGGCAATTTTTAAACTGAATATTCTTCCTGAGTTAACTTTAGATCCGAATGGTCAACTTGTTCCCGTTTTACCCTTGTATGAAAAAGCGATTAGCGAAGCTCGACCTCAATTGCTTGAACTCTACCAAAACACATTTAAAGCGCATAACTTAGATGCTTTATTATTCCCAACATCACCAATTGTGGCACCACTAGCAAATGAAGAAGTCTATTCAATTGAAACTTTCCAGACCCTCATGCGAAATACAGACCCCGGCAGTAATATAGGAATACCAGGGTTGAGTTTACCTATTGGAATGGGTACGAAATCAAAACTGCCAGTGGGTTTAGAAATAGATGGCTTAGCTCATCAAGACAGTGAAATACTTGCTATTGGAATAACTTTAGAAAAAATTTTCAAAGGTTTAAATCAATAAAAAATCACTTAAACTACTATTTTTAAAGATTTGTTTTTGCTTTTAAATAGTGGCTTTGAGATTGTTTTCTGCTTTTATTTTATCTGGAAAAATATAAGTCACTTTACTCGGTAGAGTGACTTAATTATTAAAAATTACCGTTTATCATCTTTAATGATTTTGTTAGATTTCTTATTGTTGTTTTTAAAAAAAATAATATTTATAAATTATATATATTCTATATGTATAAGTATAAAAATTTTGATTGTTAACTCATTTTTAAACTACATGTTATTTTAATTAATAATACTTAAATATTACACAATAAAACTTTTTGTTAACATTTCTGCAATAAATTAACCGATTTGGAGTTTTGAATAAAATATAAATAATTTTAGTAATTTGTTAATTAACAAATGTTTGTGTTTGATTTTTAAATCGATTTATTAAGAGAAATCTATCGTAATTAGAATTAAATATTTTTTAAATATAGTTTATATAACATGATTTATTGACATAAATAGAAAAAATATATGGCAAAGAGGTCAATGATATTTAATTCACTTCAGAACCATAATTTGCACCAAATTTTACGCTGTCACGATTCATTGAATAAAACCAAGTGAAAAGTTACGTAAAAAAGAAACCAATAATTTTATTGGCTTAAATAAAAAATCGAATATTACAAATAAGCGGAATGAATATGGATAACGTAGCTCAGCTAGAAACTGATACTAATTTCCAAAGTCGAAAGAAAATAACATGGGGTGTTTTTAGTGTCCTGTTGTTATTTTTAGTTGCTGGTATCGTATATTATTTTTTTGTATACCGATTTTATCAATCTACTGATAATGCTTATGTGCAAGCCGATGTAACTTGGGTTATGCCAAAGATTTCAGGCGAAGTGATGGAGTTATTAATTAATGATAATCAGGTGGTAAAAAAAGGGGAAACTTTAGCGGTATTAGATCACCGCGATTATCAAGCTCGTTATGATCAAGCCCGTTCTGTGGTCAGCTTAAAAGAAGCCGCACTCGGTGTACAACAACAAAACGAAAAGTCTGCTAAGTCGTCAATTACGGAAGCAAATAGTGGTGTAGTGGCAGCACAAGCCGATTTAACTCGCTTAAGAAAAGAGTTTGAGCGTTATCAAGACTTATTAAAAGATGGCGTAATTACCCGTCAAAACTTTGAGGGTGTTCAGTCTCAATATTTAACCGCTCAAGCACAGCTCAGTAAAGCACAAGCCGCTGTTAATGCGGCAGAAGCTCAGTTGGGGAGTTTACAAGCGAGTCGAGCGCAGCTTTTAGCAGATATTCAAAGTGCCAATGCAAATTTGAATCTCTATCAGGTCGATCTGGCTTCCTCAAAAGTGGTGAGTCCTGTTTCGGGCAAGATCGGTAGCCTTGCAATTCAAAAAGGCTCACGTGTTTCTCCGCAAACTCGTTTAATGGCGATCATTCCTGAAAATAGTTTGTATGTACAAGCCAACTTCAAAGAAACCCAAATTGAAAAAATGCATGTTGGTCAGAAGGTAAAGTTAAAACTTGATGCTTATCCGAACCTCACCTATACCGGAAAAATTGAGAGTTTTTCACCAGCTTCAGGCGCAACTTTCTCACTGATGCCTCCAGACAATGCCACTGGCAACTTTAACAAAGTTGTACAGCGTATTCCTGTACGTATTGCCATAGATTCAAGCCCACATATTGATTTGATAAAACCTGGAATGTCGGTGAGTGCCACCGTTGACCTAAGAACTTAATAAAAAATTTTAGGTAATAAGAAAATGAATAAGCATGTTGAAGCCGAGTGGAGGTTTCCTGCAAAAACTGCATGGGCAATTTTTGCTGCCATGATTTTTGGCAACTTCATGGCGATTCTTGATATTCAGATTGTGGCGAGTTCTCTAAACGAAGTTCAAGCTGGCATGAGTGCAAGTCGTTATGAAGTCACTTGGGTACAAACGGTTTATTTAATAGCCGAAATTATTGCAATTCCAATGTCGAGTATTGTCTCGCGGGTGCTTTCGACACGGGTGTATTACACCATGTGTGCAATCGGCTTTACGGTGAGTTCATTACTTTGTGCTTTGTCGTGGAACTTGGAAAGTTTACTGGTGTTCCGTGGCATTCAAGGCTTTATGGGCGGCGGGATGATTCCGACTTCAATGACCGCGTTGTACTTACTGTTCCCCGAACCAAAACGGTCATTGCCTTTGGTTATGTTTGGCATGATCAGTACTTTAGGGCCTGCGATTGGCCCCACCATTGGAGGTTGGCTCACCAATAACTTCTCATGGCACTGGATGTTCCTGATCAATATTATTCCGGGCATTATCATTGCCACGGTCATTTACTCAGGCCCAAATATCGACCGAGCGAACTATTCACTCATCAAAAGCATGGACTGGTTTAGCCTCATTGGTATGGCGATGTTTTTGGGTGGGCTTGAATATTTCCTCGATGAAGGCGCGCGCCATGACTGGCTTGCAGACACAGGCGTTCGTATTGCTTTTATGGTCTGCCTAATAGGCGGCATGATTTTCTTCTCTCGAAGTTTTACTCAGCCTAAGCCTTTGCTCGATTTATCGGTATTTAAAAACAAAAACTTTACCTTAAGTGCCATTACAACGTTTGTGATTGGTATGGCCCTGTATGGCTTGGGTTACATGATTCCCGTGTTTCTTGGGCAAGTCCGTGAAATGAACAGTAGCCAAATTGGTCACGTCATGATGGTGACAGGCATTGTCATGTTCTGTTTTGCGCCGTTCCTTGCATGGCTTATTCCTAATTTTGATACCCGCAAAACCGTATTTGTCGGAATGGTTCTGGCGGGCTTTGGTGTATGGCTCAACTCGCATCTTAGCATTCACAGCGATTATGACTTTATGTTCTGGCCGCAAATTTACCGTGGTATTGGTCTTATGATTTGCCTGATTGTGGTGTCGCATTTGGCGATGAGCACTTTGCCACTCAGTAAAGTGGCCGATGCCAGCGGTATTTATAACCTGATGCGTAACATTGGCGGCGCGGTTGGACTGGCGCTGATTAACTCATCCTTAGACTGGTTGACCGCCATGCATGTCACCCAAATTAATCAGGCGATGACACCGCAGAACTGGATTTTTACAGAAAGACTCGACCAACTCACGGCGCAATATCAAGAAGTTGGCGCAAATGCTCAGCAAATCGCGCTCAGTGTGATTTACCGCGACATTCATTTTCAGGCACTGACATCTAGCTTCAATGATTTATTACGCATGCTCGCAATCATCATGTTTGTGACCGCCTTTTTAACCATCTTTATGGACAGGGGGAAGAAAATGAATATGTAAATTTTTAGCAGTAAAAGACAGCTTTTTAAAGAATGAAAACAATAGGGCATATCAAAACGTATCCCTTCTTAGAAAAAGAACATTTATACGAGTTTCTAACATCGCCGTACGAGCGAGCGGAACTCACAGATCTGGATGTGGGAGATTAAAGTATTATGATTAATACAACATATAAACTGATTTCAAAATTGAACCTGAAAAACACAACTTATGGGCAATATTTTGAAAGAGAGCAAATTGATACTGATCGACTAAAAGTGATGTATTCCATTTACGAACAGTATTATGAAAATACCAGATTTTCTATTTTTGTAGACGATTTTAAAAATAAAAGCGGTGCAATCTTAATTTTTGACTCTGAGACAGATGAGATTGTCGGTTTCTCGACTGTGGTGGTTCAGCACTTCTACTTAAACGGTAAAGACTACACCGTGTTGTTTAGCGGTGATACGGTTATTTTGAAGAAGTTCTGGGGCACGCGTAGCTTACAAAGTACCATGCTCAAGCTCATGATTAAGCTTCGCATCAAATATCCTTTTAACGAACTCTATTGGTTACTCATTTCTAAGGGCTATAAGACCTATCTATTACTTGCCAATAACTACTATGTGTATTACCCAAACATTAAAGATGAAAACCAACACCTTTCGGAAGTGGTTGAGCACTACTGTGAAAAATTCTTTGGTGAATATTACGACCGTGAAGCAGGCTTACTTAACTTCGGTGATGACTATCAGCCGTTAAAAGGCGAAGTTGCACCGATTACCGCCGAAATGCGAGAAAAGAATCCAAATATTCATTTCTTTGAACAAAAAAATCCAACTTGGAAAGCTGGAACAGAACTGCCGTGTATAGGTCGTCTGGGCTGGAAAGATATTGCTCGTTTCCCAGTTAAGCTCATGACGAAGCCGACCAGTAAAGGAAAGTTTGAAGCTTGTGTAACCCATAAAACAAAACGTAGAGAGGCTATCCAATGAAATCTAATGAATGGCTGACTCTAGGCTCGCATCTTATTTTAAAAAAATGGTGTGATGCATCTGACCGTAATTTCCAAAAACAGTTTAATGCATTAGAGACCACACAACGTCAAATTTTGCATTCGATATTACAGACTTCTACCTTTGCCAAAGATAAAAATGTTCAAAACTATGAGCAGTTTGTAAAAGCCTTTCCTGCGACTCGCTATAGCGCATGGCGAGAAGACATTCAGCGTTACCGTGAACAACAGCTTTCACTGTCTAGCAGTAAACTGGTTCGTTTCCAGCCAACCAGTGGTTCGAGTGAACAAATCAAGTTTATTCCATATACCAAGCTGTTTTTAGATGAGCTTGACCATGCGATTGCGCCGTGGATGGCAAGTTTATACCGTAAGTGTCCAGAGCTGAGTTCGGGTACACACTACTGGTCGGTGTCATGGTTACCTGAAAGTCAGCGTGAAGTTTTAAAAGATAAAAACTTAAATGATGACAGTGCGCTACTTGGCGTAGGTAAGCGCATTTTATCTAAGTTTACCCAAGCCGTTCCAAGTAACGTTGCCTTTGCAGCCAATGCGGACGATGCACTGTTTGCCACCATTTGTTATTTGGTCGCAAACCGTAACTTAGCCATGATTTCGGTATGGAGTCCGACTTTTGCGCTGCAATTACTTGAGCGTTTGGAATCATTGCAAAAAGATGTGGTTGAAGTGCTTAACAGCGGTAAATGGGGAAATCGTGAGGCTTCCTTAAAAGAAGTGACCGCACCGCATAGCCCTGAAAGCGCTCAAGCCCTAATTGCAAGTTCAAACGGCACACAGATCGACTTTAAAAAACTTTGGCCAAAGTTAAGTCTGGTTTCGAGTTGGGACACGGCAGGTTCAAAAGCTTGGGCCGAAAAATTAAAAGAGAAACTGCCCAGTGTTCAGTTTGAAGGCAAAGGGTTATGGGCAACCGAAGGTGTAGTGACTATTCCCTATAACAACCAATACCCATTGGCCTACCAAAGTCATTTCTATGAGTTTGAATATTTAGAAGGTGAGAAACAGGGTCAAATCGTTCCTTCATGGCAGCTTAAACAAGGTGATGTTGTGAGCCCACTCATTACTTCGGGTAATGGCTTACTGCGTTACTGTCTAGATGACTGCTTAAAAGTGACTGGCTTTATAGAGCAAATTCCATGTTTTGAGTTCCAAGGCCGACGTTTCGGTGTAGATTTGGTTGGTGAGAAACTTGCACCTGAAACTGCTCAACAGTTGTTGTCTCAGTTAAATGAAACGGAATCGAAAGCGATTTCTTTACTCGCGATTGATACTCAACAACAAGTTAAACCATTTTATTGCGTGCTTTTTGAAGGTGAAATTCATCACAGCATTAGCAATGAATATATCGACAGTATCTTACGCCAAAACTTCCATTATGAACTTGCACGAAACTTGGGGCAGCTCGACCAGCCTCAAATTCGTCAAGCCAATAACGGCTGGAATGCGTATAAGCAACTGGTCATGTTTGATGGCATTATCGAAGGCAATATCAAACCTGAGCCACTTAAAAAAGTCACCCTCAATAGTTTGGAACGACTATGAAAGGGATGAAGTCATTTAATACTCGATTTTTAACACTTCGACACGCCTTGTATTTAGGCGTGTTGGTTGTGTCGAATACACATGCCATGACTTTAGACGAGGCGTTGTCTGCCAGTTTAAGACATGAAAGTCAGCTTGAAGTCAGCCGTTTAAGCGTAAACCAGTCTACCGCTATGCTTGAACAGGCTAAACAGCGCGATGGACTCAAAGTCAATTTAGTCGGTCAACTCGACTATGAAAGAATAGATACGCCGCCAAAAGTCATGTTTCCAACCGAAGGAAACCGTAAAGGGCGAAGTTTGCAGTTACAAGCAGATTATCCGATTTATACCTCTGGGCGGCATCGTTTGGGGGTAGATATTGCCCAGAGTCAGCTTTCCGCCCAACACCAAGGCTTGTCAGATCAACGGTCGGAAACGATTTTAAATACAGTCATGGTCTATGCCGACGTATTAAAAAAGAAAGCCATTTTAGAACTTAGACAAAAGGCCATGGCAAACCTGCAGCGGTCTTTATATGAGTCAAAGCGCCGTTTTGATGTCGGTATGATTACCCGTGCAGACTTGGCTCAAGTTTTGGCACAAGTTGCACAAGGTCAAGCCGATATTACACAGGCGCAGTCTAACTTGACTGTAAGTGAAGCACAGTTTTACCAAGTGACAGGTACAACACCAGACAACCTTGTTGCCATTAAACAATTGCCTGCTATACCGAATGGGCTAGATGAGATTTTGGCGCAAACCAAGAACCATCCGGCTTTAATGCGCGCTAAATATGAAATGCAAGCCGCAGAGAAACAATACGCTTTAACTAAACGGGAACTCTGGCCAACGGTTATGCTGACCAGTCGTGCAGGAAAGCAGGATGAAGCAAGTTATATTGGTTCTGAAAGTAACAACTATATGGTCGGGTTACAGCTCAATGTACCGCTCTATGACGATGGTTTAAATCGCGCCAATGTCAAAAAAGCGCAGGCCGATATCGATTTGGCTCATCAGAAAATACGAAGTCTTGAACTGGACTTAAATAAGCGTACCCGTACCACCTATGCGCAGCTTCAAACCATCCGACAAAATAAAGATGCATTGGCAAATGCCATAGAGGCAGCGTCTATTGCCTTTGTCTATACACGTAAAGAGTTTGATGTAGGCACCAAAACGACCTTTGACTTGCTTAATACCGAGCAGAAGCTACTCGATGCACAAACCCAGAAAACCGTAAATGACCAAGACGAAGTGGTGTTTGTCTATCAACTACTCGACCAAATGGGACGTTTAAATAGTTTGGTTCCTATGCAGACAGCACAACAGGTGAATAATGAATAAAACAAATCCACCACTGCCAGAAAATAACCTCATTACCCGTGAAGCAACTTTGGCAGATGACGAGGCTTTAAGAGAGTTAATCGCCGTACCGATGACCACCAAAGGTATACAAATTAGCTTTCAGCGTGAACCGAGTTATTTTAGAGCGTCCGATATTGTCTATCGGCATAAACTGCATGTTGTGATTGAAGACCTAGAGAGTCAAAAGAAGCTCGCTTGTTATAGCAATGGCTATCGTCCTTGTTATGTCGATCGGAGCGTTCAAAACTTGCGATACGCTGGCGACTTACGGGTAGATCATAGCTATCGGGGTAAATCACTGGTGAAGGTATTAGCCAAGCATGTAAAACAGACCATGCATGCACCCAACTTTAGCCAAATGATTATTTTTGATGATAACCATGCCGCACGCGCCGCTATACAAACAGGTAAAACGGGAATGCCCGATTATTATGATGAAGGGCTTATAGAGACACTGAGCCTGACGAGTACTGGCGCAAAACGAAAAATCACGGCTTTTTTAAAGCAAGCTAATAAACAGAGTGACATTCAAGTGATTCGTAGTTGTGTTGCCGAAGCCGAACATGTACCAGCTATGAATCAGTTTATTGCCGACATGGCAGAACACTACAACTTTATACCTGCCTATGACTTTGAAGAACTTGCTCAAGGTCATCAGTATTTTTCAGGCATAAAACTCTCAGACTTTTCACTTTACTTTAAGGGCAAAAAACTGGTGGGTATGTTTGGTTTGTGGGATCAGCATAGTATTAAGCAAACCAAGATTTTAAATTATAGTTCGGCTATAGGTGTGCTTAGACCCGTTTATAACTTGCTAACTCCAATTACCAAAGGTATGCGTTTGCCTAAACTGGGTGACTCTATCCAGTACCATGTATTGCATACGCTTATGTGTCATCCCGAAGATTTAGCTTTGCATCATAAAATGCTCGAAGATGCTTATAACAAGTCAAAGCAGCAGGGCGTTGGTGTGGTGAGTTTTACACTTTCCCATAAAGACCCGCGTTATCAGTTAAATAAGTTCTATAAAGGTGAGCGGTTAACGGGTATGCATGGCTTTATTAGTTATGAGGGCGACCCAAGACCAAATTTTGATAAAAACCTGATTCCATACTTAGAAGTTGGGCGTATTTAATGCTTAGATAGTTTCACCGCAGGTCATTAATGCGCAAAAATTTGCTCATTTTTAGCCAAATTAAATAGATTTGAGCAAATATATGCGCAAAATGGTAAATGCTCGCTAGAGCAAGAGACTTTTCTCATGTTGATTTTGATTTCGTTACAAAATCAAGATAAAACGTTTTTGATTTAATAAACCTAGCGAATTTGACCCTTTAGCCCAACCTATCTTGCGCCGTTGAAACAGCTAACATGGTTTGAAGGTAATAATCGACACGTGAGTGATTATTGTCCTTATGTGAGTTATGCGCATTAAAGGCTGCATCATGGAGTTTCACCACTCGCGCAATTGGATTTAAACCACAACGGAGTAAGTATTCTTCGCGTGTTTCATCTTCTCGTTTAGTTAATGCATCGACGGCATCGCGGATTTCTTTTCCAAATAAGCTTTCGATTTTGTCTAGCGTAAGAGGCGTGTCTTCAACACTATCGTGTAGAAGGGCGGTAATAATGTAGATTTCTGAAAATTGATGTTCAATTAGTGAATTGACCACACCTTTAATATGGTACTCAAAGTAATCATGAGGGCCATACTTTTGACCTTGATGAGATTCTTTTGACAATGTCTCTGCGAGTTCAACTTGATTTTGAGTCATTTTTTGCTCTTATCACTTTAAGTATATGGCGCACCCTAATGGGTGAGATTGGTCGCTTAGGTCATAATTTTATACTGAATAGCTACTTTGTTGTGAATACTCTGGTTTGTTTGGAGAGCCTCCGCAACGTGATATTCAACGTATGCCAAAGAATAAATAAGTTATTGCTATTTAAAAATTTTAATGCGCAAAAATTTGCTCAAACTTATCTAAAATAAATCAAATTGCGCAAATATATTCACAAAAAATCATTTTTATAGTATTTTTGAGAAAATAATTGCTCATTTACACGAATGAAAAAATTAACAATACAAGCTTTACTAAATAAAAACTGGATAGATATAGCAGAGTTAAAACTGTTAAAGCCTAAGCTGGGTTCGGCGAGTGCCAGTGAACTAGAGTATGAATTGAATTATGCCATTCAATATTCAGACAGACGAGATGAGCACGCCTGTAGTTTATCGCTTCCTGTACAAATTCTTATAAAACATGAATCGAACACATGGTTTGGCTTTTTAGATGACATTGTGCCATCTGGAGCCGCACGCCGTTATTGGGTGAACTATCTAGATTTACAACGTTTAACCCATGCAGAGCAAGAAAGTATTCTGTTAGAAAAAGGGGGCATGGCACCCGTTGGTAATTTACGAATTAAGGAAGCATTGCCTCCTCTAAACCCAGAATCAACCTTACATTTACGTTATTTTTCTAAGGAGGATGTGGCTGAGCGTAATATTGATTTTCTGGAATATGCTCAACAAATGGGAGCTATTAGTGGTGGTGCAACTGGTGCAGGAGGTGAAGCTCCCAAGTTACTTATTCGTGTTTCACCAGAACAACAAGTCTGGATTGATACCTACCAACAACAATTTAATCAGCCAGATCAGCATTATTTAGTTAAATTTCCGCGAAATAAACGTAGTGAGATTGATTGTGACATTCTCAGAGCTGAATATTACTATTATCAAATACTCAATGAGTTAGGTTTCAATACGATAGAAACAACCCAAATGCAGCTCATTGAAGGTACAAAATATCCATCTTTATGGCTACCAAGGTTTGACACAGAGTGGCGTGATCAAAGTTGGCATCGTCATGGTCTAGAATCTGTGTATTCGGTACTCAATAAATCTTCAGGCAGTCATCTTAATCATTTTGAAGTCATTGAAGAGCTATGTAGATTACTCACAAGCATTGATTCAGATTTTGATGCTTCACAATTTGTTTGTGAGTGGTTACAACGAGATTTACTCAATATCATTTTTGGTAACTCAGATAACCACGGTCGTAATACCTCATTCCTAAAAAAATCTGGAAAAATTTATCTTTCGCCTATTTATGACTTTGCACCTATGAAAGCCGATCCGGAAGTTGTGACCAGATCAACGACTTGGGGAAGTCCATACGAAGAAGGTGGTGAATACCGTTGGGCGCAAATTACTCAAAAACTTGCTACTTGGTGTGATCCTGCCGTATCGCTAGCAACATTAAAGACTCTGGCAAATAATCTACTTGGCTTAAGACAACGACTAGTTGACAAAGGTGTACCAAAACAAATTATTGAAATGCCTGCACTATCATTTGATTACATAGAAGCTAAATTAAAAAGATGGGAACTGCTATGAATATAAAAAATCAAACCCAAGACCGCCAGCAAGTTCTTATCGATTTATATAAACAATATTTGTTGAGTGAGATTACGCTAGGACAACTGCTCTCGTATTTACGCAAAAATGTGTTGGGTTTGTCGCAAGAGCAATATGCAACTTTGGTGGGTATAAGTCGTCGAACTTTAACAGATATTGAACAGGATAAAGGTAAACTGACTCAGTCTGTGTTAGATAAAGTATTTAAGCCACTTGGTTTAAAAGCAGGGCTTGTGCCTACACATGAGCATATTGTGAGTAAAATTATAAAGCCAAGCGATTAGGTACCTAATGAATATGCGTTAGGGTAAGCTCATGAACGTTATAAAAACAGTTTTGAGCTTATTTGGCCTATAACTTTTTAAAATTTTAAACTTTAACTTAATGATATAAAAGATGATTGTAAATATTACTTAAGAGTTTCCTTAATTATCTAATTAAATGAAAAATAATAACTATTTAAATAATTTCTAACCAATTTCACATTGACACCTCAAATATTGAAGATTACCATTTGCGGGCTGGCCTACATTGCCAGACGGTCGTCGCAGACCGTATTAAGACCGCATCAGGATTATTTCTTCTGAGGAATAGTTTTGTGCGAAAACTCCCAGTCTCCTCCCGTAGCGGTAGGACGGGAGAGGGACACCCTCGGGTGTGCTGGATGTCTTAACCAGTCTGCGAACCCTCTTCCGTTCTGCCACCATAAATTTTATGCTTTGGCAGAACTCCATATAATAAGGAGTTGGCTTTGCGCATCCATAATTTCTTGGCACCCATTGCCAAAAGCTATAACAACACAGCTTAAAACATTTAACGCAGCTTGATCGCCGTAAGGCTTTTTAAGGCTTTAGCTCGTTATTACTTAAAACTTTCATCAACAACTAAAACTTGAGATGTGCTCGGCACAGTCTTTACGGCTTTGCCACGCCTTTTTTTCACCTTTAGAAAAGTGGAAGGCATTTATATCTCATTTATATACAACAATAATTTTTTATAACGGTAAAAATATGCAAAATTTAACTCTCCCAACACGTGCTTTTAACGTCGTAAATAAAGCAATTGAGCTGTTCCATTACCACGGTTTTCATTTGGTCGGTATAGACAGACTTGCGAGCGAGTCCGAAATAACCAAAATGACGTTTTATCGCTACTTTCACTCTAAAGAACGCTTTATTGATATTTGCCTAGTCGTACAAAAAGAACGTCTCCAAGAAAAAGTAGTTTCTATGGTCGAATACGACCACAACACCAGCGCAGCCGATAAAATCAAAAAGCTCTATGACTTACACGCAGACCCAGACGGGATGTATTACCTGTTATTTAAAGCCATATTTGAAACGAAAAATAACTACCCAAATGCGTACATAACCGCCGTGAGATATAGAACATGGCTCACCAATGAAATATATAGCCAGCTTAGAACACTTAACTCCGATGTTTCCTTTACCGATGCCAAACTCTTTTTATATATGATTGATGGTGCAATCATTCAGCGTTTAAGTTCGGATGAAATTGATGAAAGGGTGTTGGAGGTGTTTTTGAGGGGGATGGGGTGGGGTGGAGTTTTCTGATAACTTTCTGAGTAAAAAAAAATCAGATAAGATTTTTCCAGTAATAATTAAGTCTCAATCATTGGCAACTTCGATATTTAGACTATAATTCAATTCGCAACTATATCATTCCATGAAAGTTAAGCTATTTACAAAGGCTCATGTAACAAGATGATGAAATTCAGTTCTTCTCGTGTCCAACAAGAAAGACGTATCCTCAGTACAGTTCACATTCTTGAGATGGTTGAAATCGGTCGTCTTGAAGTTACCCCTTTTTACGGTTCATTGCCAGCTTTAACTACTGTAAAAAAATCACAGATAATTGAATCATTAATCTTAGGTTTACCTATAGATGTTATATGGTCTGAACAAAATAGGCTGGGCAAAACTCAATTATTATCAGGTTTCGATTTAGTAATAAGTATCGTTGATTTTGTAAGGGAAAAATTTGTATTAACACAATTAAATGTATTAACTCATTTAAATGGGTTGGGATTTTCATTTTTGGGGTACGCAGAGCGAAGACATTTTTTAGAAATGGATTTATCATTCAATGTTATTGCATTTGACTCAAACCCATTATTAAAATGTTTATTTGTTGAAAATATTAATAAAGATAAATATAGATCTACAGCCTCTCAGATAGCAAGAAATATAGTATTTAAAATTGGTTCTGAAGAAATTTTTAGACTTTCAGATTATGTTTATGAAAAAATCGTAATAAATAATTCAGAATATAAACGAATAAGTAAATATCAAAAATTAAAATTACAAACAGATGTAACTTATTGTTTACTTATTATTTATTTAACTAATAATATAATTGAAAATCAAACAATTTCAATGGAAAGTTACTCATATTCAAGAAGTCATATTTCAGATTATAGTAGCTTTGAAAATATCGAAATACAATCTATTGATAACTTAAATAGTGCAATTAATAAATTGACATTTATGCTCGAAGTTGATTCTGAACGTTTAAATGTTGAAATAAGTTTTTTAAAAAAATATGTAAATTCTATGTTTGATGTTAGAAGATTAAACATTGAAAGTATTGGTAGAAGTTTTTCAAATAATGATACTGAGGATAGTGTGAGCATTATTGATTATATATTTAGACAAATAACACATAGTAATAGAAGTCTTAATTTTAAAAAGATAAAAACTGTGTATGATTTAATTTCAGAGATTCAAAAATGATAGAATACATTTTTTTAAAAAACTTTAAATGTTTTTCTCAACAAGATTTTGAATTAGCACCATTAACTGCATTTTGTGGGTCTAATTCCGCTGGGAAATCAACAGCTATACAAGCTATTTTAAGTGTCAAACAAAATTTAAATAACATTAAAAATATGTTTTTTAATGTTGACGGTGAATTATTTAGCTTTGGGAAGTTAAAGGATTTACTTTCACACAACCCAATTGATAATGAAATAATAATTGATATTAATAATTTTCAATTAAAATTAATAGCCGATAAATTAGATGTGAAAACATGTGTTGTTAATGAGATAAGTTCTAATTTTGATAATTTATATAACTTATTTTCAAATGATTTTATTTATTTATGTGCTGAAAGGTTTGGTCCTCGATCTAGCTTTGAAATCATGAATAATAATGAAAAACTTAATATAGGTATATTTGGTCAATATGCGCTTTCCGCTTTTTTTACATATCAAGATAAGCCAGCTAATAATCAAATTTTTGCAAAAAAAATATGTGAACATTTATTTACATCGGATAATAATGACGAGGTAATATTTACAGATGCCTTAGTTCGAGAGGCAATGAGAAAAGTTTGTCCAAGTTTTTCAATGAATGTAATCGAAGCTGGAGAGATTGATAGAGTCTATAATATGTATTTGTCTGGTTCTGAAAATATTAGGCCAATTAATGTAGGTTTTGGAGTAAGCTATGTTCTTCCAATTATTATAAGTGCATCTCTTATTAAACCAGGTGGAATATTAATAGTTGAAAATCCTGAAGTCCACTTGCATCCTAGCGCTCAATCAAACTTAATTAAAATATTATGTGAACTATCTAAAACTGGTGTTCAAGTTATCATTGAAACACATAGTGATCATATTATTAATGGTATAAGAGTTTTTGCAAAAGAGTCTAAATTTAACGAAAATGGAATTATAATAAATTCAGTTACGGTTGATAATCATGATAAAAGAAATGTAAAAGAAATTACGATAGATAATGATGGTAATTTGTCTGCCTTAGATACAGGTTTTTTTGATCAAATAAATAAAGATTTGATGAGGTTGTTCTAATGGAAATCTATATTAATGATCTTTCTTTTAAAGGACAATTTAAAGATGAAAGTGAAATAATAGAATGTATTACTAATATTTCTAAAGTTATTTCAAAATCAAAAAGATTAAATGGTAATTCACCTATTCAACGTACAAGAACACTTAAAGATAGACCGATAAGTGGGAATATGACTATAAGTGATTTTTTTGCAAAAACTATTGCTAGTTCAGATCCACAGAAAACGAGCTTGGTAACATTATTTTTAACATTAATGCAAGGCCCATTCATTGATACTACTTTATTTAATGAGGATTATGAAAATATTAAAAGTATTTGTGGGGAGGTGGTTAAATTCACATCTTTACATGCTGATTTATCTAAAAGAAATAAATCTATAAATGCTGTAATTTCAGCGCCTAAATTAGAATATGATAATATTCCATATTTTTCCTTAGAAATTGAAAATGATAAAAAAATGGCGATACTAAATCTTTCATCTGAAAGCTGCTGTGACACAATTTTTAGAATTTATGAATCTAATCCCAAACATGAGATTAAAAGAGATAAGATAGTAGGTGGGGAACAGATTACTAAGATGGATTTAGATAATAGCACAGCACAACAATGTCTTGAAAATGGAATTCAAGTTTTAGGTGATCGCTTTGTTTATGCATTTTACAATGATAAATGGTACGAATTCCCCTCTCATCAATGTGGCCTTTATCATGGATATCCTATAAGTGATAGTGCTAACAATCCTATCCTAAATAAGATAAAAAGAGTATTTGGTATGCCTCCTTATAATAATGTTGGTTATCAATTTTTATTATGAAAAGGGTTTATCATTAAATTTTTATATTGCGCTACTGATTTAATGTTGTAACAAATTTTACTCATTGCATCATGTAGTTCAATATTCTAATAAGTGGAATATCTTAATGGTTCAATTTTATTTAATTGCTATTCCAGAAAGATTAAAGTACTACACAGTATGGGGTTAACTATAATATTTTGAACATATTTGCTTACTAGCATACAGGGGGCTGTTATGTCAGAAATTAATTCTAAATTAATTAAAATTTTTTCTGACAAACGTATGGTCTATTTAAAATATGTATGATTGAAACCTACAAAATCCATTACATTTCTAAACAATGCTAGTGTTTTAGAAATAAAAGAAATTCGCAATTATGAATAAGGCTTATCGCTATTGTTAGAAGATTCTATCAATAACGGAGCTTCTATAGGTTTTCTACCTCCGATAGAAATGAACGAGGTCTTAAATTATTGGCGTGAGGTCAACCATAAATTAGCACAAGGTAATAGCTGTCTATGGATTGCCATTCAACAAGGAAAAATTGTAGGTAGTGTTCAATTATCCTTAGTGGGTAAAAGGAACGGCGTTCATAGAGCCGAGGTTGAAAAACTTATGGTGCTTACATCTGCAAGAAAACAAGGAATAGCAACATTACTAATGGATGAACTAGAAAATTTTTCACGAGAAAAGGATTTACGTTTACTCGTCTTAGATACACGTGAAGGCGATGTCTCCGAGCTGTTATATAGCAAAATTGGATTTGCTCGTGTGGGTGTTATTCCAAGTTTTGCATTAAGTTCAAATGGGAACTACGACGGAACAGCGATTTATTATAAAAAGCTTGTTTAAAACTAGACATAACTATTCAAACGTCTATTCAACTGCCGTGAGATATAGAACATAACTTACTAACGAAATATATAGCCAACTTAGAGTGCTTAAGTCAGATGCTTCGATTTTTGTTAAAGCACTAAAAAGTCCTAAAAATTTAGGGCTTTTTTAATAATGATCTATTCACATACTTCTACAAAGTTTCGGGCAGTTTTATCTTTACTGTCGCGTAACTTAATGATTTTCTTTCTTTCATCATAAAGATTGTGAACATCATTCACTGTTTCATTTTTAAGCTGGCTTTTGTATGTTCCTTCAACTTTGTTCACGTAATTTTCCATGAATACAGTCATCCAACATATTGTGTTGAGGTCACCATAGTCATAACCGTTTTTATCTAAGCCTTGAACCCAATCTGGATACTCATCATTTAAAAGGCTCCGTGCTGTTTCTAACTTAACATAGGAATTGTTGAACAAAGAGTTTTTCAAAGCAGGCTCATTGTTCACATTCTTATTTGCTTCAATGATCAATCTATAATTGTCAGTAGCATAATTTTTAAGGTCTACTTTCACATAGTTATCAATGTCTTCTTTATCTGTTGAAGCTTTACAAGAAGTCAGGAATAAGCAGGAAAGTAAAAGTGTTGGTATTAATGTAATTTTCATATTGAGAAGCGGTTATTAGGTGGAGAGTAGTGGTAATTCTGAATATATAACGAAACAGTTGCTTGATCGTAAGGACGACCAAATACATTTTTGTACATATATTCGTTAATACCATATGGTCCATTGTTGGTAAACGTTGCTAAAGCATTAGCTGCAAGAACAGGCTTACTTGCATTAGATAATGCCAAATCTATTATTTCACCAAAGTTTTGTTTAGCAATTGCCATACGAGCCTTAAAGGTATCTACAGACAAACTCATTTATCACTTAATTTCCCAAAGTATTTTCTAAAAATATATCGGCTTTGGTTTTCCATACATTAGTAGGTACTGGATGGGTGGCATCTTGAATAAGTTCCAAAGTGTTTGGAATGCCTTTATTATCAAGAACTTGATGTAGTTAAATGCTTTGCATTGGGTCAACAATTGGGTCTTTGCTGTCAACTAATATAAGAGTAGGTGGATAATGAGACGAAATTGGTAGCGATGATCTAGCAGCAGATGCCATTTCTATATTTTTATCTGTAGCAATAGATTCATTTATCTCATTCATTACATTTGACGGTAGTGTTCTAGCGTTAGAATTCCACTGGGCATACATACCTTTAAAATCATAAAACCCAGAGACCAGAATTAAAGCATTTATCTTTCCAGAATTTGCCACAACATTCGCTATGGAAGCACCACAACTAATTCCAACGACTGCAACTTTGTTTGGATCAACATGAGGTTGCGATCGAGCAAAATTAATAGCTTGTACAAGATTATTTTGTGAGGCTTTACCACAAAAGTCTGATTTCCCAGTTGACTCACCATATCCATTCATAGATACAGCAAAACTGAAAAAGTTCTTTTTAGCATATTCACTTAACAAGCCTGAGCGTACAAAGGCTTTAGCACCTTGTTTGTCTTTCTGAATGCCATGTAAAAAGATAATTGCTGGATACTTTTTATCGGCTAAGAGGGCTGGTTCTTTCCAATAAATCTCAGTTGTTTGATTATCTGCTGTTAAAAGTTGATGCTGTGCTTGCTTGGTATAAATATAAGGAAGAATAGATACACGGAAAAAGGCATAGAAGCCAACAACTAAAATCAAAGGAAGAATGTAGCAAAGGGCTATATTCTTTTTCTTATTAGGAAGCATGAGAACTCTTATAGTTATTTATGATTGTGAGTGATTCTCTAACTATTGAAATTTAAAATCAATATATAAATTTCTTAATTAAATAAACACGGATATTCCAATAACATCCGTGTTCGAAAAGACTTAAAAAATTAATTATAGTTTTCTCTGCCAATTTAATAAGTGGTTGTTTCAAAACAACCTAGCTCCTTATTTTTTTATTTTCATTAGCTTTTCTCCTAGCTGCTGTATTTCTTCAGCCGTTTTACCATTACCATTTCCACTATTTAAAAAATAGTATATTTTGAGGTTATTGTTATTAATACCCACGTACTTTGTAACTATTTTCTTTTTATCGTAGGAACTATATTTTTTTGTATGCACTGGAATTTCAAGTCGCTTTGCAAGAGCAAGTGAAATTTCTAAATTTTTGTCGTTATTCCTGTAATCAGTAAAAATAGCTGCACTTTTCTTGCCATTATCCAAATTTTCGACATAAGCAATGTCACAATTTTTAATTCCTTTGGCTTTCCACGCTGGACTCAATGTGATGTATGGAATTGTTTCGGCATCAGCGTAGCGTTCAGGATTACTTTCAGGTTTATTTTTATAATATGGGGGAGTCTGAGATACAAAGTACCCATTAGGCTGGATATAGCCTTCATATAACCCTTTTTCTTTAGTTTCCTTTTTTGCAATTCCATAACCTCTATTTTTCGTAAATCTATTTTTTGTAGCTTCTTCTTGATTTATACCTCCAACTAGGTTGGGTAATAACCCCTCATTGTTTGGGTGATATGCATGTCTTGAACCATCTAAGTTTAATGCTAATTTATTAGTTTTAAAACTAGGAGTTGTATCAGTGTTAGTTTGAGCTAAAGTAAGATTAGTTGATAAAGCCAAGCTTATTACAAGCAATTTTGGGCTTTTGATTAAATTGAATTCCATATTGTTATGCTCCTGATTAGTAGATTTTTAATTTTTTATTCAAAGTAAAGATAAGCAATCGACTTGTTGTAGTCCTTAGGTTCTTTATAATTGAAAGTTAGATCTGCAATATAAGTTAATAGAGCTGAACAAACTAAAATAGTAAAGAGAGTTGCTATTTTTATTATGGCATCCTTTATTATTTAAATAAATATAATATTAATTATATTTTTAATATTATTAAATTATCTAATTTTAGTTTGTTTCCACAGTATTAAACAACTTAAATTAACACGTATATAAATACTTCAACACTAGATGTGCACATATTTTTTGAGTCTTCATTCATCATTTAACGCACATTCAAAATTACTTGGGTTTTCTTTACATCTTACTTTCTTAAGAAAATTCATCATTTTAGGGTCGTAAATACCTGCTTTGGTTAGCTGTATACGTGCTTCGCGCATCATTTTCATATAGTTTAATTGTTCATTTTTAGGAATATCCATCCAGTATTTTGAAGGAATATCACTTTCATATTTAGCAATAACGCCAAACGTTCTGTTTAGTTGGCTGGCTACCCAAGTTCGAGACTTTTGCCCAAAACCTGCTGGAAAGTGGTCTTTACGAATAATGAAGTTTGCTGAAATTTGCGTTAAAGGAAAACGAACGATAGCTCCTTTTTCACCTAAACCTTTGTATAGCTCAAAAGGTTTAAACGCCACAATAGGAGCGGGCACAATATCAATTTCATGGTTATTAAACTTTGCGCCAGCGTTGGTCACGTCTACCGATACAGCCTGACCGCCAACCTGTTGCACAAGCTTTGGTTGGGCTTCGTCGTATTTAAATACCCCAATTTTCTTGCCGGCAGCTTTAGCAAGTGTATTTATACTTCTATCGTTTACAAATAAATATGCAGGGCCAATAGTCCCTAAACCTGCAATTTCGTAAGGACCCACAACCATGTTTTTTGCGGCCATTGGTGAAGACAACAGCTTATAGGCATTAATTGCTGTTTTCATATTTGTTAATGCGCCAACAGCATCTAAAGACCCTGTATATTTATTAAACTGGCGGCCACGTAAACCGCTAATAATAGCGCCATCACATTTCCCAGCTTTTAAGTCTTCAGCCGCAACACGTTCATCAACATATGCTTTTAAAGATAGATCAGCTCCCCAATTTTTTGCTTCAAGCGCATAATCCTTTGCTAAAGCAAAAGCCTCTCCAGATTTACCAATTGGGTCAAACACACAGACGACTTGTTGTTTGGCATAAAGAGTTGTGGTTAAACAGGTACTTGTAATAAATAAAATAACTTTCAAACGATCCATATTTAATTATCCATTATTCAAATTATAAAAATTATTGTATGAATCTTGGTTAGATTAGATATGACACCTCAATAAAAATTTAAAAAGAAAAGGTCAAAAGACACTTTGAGTTGGATCTTATTTTTTTGTGATTTAGCTATTGTTTAGAGAATTTAAGATCTACAAGTAGGCTGAATTCAAGGAATAGCTGCACACATGTACTATATCAGTTTTTAAGAGCATGTAAATAGGGTTTTAAAAAATATTTATATAAATTTCAATAAGATAGAAAATATTCTGTGTATTGCAATTTAGCCTAAGCAAATTAATAACTTTAGGGACCAAAAGGCGATTTAGCAAAATAATCTGTAGATAGCCAGTAACCACAAATGCAAATCCTAAATTTAGGATGTAGTGAGTCGCTTAGCTCGCTAGGGCAAACATAAAAGTGTAATTACATTTTATAGAAGGCTGCTTTGAGAATTATTCTGGCTAAAACTAGAAGTAGGGTTATGCCAAAGTAATTAAGAGTGTTAATAAAGCCCAGCAGACAGTGATGCAAGCTTAATAATTGACCACAGCAAAGAATAAACGGCGTAGTAGCAACGCATAGTAGCCAGAGTCTTATATAGGTAGATTTCTACATATCTTATTTAACATAATATACATTATACGAAGTGTTT